>DASWMJ010000088.1:0-5572 GCA_036399775.1 Chloroflexia bacterium | reverse complement strand
CACTCCCCACGCCCCACTCCGCACTCCGCACCCCGCACTCCGCACTCCGCACTCCGCACTCCGCACTCCGCACTCCGCACTCCGCACTCCGCACTCCGCACTCCGCACTCCGCACTCCGCATTCCGCATTTGGCATTTGGCTAGGTTGCTATCCTCAGCACCGTCGCGTGCAGGATGCGTAGGCCTAGCTCTATGTTGGAGAGGGAGATGCGTTCGTCGTGGGCGTGCATCAGGGCGGAAGGGGCGGCTCCCGGCTCGTCGCGCATGGGGCCGAAGCCGTAGACGTGTACGCCCAGGGGTTCGGCAAAGCGTGCATCGCTGGCACCCGTCGCCATGAAGGGCACCAGCCCCGCGCCGCCGGTCACTTCCCCTGTGACTTCCTTCATGATGCGGAATAGCTCGGTGTCGAAGCTGCTTGAAGCGCCCGGCCAGTATTCGTAAACGTCTATCTCTATTTCATCCCCAACTATCTCCCGCAACTCCCGCACGAACTCCTCTGCGGTGGCGTCGGGCAGTGGGCGTCCATCCAGGCTCGCTTCAGCCGTAGATGGTATGACGTTGATGCGGCTCCCTGCCGCGCTAAGGATGGTGGGGGTTGCCGTGTTGCGGAGCTGCGCGTTCAGCGTGAGCTTCATCGTGGATGAGAAAGGCGCGTCGGCGAGGGCTTGCTCGAAAGTGGCAGGGTCGAGCAGCATGGCTATCAGTTCGCGCCCCTCCTGCGTGTCGCCCAGTATCTCTTCCAGCATCCCCCTGACCGTCTCGGTGGGTTGCAGGGGCATGGGCACCCGCCCTATGCGCGCCAGAGCTTCCCCCAGCTTGACGATAGCGTTGTCCCCGTGCGGGCGAGAGCCGTGTCCGGGCGAGCCGTGAGCGCGCAAGTGGAACCGGCATGCGCCCTTCTCGGCCACGCGGCAGGGGAAGAAGGAGCGCCCACCTACCTGCATCTCCCCGCCCCCGCCCTCGCTCAAACCGTACTCGCCATCGAGCCAGTGGGGCAGGTTCTCAGCTATCCACCGCATCCCTTTATACGAGCCGTCTTCTTCATCCGCAGTCGCCAAAAGGACCACGTCGCGCTTCAACGGCACGCCCGATCTCGCCAATTCGAGGAAGATCGTCAGGTGCCACGCTCCCCACTGCTTCATGTCCACCGCGCCGCGACCCCAAACGTAACCGTCCGCTATCTCCCCCGAAAAAGGCGGGTGCGTCCAGTATTCAGGCTCGACGGGCACCACGTCGGTATGCGACATCAGCAGTAAGGGCCTCGCGCTGCCGTCACCCTTCAGCACAGCCCGCAGGTTGCCCCTACCTGGCGCGGACTCCACAACCTCCGAAGCTATACCCTCGGCCTCAAGCTGTTGGCGAATATACTCGACGGCGATGCTCTCGTTGCCGGGCGGGTTGCTGGTGTCCAGGCGGATGAGGGCTTGCAGGTGGCGGATGCACTCGTCGTTGAGCGCGTCTTGATCGGCGGATAAAGATGCGGGCATAGAGGCTCCTTGTTGGGCAAAGATGTATACGATGGACGCGAATATTTAGGAGGCACCCAAGTCCAGTAAGTAACTTATAGAGTATCGCTTGTCTCGGCGGCTCGCCGCAATGTCAAGAATGTCTCTTTTAGCTCCTGGCGTACTGCACTTTCCGGCTCGGCAAGCAGGAGAGATTGATACGCCTCCAGGAAATGAGTGCGTAGCCGGTGGAACAGGTGTAAGAAGTGACGCAAGAAACTTAAACAATCCAGGATGGTAATCTCCGTGCCTCCGGTGCGTGCATACTGCTCGGCTGCATACCTCGTTACCTGCTCCTCAATCACATCTGTAGTGATAAAGATATAGTTATCAATACGTTGGCTATAGCCTGCAATCTTTTGTAGGGCACGATTTATATCTTCGAGTGTTACCCGCTTCATTTTCATTTCATAGCTGGTGATTACCCTGTCCTCACCCTCGATTGTGATCTCTACGTCGCCAAGCGCGCCAGTCTGCTCATCGGCGGCGTTATGGGATTGCAGCGTAAGCACCCTCTCGCCCAGGTTCATCTGCGCGGCCTGGTAAGCTGCGGCGACTACCAACACCGGTAGGCGGCTGGCATTAGGAGATGCCATATGCTGCCCTATTAGCTTTACAATAGCTTCAGAGGATAGCGGCAGTAAGTCCTCGCCGTGCGTGGTGCGTAGGGCATCTAGGAGGCTATTCAGTCTGCTACGATTCTCCTTCCTGAGCACCAGCAACTCCCGCACCGTCTCTGCCAGTAAATCCTCGGCGGATACTCGGCCCTCCTGCACGTCGTTGAGCAATAGAATAGCGTTTGTATAAAGGAGCTGTGGTGTGCCGCCCAACTTTACGTTGGGCATAAGTGCGACGTTCTTCGTGCGGAGGGCCGGGGTCAAGAACGCCGTTGTTGAGTTGGCGGGTAGGTCGTGCTCAATAATAAACGAGGCTATGTATGTCTCGTCGTAGTTACGGCCTGAGTACGAGTCGGTGCCCCCAAGCTCACGGTAGGGCTTGCGAATATCTACAGCCGGGTTTACAGCCTTTGCCAGCGCACAGGCCATGAGTAAGCGCACTCCGGCACGGTTAGCGCTCCTCGCCACGTACTTCACTCGCCCTGCAATATCTTCGGCTGCTATTATGGGAGTTGATAAGTCGTTTGTTGCTCTAGCAATCGCATTTGCCAGGACTGTTGTTGGATCTGCCATGCAGCCTCGTCCTCTAAATTGTAGTTGATCCAGAGTACCTCAGTACGTGGCATTTTGACGCTATGTACCAGCCGCTCCAAGCCCTCGATGTACCGCCAATCGCCATAAAGTTCCTGCATGAGTGGAGACTGATAGCCTGATAGCGCTACTTTGCCCTTTACACTGTGTAGCACTTCGGCAAGCTCTCGATGCTGGTCGTCGGTCATTTCATAGGCGTAAGCATTTAGATCGGTTCGCGAGTCGTGCGTATATGGTGGGTCGCAATAAAAAAGCGTTTCTGGGCTGTCGTACCTCTTTATAACCTCGATAGCCGGCCCATGTTCGATTTGCACTCTGAGCAGCCGTTGAGCGATTTCGGGCAAGTCTTCGACGCTACCTAACCAGCGAGATACGGCACCTGCCATACCTGCCCTGCTGGTCAGCAAACAGTGTGCCCAACGTCCGCTACTAGCCTTCTGAGCAAGTCCGGTGCGTACCTGCCGCGCCTTTACAAAGAAGCGTCTGGCTCTCTCCAAATCTGACACGCCCTCGGTTGGACCCAATATGGCAAGCTCGAACTCCTCCCTGGAGAATGGGGTCAAGCCGATAGCTTCCACCAACTTCTCTTTTTGGTCACGTAACACGCGAAAGAAATTTACAAGCTCGCCATCTGTGTCGTTATACGTCTCTACAGGTGACGGCTCTCGGTTAATCAGTATTGCTGCCGAGCCGCCAAATGGCTCGCAGTAGTGCTGTGTCCGTGGGAGTAAAGGCAGTATCCAATCAAGGTGACTGTATTTGCCTCCGTACCACCCGAATGCTATATGCTTGCCCATACGTTATCATTCTCCTGTTACTTACCACCACTATATCACCTACTGTTATGCTTGGCACAGCGTTGCACAATACTGATCCTTATAGGCATGGTAACTCCTCGAAAGCTATATATGCCTCCATTGTACCATCATGCCATCAACTGCCTGAACCACTCCCTCTCTTGCTGCGCCGACCCCGGATCGTAGGCGTACTCTGCTTCCATAGACGCCAATCCCTCTCTGGCCCTGGCGCGCGCTTCGTCGGCTTTTCCCTCCGATAGCAGCACGGCAGCCTCGGCGCGCATCTGCATATAGCGGAATCGCCCGGAGATCATATCCCCCATCTGCTCAAGATAGCCGCGTGCAGTCACCGGGTCGCTGCGGTAGAAGGCGTGGTAGAACGCCGCGTCGGCAGAGATGACGGGCTGCATCGCCATGAACTTGCGGTCGCTTATCGCAAGCAGTCGGTCCAGGTACGTGCCTGCGCCCTCAACGTCGCCCCTGTCCAGCGCCCAGTAGAACGCCAGGTGGTTGCCGCCCTGGTCATCGAACGAGCCGTCGGGCAGCGCCACCACCTGGCGAATGCACTCCGCGTCCCACTCTCTTGGGCGCTTTCCGATCTTCGACTCTCCCGCCAATGCTTTGAGAGCGCACCATCTCTCTGCACCAGGCCCGCCTGCAAGCAGCATCCTTATGCGCGCCCCGTCCGACATCTTCCCTAGCGACCTGATGGGTGCGCCGTTCATCACCGCGCTAAATAAAGAATAGACCAGCTGCAACCTGAAGTACGCAAGCACCGCAGACTCAACCTGCCAGGCCAGCTTCACAATGAGCCACCAGGCAGCCACGCATATCGCCAGACTAGCTACAGGCCCCGCAGCCAGCACGAACAGGTCTCGCCACCGCAAGTTGCGCTTGCTCTTCGGCACCGCGAGGATGCTCCCTGGATACTGCTCCCAGCTATCATTCGCCCTGACCTTGACCCTCCCGCCTTCCGCCTTTAGCATCAGTGGCCCCACGATGTAGCGCATGATGCGGAAGCCCATCAGACGGCTCACCAGCAGGTGCCCACCCTCATGCACCGCGCTGTCCACCAGGAAGACGAGCAGAAGCGTCGCCCCCAGTTGTGCTATGCCTTGTAGCGCGAGCAATACCGTGGGGACGGGGTATTCTACACCTGGCGGCGATACCCACCTGATGAACGCCGCCAGGCCACCAAGCGCCAATGGCAGCGCGAACACTGTTGCGGTTACCCCTAGAGGCGTCGCCAGCATCAAGAATACGCGCCGCCATGTGGGGCGTGTTGCTATGGGCGCGCCTGGCTTGTAAGCTACCTCCATGCCTTTGTCCCCATACTAGCGTCTCTCCAGCAGCGCCAGCCGCACTGCAAGCCCGATGAATATGCCGCCTGTTAGCCATTTCTGTACGCGGGCGAAAACGGGGCGGCCCTTCAGCCTGTTGCCGATAGACCCAGCCAACAGCGCCACCCCCGTGTTGACGAGCGTGCCCGAGATGTTGAAGAGCAAACCGAGCGCGACGACCTGCCACCCGATAGGCCCGCGCGCCTCGTCCACGAACTGGGGCAGGAACGCCAGGAAGAAGAGCGCGACTTTAGGGTTGAGCACGTTGGTGATAACGCCCTGTTGGAAGATGCGCGGTAGGTTATCCTTCTTGACGCGCCCCTCCGTGACCGCTGTTTCTTTGCTTACCAGGATGCGTATCCCCAGGTAGAGCAGGTACGCTGCTCCCGCGTACTTTATCACCTCAAACCCAAGAGGCAGCGACACCAGCAGGGTAGCCAGCCCCAACGCCACCGCGAAGATATGCACGAATATGCCCGCGCCTATCCCCAGCGCCGACACGATGCCCGCCGTCCTGCCCTGCCCCACGCTACGAGCTATCACGTACAGCATATCCGGCCCAGGCGTGAGGTTGAGTGCCAGCGTAGCTACAAGAAACACCAACAAGTCGGACGAGTCAGGCAACATACTTTCACTACCCCCTCAACTGCCGTTGCGGTTCAATAATAAGAGTTCAAATTCAGGGTAAAAGAATGTTGGTGTAGGGGCGACCCGGTGGGTGG
>DASWMJ010000087.1:0-4751 GCA_036399775.1 Chloroflexia bacterium | reverse complement strand
CCTGTTTAAGTAGCCCGAAAGCATTGTACGCCAACCCCACCAGGGCGACCCACCGGGTCGCCCCTACCGTCGATTTATCCCGTCTCTAGACATTTACGCTCTGCATGCTGTTCTACAAGTCATCTCAAGAATGGTACACTGGAGAAAAATGGGAGGAGCGCATGTTCACAATTGAGCAACGCGACTTTGTACGGGAGAGGGTGCTGGACCTGGCGAGGAGCGACCCACGGGTTACAGCAGGTGCGCTCACCGGCTCGACGGCGGTTGGCGCTGGGGATGAATGGTCTGACGTTGACGTGGCGTTTGGGATTGCCGAGGGCGTCACCCCGGAAGCTGTGCTTGATGATTGGACCGAGACGCTGTTCCGAGAATTGGGCGTTCTTCACCATTGGGACCTGCCCTCCGGCTCATCTGTCTATCGTGTGTTTCTCCTGCCGAGTGGCCTCGAAGTTGACATAGGGATATCGCCTCAGAAGGATTTCGGCGCTCGTGGCCCGCGTTTCCGCACCCTCTTCGGTACGCCCAGCCAGGTGGAGCCTCTACCGCCGCCGGACGCCCAGCACATCGTCGGGTTGGGGTGGCACCACGTCCTCCACGCCCGTTCGTGCATAGAGCGCGGCAAGGCGTGGCAGGCCGAATACTGGATCAGCGCGGTCCGGGACTACACGCTCACCCTCGCATGTCTGCGCTTGGGCGAGGAGTCGTCCTACGCGCGCGGTTTTCATCGCCTCCCCGCCGATGTGACCGGACCGATCGCTGGGGCGCTTGTCCGCTCGCTGGAGGACGCGGAGTTGCGCCGGGCGCTGGGGGTGGCGACAGAATGTTTTATCAGCGAAGTGGAAGCGTTGGACCCCGCGCTATGTGCACGGCTAAAGCCGCTACTTCATGAGTTCGGACTACACTCTAATCCCTGACCCCTAACCCCTGATCCCTAGCCCCTGGTACGGTGGTGTGGCAATTGCTGTACAATGGGGGCAATTATGAGTTGGAGAAGGAGGCAGGTAATGGGGATAAAAGACAAGGCAATCGTGCCCGCCCATATTTTTCGCGAGTACGACATACGGGGCATCGTAGATAAAGATCTGACGGAAGACGTTTATTACAACCTGGGCCGCGCTTATGGCACTTTCCTGTACGCGCAGGAAGGGGTGACGCCGGTCGGTGGCGAGAGGTACCGGGTGGCGGCGGGGCACGACGTAAGGTTATCGTCTGCGCGCTTCCAGGAGGCGCTCACGCGGGGCATGCTCGACGTGGGGGTGGACGTGATAGACGTGGGGGAGGTTGCGACGCCTGTGCTCTACTTCTCCGTGAAGTTCCTCGACACGGACGGCGGGGCGGAAGTGACGGCCTCGCACAACCCGGCTGAGTACAACGGCCTGAAGCTACGCAAGCGCACAGGAGACGGGCTGAACGCGCCTCTTACCTCCCACGACATCCAGGAGTTATTGCACATTATCGAGCGCGGCGAGTTCCACGAAGGGAAGGGCGAGCACACGGAGCGTCCGACGCTGCCCGATTATATACAGTATATAGTGGATACCGTGAAGGTTGAGCGGCCACTCAAAGTGGTGATAGACCCTGGCAATGGGGCGACCGGGCCGACCGCGCTGGAGGTATACAGGGCGCTGGGCTGCGACGTTAGCGGCATCTACATTGAGCCGGACGGCAACTTTCCCAACCACCTACCTAACCCGCTCAAGGAAGAGAACGTACAGGATTTGATAGTCGAGGTGAAGAAGCAAGGGGCAGATGTGGGTATAGGGCTGGACGGCGACGGCGACCGCCTGGGGGTGATCGCCAACGACGGCAGCATAGTGTGGCCCGACATGTACATGATCCTCTACGCTCGCAAGGCGTTGCAGAGGAAGCCGGGCGAGGACATTATCTTCGACGTGAAATGCTCGCTCGCGCTGCCGGAGGACATCAAGAAGCACGGCGGCAATCCTATCATGTGGCGCACGGGCTACACCAACGTCTTCGCCAAGCGGCTAGAGACGGGCGCGCCGTTCGCGGGCGAGTTCAGCGGCCACATGTTCTTCGATGACCCGATTATTGATTTCGACGACGGCATATACGCCGGGGCAAAGCTGCTTGAAGCATTGGGCGACAGCGACACGCCTATCTCAGAGCGATTTAGAGACGTGGCGAAGTATTACAATTCGTCTGAGGGGCGCACCGACGTAGGGGAGGAAAAGAAGTTCCCCCTGATAGACAGCCTGCGAGAGCGGTTCTCGAAGGAGTACGAGGTCGTCACCACCGACGGCGTGCGTATAATCTTCCCAACGGGGTGGGCGCTCATCCGGGCCTCCAACACGGAGCCTGCCATCACCTACAGGTTCGAGTCGACGGAGTCGGCGGAAGACCTTGAGAGGATAAAGAGCATAGTGCGCGAGGCGTTGCGGGACGAGGGGGTAGAGGTCAAGTTTTAGCTTTTACAGTGAGTGCAAATGTAGGGGCGACGCATGCGTCGCCCTCGTTTGTGTGGATTGGATAAGAAATAGCCACCAGGGAGGGATTGGGTTATGAAAATGGACGACCCTCTGCCCAATTTGACTATCCACGAGCACTTGCCTAAGGGCGTGGTGACAGAAGTTCATACGCGAGCAAAGAAAGCTTTGAGAGCACTTCCAGCCTTACTAGATGCTTCGACCCTTGACAAGAAGCTGGACCTGGCTGCTTCCGGCATGATGCCCTTCACAGCGCCCGTGCCCCTGTCGCCGAAGGAGATGTCAACCGCGCAGGAGCTTTACAGGCGCGTAGTTGCACAGGGCGGTTTTCACAGCCATTGGGTGCAGGAAGGGCTTTTAGGCTTCATGGCCGCCACCGCCGACCTAGACTCGATCCCATTCTGGCAGGAGATGATTGGATTGGTCCGCCCACGCGACCAATTTGCCGCCAAGCGTAAGGTGTTTGCGCTGGCTGCCCTGGCATACATTGCAATACGCCACGAGCTACCCGCCGCCTACGATGCGCTGCATCAGGTTGCCCGCCACCCTGACCCAAACATACGCTCCCTGGCTGTCTATTACCTGGCGCATGCGTACATGCAAGTAGATCATCCTCCGACGTTTGAAGCGGGGACTGAGCTTGTGGATATTGCCGTCAAAGACCCGGACTTTGCTCCGCGCTTTCAGGTCCGCGCCATGTTCAGGGCCGCCGGGCTGCCTACGATTATGGATGTACCCGAAGGCGTGTTCGCGTTCAAGGTCAAGTTCATGTGGGACAAGAGAATCTACCGCGTCATCGAGATGCGCTCCAACCATACCCTCGCGGACCTGCACCACGCCATACAGCATGCTATCAAGTGGGACGACGACCACCTATACTCGTTCCACATGGGCGGGGAATTAGACGACCCACGCTACCAGATACCTTGCGCCGACGCCCACGAAAAAATGTATGGACAACTACTGCCATTCTTCGACTATGTTGAAATGCCGGACGGTCTCGATGAAGGCGAGGAGGAAGACGAGGAAGAGGAGGTGGAGGAAGGAGCAGGCAAGCTTGTCGCGGAAGATGCGGTGCTGGGTGAGTTGGGGTTGGTGCTCAAACACAAGTTTATCTACCAATTCGACTACGGGGATAACCACCAGTTCGAGGTGGAGGTGGTGGATATTAAGCCGAAAGCCGAACGCGGGAGATACCCCCGCGTTGTAAAGGCGCAGGGGGAAGCACCGCCACAGTACGAAATGTGGGATGAAGAAGATGACGACGAACCCCCTGACGAATGACCACGCCAGCCTCGCGCCGTCAACCGAATTTCCGGGACGCCAACTCGTTTTCGACTTCCCTTCTCTGTACATAGGCGTGGCGGAATACAGGGAGGGGCCGACGGGCTGCACGGTTTTCTACTTCCCCGGCGGCGCGGCGCAGGTGAGCGTGGATGTGCGGGGCGGCTCGCACGGCACGACGCTGACCGAGAGCAGGGATCGCGTGCATGCGATATGCCTGGCGGGCGGGTCGGTGCCTGGGCTGGAGGCGGTGGCGGGCGTGGTGGCCGAGTTGTTCGCCATGCGCGGGTACGCTACGGGGTGGGCTGATATACCTGTGGTGTCGGGCGGTATCATCTTCGATTACGGGCCGAGAGGTAACGCCGTCTACCCTGACAAGGCGCTGGGTAGGGCGGCGTTGAGGGCGGCACGGCCTGGAGTATTTCCGCTTGGACCTGTAGGGGCAGGCGCGTCGGCTACGGTCGGGAAGGGGTTGGGCTTCGAGGGCAGGGAGAGCGCGGGGCAGGGTGGGGCCTTCCGGCAGATCGGGCCGACGAAGGTAGCGGTGTTCACAGTGGTGAACGCGGTAGGGGCCATCGTGGACAGGCAGGGGCGAGTGGTGCGCGGCAACCGCGATGCTGAGACGGGTGAGAGGCTGCACTTGATGGACGGGTTGGAGAAGCGCCTGGCATCTTCCCAAGAAGTTGTGCATGGTAATACTACGCTTACGGTAGTAGTCACGAACCAGAAGTTGAGCGCAGACCGGGGCACGGCGTGGTCGCTGCGGCAGTTCGGGCGGCTGGTGCATACTTCGATGGCGCGGGCGATACAGCCCTTTCATACGCCTAACGATGGGGATGTGCTGTGGGCGGTCACGACTAACGAGGTTGAGAACCCCGACTTGAACGACATTGGGTTGGGTGTTGTGGCGTCGGAGTTGGCGTGGGATGCTGTGTTGACTTGCTTTGACGTTACGCCATAGAGAATGTAGGGGCGTGATTTATCGCGCCCTGGTCGGCTCCATGTGTATCCTGACCAGGG
>DASWMJ010000086.1:0-83175 GCA_036399775.1 Chloroflexia bacterium | reverse complement strand
GCGAACCAACTTTGCGCGTGACCCCTGACAGGGCGAGGCAGGGCCCCCCCGCTACGCTCATGCCCCTACGTTTCAAACTACGCGCAAGCCTGCACGGCTTTATAGCGCTCTTCCCACTTGGTCGGGTCGTTGACGTTCAGGCCGTCGTCTATATGCACGGGGTCTTTCTTGTCGAAGTCCCCGCCCCAGCGCAGGCCCGAAGTAGCCTTGACGTCCTTGATGAAGCCGCTCACGCCCTCCGGCAGCGTGCCGCCCAGGCAACCTGAATTGCACAAGGTGCCCTTGTCGCCGTACTTGACGTTCATATCTATAGCGTGCCCCGCCATGTGGTTCGACTTTTCGGCGGGCGTGACGATAGCGCCCTTGACTTTTGAGGTGGTGCGGAACGAGCTTGTGATATATAGTTTCACTTTGTTGTTGCCCGCGAGGGTGTTTATGGTGTCGAGCGAGGAGACGAACTCGCTGTCGGCTTTGACGGCCTCGCCCTCGAAGTTGCTGCCTGAGTAGTCGGTGAGCGGGCACTCTGCGGCCTTAGTCGTATCTGCGGGCGCTGCTTCCGTCGTGCCGCCTGCCGCCGGTGTCGCTGGTGCGGGTGCTGCTTCAGCAGGGGCTTGCCTCTGGACGGCTTCCCTCTGCAATTCCTCGTTCGCCCCGCCACAGGCGGTACAGCCCGCATGCACCTCGCCGCCGCATCGCTGTACGGCGAGAGGGGACGACGTGGAGCGCTGCAAGAAACGCTGCACGGCGCGGTTGCCATGCGTCTGCTGCATCCTCTGCATCATGGCTATCCGCACGGGAGCATTTCCCCGCCCGCTCAACTGCCGGCTCCCCAGCATCGCGGGCGAGTACGCGCTTTGTGTGGCCCCATTGGCATGTCCGCCGTCCAGGGCAGCCGCGTGCTCCATGCGCTGCGCCACCTGCCGCGCTCTCCGGTATTCGTCGTGTTCTGCATTGTGAACATTAGGCATAGTTACAACCTTCCTCGCTCCAAAAGTTGGACGTTATTATGATATATGGTGCGGGTATGCCCGGCGTATGTTGAACGTTAAGTGCGGGTATGTTCCCTTTACCCTTCAGCTGCTTCTTTACCCGGCTGCGCGCTCTCACCCTCACCTATGAGCCGGGACTTGCGTTGGACAGGTGGAGCAGCATTCGTGCCCTTGCCCGCCGCCGAAGCGCGGCCCCCTCCGCCTTTCTTGGGCGGGATAGGCTGGCCGTCAGGCGTGAGGTTGGGCTTCCACTTCTCGGATGCGGCGCGGGCCTTGATCGAATCTATCAGCGCGATGTAATCTCCTATGCCGTCCCCATACGCGCGGTCCTCGCCGCCCGCCTCGTAGTACACCCTGACGTTCATCTCAAGGAACTTCCTGATGACCTCGATTTGAGCGCGGACCTCCGAATCTATGCGCGCTTTATCCGACCTGTCCGGCCACCAGGGGACGTCTATGTTCTGTGCATTGAGCAGCATCTGGCCTATCGGCAGCATCACCTTAGCGCGCTCGATGTACTCGTCTACGTGGAACTTCTCATGCTTCATCGTGATGTCTTTGGCCCAATAGCTGGTCCTGTCAGGCTTCCCGCCGTTCTTCGGCTTCAGGTCTTGCACGATCTTGTCCCATGAGTTGGCGGTCACAACCTCATCGTGGGCGCTGGAGACCGACTGCTGGCCGCCCGGCGCGCCCACGATCCACTTGCACTCTGTATTGAACGTGGCCTTTACGTTTACCTTGCCCCCCTCTGCTTTCCAGTTGATGTTCTCGAAAGCAAAAGTAGGCTGCGCGTACCCGAACGCTCCCGGTTCTATGTGTACGCCGCCGTATGAGACGGTGGAAGTCGCGGTGAGGTTGCTGTTGATGCGGTCCATGCCCCATGTGCCGTCCGCTTCCGCGCCCATACCCTCCTGCACCGAGGCAGCCGTGCCGAACTGAGCGCTCACGTTCCCCGGCCCGCCGCCCTGTGAGTACGCTATCTCGTTGCTTGCACTTGATGGAGCAGCTTCCGGCCCATCACAGCCGCCGTTGCCGGGCGCAGGCTCTCCTTTTACCTTCTCGATAGTGCCTTCCACGGAGGCCAGCTTGCCGGGTGGGGGGCCGGATTGGCTCTGATCCTGCGGCTGCGCGTCAGGTTCGGGAGGTGCGTCTTCCCTTTGGAGGGGCGTCTGCCAGGTTGATTGGGAGCGTTGGAGGAAACGTTGCACGGCCCGGTTGCCATAGGTCTGCTGTGCGCGCTGCATCATGGCGGCACGCACGGGTGCATTCCCCCGCCCGCTCAACCGGGCGTCCCCCAGCAACCCGCCGGAGTAGGCTATCGCGCTCGCAGGTCCAACGGCCCCCGCCATCGTCGTAATGTGATTGGCCGCGTGATGGTCAATCTGCCGCGCTTTATCTTGCTCGATATGTTGCCGCCCGTTATCTTCGGACATGGTCCTCACCTTTTAAATTGGTGTCAGGGTAATGTTCCTGCGCCGGTTAGTTGGGCGAGTGGTAGGAGGCGCGGCACCCTCGTATTGCCGGAACCGCACCATCCTACCATAATCGGTCCTTCCTGGCTAGTGCGTCCAGTGCCGGAGGTAGGGCTGTGTCAAAGTCGCTAAATGCGCCTGACATCAGAAAAAGAGATTGTTTCTGTGCGAAATGGCGGCTTCGCCGCCATTTCGCACAGAAACAAAAGAAAACTTCTCTTCTTTTGCGCTGTAGAAGCAGGAATGGCACACAACCCAGGGCGGAAACACAGGTCCGCCCCTGCTGGCGACCCCAGGTTGCTATGCTCCCCCGCCGGACTCAGGCCGCCCGTCCAGCACCAAAGGCCGCCACGCGCTTACACCTATATACCGCTTGACCGCCCCAACTTTTTCCTTTTCTTCCCTTGACGGCGCGCCCCAGGGCGACGAACGGATTACCAGGAGCAGGCCGCCCGGCGCATCTAGGACCTCGCAGGGGGAGTTGCGAAGCTGGTCTACACCCGCGATGCGCCCTATCGCCCTCGTGTCGAGATAGAGCCAGGGAGGCAGGTCTTTGAGGCCGCGCAGGCCCTGTAACATAATCTCCGCGTCGTCCGATCCTCTCGCGAAGAGCGCAGCCATCGCCAGGGGCGCGGCACCTTTCAACGCTTCAAGCAGCCCCAGGAAGTAGCTCCGTAAGTCCCCCGGCGGTGAGGGCACAGCAAGCGACATCTCCACCCCGGCACCCCGCCGGGCGACCGACATAGCAACTCGCTCGTGGTCTGCTTTGGAGAGCAGCCACGCGAAACGTTCCTCTGAAGCACACCTGCGCGCCAACTCCTCCCAGTAGCTCTCCAACCACGGCTCCGGTTCCTCCGCGTCCAGGTCGGACAGGCGGTCAACGTGCGTGGGGTGCAAGCGAGGCTCCCAGGCAACCACGGAGGCAAGCACGCCGGACCACCGCTCCTCCGGTAATGGGTCGGGCCAGAAGCGAAGCTCTATCCCCAGGACGCGCTCTCCGGCTGTCACGGCCTCGTGTACCATGTCTCGCCAAACTTCACCCTGTACACCGGGCTATCGGCTGCGAAGAGGATGTCGAGCATGGCCTGGCGCGTCGGAGGGCCAGGGTCGCGGATGAAGTCTATGCTGTACTTGTCGCCGGGTGGCAGGTCCGGCGCATCACTCTTAGCATGTTTCACATACTCGTTGGCTGCGGCTTTACCCGAAGTGAATACGTCGCCCGATTTCGTTCCCCGGTCAATGAGGTCCGACTTCTGCTCTACCCACTCCACAACCCCCGTTTCATCGAGGCGGTAGTCCGGCTTGGTGTAGGCGTTCCTCTGGTTCTGTGGCACATCCTTGAGGTTGAACTCTTTTCCGCCCTTGAACGCATATCGTTTCGTCCCATAGTCGGGGTTGAAGAGCGACTCCGCAAGGTCGCCGCGCTTGCCGTTGAGCGGCCCCTGCGCCATCCCGGACTGCTTGGCAAGCTCATCGAAACGGTCAAGGATGCTGAGTTTTGAATCGTGGCCCAGGTTGTCGAGGTGCCCGCGCTTGGCCCGGTCACGCACCATTTCGAGGTCGGCCCGAATATCGAGTTGTTCAGGGGTCAGGGTCTCACCGTGAGCCTTGGCATCGTCCACCGCATCGGCGCGGAATGCCTTCCACGAAGAGTGGGAGCGGTCAACACCCATCGTCGCCTTGGTGGCCTTTGCGGGGCGGGCGGGCTTGGGTGGTGGGGCTTTACCGAGTATCTTATCGAGAGCCGCTTTGTCTCTCGCGGCCTTCATGGCATCTATCATCTGCTTGCGAGCTTCAGGTGTGGCTGCGCCGTCCAGCTTGGCCCTAGCCTGCCGCAATGAATCGACCAGTTCGGTCGTCCAGCCGTAGCGGCGGTAGAAGGTCGCCAGGAGGTCGCCGCCATTGGCGCGAGCAAACTCCATCGCTTCGGGGCGGGTAGCGAGACCCTTGAAGAAATCATGCCCAAGTTGCTGGTTGAACGCGGGGTCGTCAATCGTCTTCAGGAAACCGTTCATCTCATCCTTGGGGACCGCGCCCAATATGTCATCAACCTTCTTTGCGCCGAAGAGTTTTTCCAGCTTCGCGAGGCCCTGCTTCGCCAGGTCGTCGGCTGCGGCCTCGCGCATGGCTACTTCCCTGGGGGTCTCAGCCGTAGGTGTAGTCTTGCCGCCTCCCTGGTCAGCAGGGGTGGTCTTGTTGTTCCCTGTGTTCCCTGCTTCTTCCGGCTTCTTGGTGGGGGTCTTGGCGAGCGCCTCTTCCAGGTAGGCGCGCTCATCGTTAGTGAGCACCTTAGTCCCGGCGCTATGCTCATCTAGGGCGCGGCGGATAACCGCCGGGTCGTTACTCTCCACGATGCCCTTGAACTCCTCACGCACCGTGTACCTCTTGCCCGTCATGCGCCCAGCCTTCTGCAACTGCTTAGCACCGCTCGCCAGCGATATGAGGATAAAGCCGCCGTTGACGGCTGCCGCCCCTAGCACCTGTGCGACCGCCGAGTTGCGCTCTTTTATCAACATCTCCTTTTTGGCAGGGTCGGTCTCCGTCCCGATAATTACGGCGTATTGCGCCTCAATCGCGATGATCTGCTGGCGCACCTGGTCCGAGATGAGCACCCCCTGGGCTACGTCCAGCCCGGCCATCGTAGCCAGGAACATCCCCTTGCCCACCGCCCCCGCTACCTTCAGAGCGCTAGAGAACGTGCCGATCACGCCGAGGGCCGCAGTGACTAATTGCAGGATGTCGAGCACCAGCCGCCCGTCTAACTTCAGCTCGCCCTCTTTCTCGTAGCGGTCCTGCACCTCCAGAATTAGAGCCGCAGTACCGGCGGCGGTAGCCGTAATCAATAGCACGCCTACAGCCGCCGAGGTACCCGCGGTGAAGGGCGTTGCCGCCAGCAGCACCACACCCGCAGCCGTCGAAACGTACCCCAACCACTTCTTGGTCGTCTTCCTGGCGTTGTGCGTCTCGATAACCTTTTCGTAGACCGAGTCGTCCTCGTTCATCTTGATGCCCAGGTGTACCTTGCCATCCGGGTAGTCGTTGTAGGTGTGCCAGTGGTCCGTCATTTCGTCAACGGCTTTGCGCTCGGCCTTCGCCCACGCCTGCTTGTCATCGGGACCGTTGCCCACCTCGGAGCCTTCGCCGGGGTGCTGCGTCGGGTTATCGGGAGAGAGGGTGGTGTCGTGCAATATCACGCCATACTTGAGGTTAGGCCCCACCTTCTCTCTCTTCGTCTGGAACATGTAGGACTTGAGTTCCATGTGCGAGGAGGTCTCACGGCTGAGGAAGGTGCCGCGCACGAAGTAGGGCTTGTCCGTTGCCTTCGTTTTTATCCCTTCCAGGGCCTTCTTCTGAGCCTCGAAATACTTGAGGAAATTCTCCTTGTCGCTCGCGGAAATCTTCCCCTGCTGGGCCAGTGAATTGATCGCGCCCACCTGTAAATCAATCAGGAGAAGCTCCTCATCCACCGACAGGGGCTTGCGGCCCCCTTTCAGCTTGAGGTTTCCATGCTCGTCTCGCTCGAACGGCATGTTCTCATCGTCCTTGCCAACCAGGGCCTTGTCGAATACCTCCTTCTCACGCTCTTTCTCTTCGACCACCACGAGAGGCTTGCTGGTGAGGTCCAGTTCCTTGTCGTCCTTGAAGCGCGGACTTTTCACGTTGACCTGCACCGTGTAAGACCCAGGCTCGCCCAGATCAACATCGTACTCGTTATAGCCGCCCAATGCTTCGAGCGTAGGCCCGTCGTCGAACCGCTTGCCGTCGCGCCAGATCGTCCAGTCGAATCTGGCCCTGCCAGGAAAGACGTTCAGCAGGGCACGCTCCGAGTCCGAGCGGTCGAAATCAACGCGCATACGCAGGTTGGAGCCTTTGACGTATTTATCTTCATCAGGCGTAAGCAGCAACTTGCCCACAGGCTCGAACTTGATGACGCCGTCCTCCGCGCCCCCTTCCACCCCGCGCGGACTCCCTTTTGGCGAGCCGGTCGCGCTACCGCGGCTTGTGCGGTACTTGTTCACTTTATCCAGGAGGTTCTTCAGTTCCGCCGTGTTCTTCACGGGAGCGCCACCACTCGACGCCGGGGGTAGACGCTTGAGGGCGTCCGGGTTGTCGGCCAGAAACTGTAGGAAGTCCTCGATGGTAAGCCCACCTTCGCTGAATACCACGTGGTCGGGGTAGTTCTTGCGCAGGCGCTCGAAAAGTTCACGTATCTTCTGCAAGTCCGCAGATGCCACGTCCCGCCCGCCTGTGTTGACCTTGAAATCGGCGTTGGGGTCCGCTTTCTTGCCAGGCTGTCCATTTTGCGCGCCGTTACCACCGGGTTGGCTTCCACCGCCGCCGTGCTGCTCACCGAGATCGTGGTAGCCTGCGGAGGTGCCACGCGGGAGCACTTCAGGGTGCTTCTGCGCCATCCACTTCACCACAGCCTTATGCAACCCCCCGGTGATCCCGATCCTGGTGGTCGGCCCTTTGAGCGCGCTCTTTTTGGCGTCGCCTTCTGGTTTTATACCCCTCTGGCTGATGTACTCCGCCGCGATTGTGTCTGTCCCACCCTGGAATACGTCCCGTATATAGTAGCCGAAAGCGGTATTTCCCCAGCTACCCCATTTCTTCACATCCTCAGAATTGAACGTGTATACGTAGCCCTGGCCGTCCGCGCCATTACTTATCTCTACTACGTAGGTTCCCGACGGGATGTTAGGCGCGGGCTTGGTCTTGGTGGGCGGGTCCTGGCGCTGTACGGGCAGGTGGGTGGTGTGAGCGCGGGTGGTCTGGACGGGTAGCTCTTCTTGCTCGGCGGGCGCGGACGCAGGCCCCAGCGTGGCAACTTCGCCGCTCCCTTGCTCTTCGTCGTCATGCTCTTCCCCCTGGCGCTGCACGGCCACTGGGAGAGAGAGGAGCGGCGTGAGGGGTAAACCCTGTATTAGAGGTGGCCCTTGGGGAGAAATCGTACCCGCGCCCGCGCCGGCTGAACGGGTGCGCTGCAAGAAACGCTGCGTGGCGCGATTGCCGTAGGTCTGCTGCATGCTGCGCATCGCGGCGATCTGCACGGGCCGGTTGCCCCGCCCGCTCAGCCGGGAGTCACCGAAGAGGGAGGTAGGGTATGGAACGGCAATTTCAGTTTCGGGGGAGGCAAGGTCTTCGTGGTCCGCGCTAGAGGCAGCAGGACGCTCGGCATGGCGCTCTACGCGATGCGCTTCCCTGCGCTCGCCGGATGCTTTGCCCTCGCCCTTTGCCATAGCTCGTACCTATTCTATAAGGCCAGATTCGGAAGTGGTGCGGCATATTTTACAGAACGACCGTATGTTGAACATATATTGGGCGTAAGTTCGTGGAAAGACTATACCGCCGCCTCGTCCCCCTTCACCAGGTGGACGTAAGGCCCGAAGTCCGATTCGTGGATCAGCTTGCCTATCTTCTGGTGCTCGCGCCGCAGGGCACGGACAAGGTGGCCCATGCTGATCGGGGTGCCCGCTTCAGCCGCGAAAAAGGCCGCCTCAAGCACGATGTTCTTGATGTTGCCCCCGCTCAGCTTGAACCGCTTTGCCAGGAAAGCGAAATCTATGTTGGCGTCGCGTGGCGCTTCATGGGGGAAGGTGCGCTGCCATATTTCGAGGCGATCCGGCTCTTCCGGCATGGGGAACTCGATGGCCCCGTGCATGCGCCTGATGAACGCATCGTCCAGGTTCTTTCGCAGGTTGGTCGCCAGGATAACTATCCCGTCGTACTCCTCCATGCGCTGCAACAGGTAGCTGATCTCCAGGTTGGCGTAGCGGTCGTGGCTGTCTTTGACTTCGCTACGCTTGCCGAAGAGCGAATCGGCCTCGTCGAAGAAGAGGATGGCGTTGCTGGTCTGCCCTTCGTGGAATATCTTTTCGAGGTTCTTCTCCGTCTCGCCTATGTACTTGCTCACTACGCCCGACAGGTCTATCTTGTAAAGCTCAAGCCCCAGGTCGGTAGCCAGCACCTCGGCGGCCATCGTCTTGCCGGTGCCGGGCTGCCCGGCGAATAGCACGTTGAGGCCCTTGCCCCTCGCCAGCTTGCGGTCGAAGCCCCAGTCCTCGAAGACCAGCGGGCCGTGCTTGATGTGCAGGCACATCTCGTGGAGTTGAGCGAAGCGGTCCCCCGGCAGCACGAGGTCGCTCCACGTATAGACCGGCGTGACCTTGCGGGCGAGGAGGCCCAGGCCCTGATTCGAGTGCTGGCGGCAGGCCAGCAGAAGATCGCGCATGGTGACATGGGCGTCTGCCTTGTCTCCCGAAGATGCTGCCCGCCACGCCGCCGCGTGCCGCGCGCTGTCCGCCGCTGCCTCTATCTGCTCGCCCGACAGCTTGAACGCGCCCGTGAGCAGCGCAAGGTCTACGTCGGGCGACACCGCGACGCCGCCCAGGGCGTAGTCCCACAGCCGCCGCCGCCGTTCGTTGGTGGGCACCGGGAAGTCAAGCTCGACGGAAAGCACGGAGGGAACGTGGAGGGGCTGCACGCCCCGTATGTCGAAGAAAGAGCACCCAGGCCACTCGATGAGCAGGTTAGCCAGTTCAACGGGCAGGTCTTGCTTGCCGCCCTCCCGCGTTGGCGCGAGCGCATCCGCTTCCGCCCAGAAGATGATGGCCCCCTGGAGGCGCGCTTCACGCAGCACGCGCAGCATCAGCTTGCGCTGGTCCGGGCCCGCCGAAACGAGGGCAGGCGAGTCCACTGCCAGCATAGGGCAGTCCAGCATAGCCGCTAGATGTTCGGCGGCCATGCGCTTGCCCTGCTTCTCAAGGCCGCGCATCCATACCACCAGGCTATTCACCGGGGCGTGCGAGCCGTTGCCCGACGACGCCCCGTTGCGCGACACGCCTGGGCTTGCCCGACCCATGATGGGCCGGACCAACCGCTCAAGGCTGCGTAGCTGGTTGCTGCTGAGGGTAGATTCGACCGCCGCCGATGGCCTGACCACCCGCACCGAGTTCCCAAGCGCGGGATCGGTGTCGTCCGCGCCCAGCAGGTAAGCCGCGATGCGCGGGTCGAGCAGCATAGGCCGCGCCAGCAGTGGCGAGGTCAACGTGGGCGAATCGTCCACCGAGAGGAGCAATTGGCGGCGCAGGTTGCCGTCGGAGGCTATCAGCCGCCGCGCCATCAGCTTCTCCGGCAGACTATCGCACCATAGCGACACCGCCAGGTCCAGCGTGGGGAACTTCTTGGTAACGTCGTCCTGTACGTATGCATAGAGGTTGGCATACGACAGGTCAACCTCCGGGGCGAGGGTGGTGAGGAGCATCGCCTGTTCCAACTGCCCCAGCCCGAAGAAGCTAGCCAGCGCCGCCAGCCGCCCGGCCCTGTTCGCGGGCAGCCTAGCGCCGCTCGCCTGGTCCCCTACACCTTCTTTGTCGCCAAGCTTTGTGAGCCAGCCGTCAACGTCCCCTTCCTCGATGATGAGGCCGCGCTGAGCCGAGTCCATCGCGTCGCCCACCGTGGCGCGCAGCCGCTCTATCGCCAGGTGTATCCGCTCATCGAGTATTTGCAGGTCGGCCATGAGAGCATCAACGTGCGCGGGGTCGGTCGTCAGGGATTGTGGCGCAATGATAGGTTCTTTGTACATAGCTCCTACCCTACTACTTGGCCACCTTCGGTTTTACTTCTTCAGCATCGCAACTGTTGAAGCTGCCAGGCGCCTCTTCTGTAGGCTCGGCACAATTCACAAATGTGAATATCGTGCCGTCGTTCTGGAAGAAGTAGATGTTTGCCAGGCCCGGCTCCTTGGGGATATACATCAACTGGCCTTTCTCGGTCGTTTGGTGCGAGTTGCCCAGGTCGTCGTACCACTCGCCTTCGGTGCATCCGCCCACCAGTCCACTGTAATTCTTACGCACTTCTTTGAAGCCTGACCCGGATACGCAGGCCTTGTCCTTCCCCACCACGTCTTCCTCAAGGCTCGTACCGGTATTCTTGGCGAATGGCTTGAGCACGCCGCCCACGCAAGCGAAACCTGAGTAGAACTGGATTTGCGAGGGCAGTAAGAAGCGCGCCGAGCAGGGGTTCAGGTCGGGCTTGAAGAGGAGCCACAGGAAGAGCAGTAAGAGGGCAGCGAGTATATATAGCGGCCTGCGCCAGGAGGTAAACCAGGCCGTGTGGACCAGCTCGCCCTCCACCTCTTTCGCGTCCTTTTCGTTGCCGTCCACGGGGCGGGCGTTGAGAATAAACTTGTATTGCTCAGGCATGCCCACCAGCCTGAACCCCTTCTTGCTCACGGTGACGGGCACCATCTTCTTCTGCGCGGGCTGTATGGTGGGCGCGGAGGGGTTGAAGCCGAAGTTGAGCGTCAATTCGGGATCGCGGCCCGTAAGCTCAAGCTGGGTCTCGCCGTTGCCGCCGTTGGTGAGGGCCAGCCGGTACCTGCCCCTGCGCCCGGTGACGCGCTTGGGGGCCAACTCCATCTGGAAGACCGAGTAGGAGCCGACCTGCACCACGCCCTTCGTCACCCCTACGATGGTGGGGTCGGCCTGGGAGCGGGCGCGCACCACGAAGGTGTAGTGCCCCGCCCTGGTGTTGCTCCCCTTGGGCGGGTGGATGCGTATCGGGATGGGCGCGCTATCGCCTGGGAAGAGCGACACGCTCTGCACGAGTACCGTGTACCAGGTCGGGTCAATATTCTCAAGCTCAATGCTGAACTGGTCCACCGTAGTCCCGGCGTTGCGAACGTTGGCTACAATCTCCACCGGCTCCGCCCCGGCGGCCACTTTTACCTCCGGCGGCGTCAGGTTGACGACGATTGGCTCTGCGATTGCAGATGGCGGCTGCATCATAGCTCTTTATCTCCCCCTCTGACTATATTATATAGGTTGATAACATTGCATGAACAGAGAGACGGACGCTCCATATGGAGCATCCCCTTGTCTCCCCTGCCCAGGCATTAATCCTGAATTACGAATTACTAATTACGAATTACAAGTTAGTGTGGACGTACAATTCGTAATTAGTAATTCGTAATTAGTAATTCCTCCGTTACCGCCTGCTCGTCCGCACTATACGTACCGATATAGCGCCGGACGCGTTCCTCACGGGCGCGGGCCTTTTCGCCTGCGCCACCGGGACCTCCATTATAACATGAGATGGCCGGGAAATCGAAAATGCAATCGAGAAGCCCGCCCCCGCTATGGCCACGATCACCACCGCCAGCAGGAGGTCCAGCCCGGCGAGCCAATCCCATAGCCCTCCACCCCCGATGCCGCCCGGCAGGCTGTTCGTCTTGTATTGCGGCTGCTGCGGGCCGCCAGGACATATATTGCTGTATCGCTGGGTAAGCGTCTGCTCGTTGCCACCGGAAGAGGCGTAGTCGCCCACAGCCCAGGCTTGGGTGGCCGAGACCGCGTCTACCGCGTGCAAGATCTGGGAATTGCCGGGCTGTGGGTTAGGTTCCTCGATCCAGGTGGTGCCATTCCAGCGTATTATCAGCGCGGAACTCCCAGTGCCCCTGCCTACGGCCCACGCAAGGTTGGTGGAGACCGAAGTCACCCCGTACAGGATTATGTCATTCGGCGTGTTGGGAATGTTCTCGCACGCAGCGAGGGTGCAACGCCACGTCAACGCGCCCAACCCTGCATCGTACAGACCTACCACCCACACCTGACCTGCTTCGAGAGCCACCACGTCAAAGAGTGGGCTGTATGCCAGCGTGCCTGTAGGAGGGTTCGTGACGGTAAACCATGTGCCGCTAGCCATGTCCCGGCGCAACACCAGTCCCTCGTGAAGCGTGCCACTATTGATCTCCCAGCCTACCGCCCACAATTGATTAGCCGAACCATCCCACGCTACCCCATTCAGTCCGTTCCCCTGGATATTATTCGGCACATTGGGATCCACCTGCCACGAATTGCCGTCATAGTGTAGGACTAGGTTATGAAATGGCGCGCCCCCTCCCGGATCATAGTAACCTACGGCCCACAGGTTGTTGGCTGTGCCCTCTATACCATAGAGCAAGTTCTCCTCGCCACCAGGGTTCGGGCTGTTGACCTGCGTCCAATTGGCGCCATCCCAGTGGATTATGTAAGTCACGACAACGCCGCTTATTGTCGTCCTCGAAAATCCCACAGCCCATACATTATCGGGTGCAATCACCGTTACGTCGTATAGTATGGTCCATAGGTTGCCCTGAGGATTGGGGCTTACGAAGCTATTCCACGCGGTGCCGTCCCATTGCTGTATCGTAGCCGTGTATATGCTATTACTACCCGCGACGTAGCCCACCGCCCACGTGTTGCTGATTGTTACGGCGTCCACACCAAAGAGGAAGTTGTCGCCATCTGGGGAGTTGGCGCTGGTCACCGTGCGCCATATCGTCGGGCAGGCTGTCGCGGTAGCACTAGGCGTGCTCGTAATTGTTGGCGTGGCCCTGTCAGATTCGAAGCATATCTGCAAGCCCCACCTGATGAGGGTGCCCGCCATGGGGTTGGGGGTGCCTGTGCCCACCGGCGGTGGGAGTGGCATGACGCTGGTCGGCAGCTCGGTGGGTGTCTCAGTTGGCACCTCCGTAGGGGTTTCGATAGCCCCCTTCGTTGCCGTCCCGGTCGCCCGGCCATTCCCAACCGTGCTCTCCGGCTCTACAGTAGTCGTAGACTTCGCGGGGTCGTGGGTAGGCGTGCTCGTTGCCTTGCCGGTGTATTCGGTAGGCGTGGCCTTAACAGCCACATCCGTTGGGGTGGCCTTGCCGGTTGTCTCCGTGTTTCTCGGCTCAGGCACTACTTCCGTGTTAGTCGGCTCAGACTTTACTTCCGTGCTGGTTGGTTCAGGCACTACTCCCGTCATCATGCCCGTATCGGTGGGCGTCGGCTCCGCGAGCGTAGGCTCCGGCGATAGCTCCACCGATGGGTCTACCGTCGGCTCGCCCTCAACCGTAGGGGAGACCGCCGCAAGCTGTAGCGTCTTGTACAGCTTCCTGTAACTGAGCAACTCGGCCACGGGCCGTGCTCCGGCAAGGTTGCCGGCCCCGTCCGCCTTCTCGCGTTGCGATACCGCGGTTATCCTCAGCGTCCACGTACCGGCGGGCATGAAGAGGTTGTTGTAGTTCGTCAGAGGTTGGTCCGGCTGGTAGGTGCCCTTGACTACATCGCTGCTGCAATATGGTATCGGGTCCGTCGCGTCCGAGTCGAGTGTGATGAACATCTTGTCCGTGCTGCCTGATACCGGGGGTTTGCACGTCCAGTTGAAGAGGTTCACCTCCGTGTTGTCGGGAGATATGAGGTCGGCGCGCACGACCATCGGGTTGCCAGGGGCATTATTCCTCGTTATATGCAGGTCAAAGACGTTCAGGTCTGCGATTGTGCCGCTAATCGGCACGACTATCGTTGAGGTAAACACATTCGGCGACGAGTAAGTCAACGAGGTTGTATTCTCGGCCACTATACAGCTCGGGCCAGGGGGGGTACCGGTAGGTCTGGGCGTATATGTTGCGGTTGAAGTGTTCGTAGCTGTCGGCGTAGCTGTCAGCGTAGCCGTAGGTATGAGCGTGCGCGTGGCAGTGCCGGTGCTCATGGTAGCGGTACCTGTAACCGTAGCGCTAGGCGTCGCACTGGGCGTGACGCTGGGCGTGACGCTAGGCGTGGTTGTTCCTGGGCAGCCATAGGTGAAGATTAGCCTGGTGCCCGCGCCCACGCTGTTCGTGTCGCACGAATACTGCCTGGACCGCGCGCCTGCGCCACCTTGCACGCCTATCGTAGCGCCGTTGCCGCCATTGTTCACGCTGCCGTATATGATCTCGAACTTGTTCAGGGCAGGGTTCTCGAACAGGCGTATCTCGAAGTTGACCCGGGCCGGTGTCGCCGTCGCTGTGGGGGTCACAGTCGCTACAGTCGTAACGGTTGCTATAGGCGTTATCGTAGAAGTATCGGCCGGCGTGGACGTTATGGTTGGGGTATCTGTTGCCGTCGCCGTTGGCGCTATCGTCGTCGTGGGCGCTATCGTCGTCGTGGGCGCTGTCGTCACCGTTGGCGCTGTCGTCGCCGTGGGCGCTATCGTCGGTGTATTGGTGGCAGTAAAAGTGGACGTTACCGTGGGAGTGTCGGTGGCAGTAGAAGTGGTGGTTGCAGTTGCCGTTTCGGTGGCGGTCGGTGTAGACGTGGTCGTAGCCGTGGGGCCTGACGACACGCTGCCCGCCTTCAGGAAGACGTTGGAGTCCAGGCTGGAATCCCCAACGTCCGCTATCGCCAGTTTCATATGGTTCGTTACGTTCGGCTCCACCCTCGCCTGGCACGAAAGGACCGTCGTCAGGCCATCCATCTCGGTGTTGATCGGCGCGTTGGGGTGAAAGTCGTTGTTCCGGTAGTACTGGGAGTTCTGGTTGAGGTTGATGGTGTTCACCGACACAGGACTCTCGCCTACGATGGCGCAGTTGTGGCCGGGGTCGTTGCCGTTGACGAAGAAGGCGAACACGTCGTTGAAGCGGCTACCTACATACTCGTTGTACTCTTCCGAGGAAAAAACGTAATCGAACGTCAATGTGTTCCGCGCGGGCACAAAGTCAAACTGCAACACGGACGCATCGGACGTCACCCCGGAAGCGATCACCTGGAGATCAGGGTCGCCGGGAGTGTTGTTGTCTGTGGTCGTGTTAGTGTAAGTATTCGGGCCGACGACCCTGTTTATATTGCCTGAGCCGAGTATCACGCCGTTCTCGAAGCCGATGATGCCCGTACCGCCGCTGAACCTGCCACCCGCGATGTCCGCTCCCTGGTAACTGACGTTGGAGATGGTCACGCCTGAGCCGATCAGGGTGTTCGCCAGGTCGTTCGGCGTCAACGGACCCGAAAGGTCTTCCGTGACAAGCCCTCCACCCGATGGGTGGCCCTCGGTCTGGCCAGGGCCTCTCTCCTGGTCCACGCTCATCGCCTTTACGGGAACGGGTGTGGCCACTATCTCCGGGCCACTGCCGACCGCCTGCGCGCGCCACTCTATGTCGAATATGCGATTGCCCGGGCTGCCGCTCACCGACGTGAAGATGCCACAATCGCTACAATCGATGGTCAGATCGTCCCAGTAGGGCATGATCGACGTATTGAAGCCCGCATAGGGCAGGCAGACGTTGTTGGGATTCGTATTAGTGCCTACAAACTGCAAGTTGCCGTTGGAGCTTGCGTTCACCACCGAGCCGGAGGCAAATGTCTGCCCGTACACCGTCACCGCGAATGGTAGGCCTATAGTATCGGTGCAGTCATCGCAATTGTTGAGAATAAGCGCCGAGCCGGGCGAGATAGCGCCGGTCGCATTCTGGATCGAGTAATCGAAGATGGCGCAGCCGGGCGTGGCCGACACTTGAGGGGTCCGAGTAACAGTTAGCGTGACCGTCCGAGTGGCCGTGCGGGTTGATGTCCTTCCAGGTGGGGACGTTGGTGGGGGGCCTCCACCCCTCGGCGTGTTGGTCGGGATAAGGGTAGCCGTTCCGGTGGCGGTAGACGTGCGACTCCCAGTGGGGGTCGCCGTAGGGGTGCCGGTCTCCGTAGGGGTGCCTGTGCTCGTGCTTGCGGGCGTATTGGTCGAAACGGAGATAGTGGTAGCTGTGCCTATGAGTATGGGTACATCTGTTGAGGTAGCCCCTCCTATCGAGGTGGCGATAGGAGTAGCGGTGATGGTAGTGGAAGGCGTGGGCGTACACGCCACGACCACCGTGATGGTGCCGCTCAGGTTAGGGTCCCCAGGCGAGCTATACGTGTAGACGCCGGGTGTTGTGAACGTATACTCGAACGAAGCGCTCTGGTTGAGCGTGCCGCTATTGAAGCTTACCGCGCCTGTGCTACCCGTGCCTGCGCCCAAACCGCCAATGCTGCGCTGCGCCGAGTCGAGGTTGATCCAGCGCACGGTCGTGCCGACGTTCACCGTGACGTTGCGAGGCTGAGGCACGCCGTTCACTATCTTTATATCTACGATGCTCGGCCCGCAGCTGAGCGTGTTCTTCCCGCCGTCATCACTACCCGAAGGCGTAGCGGGTACGGACGTGCCGCACGACAGTAGAAAGGTCAGTTGCAGGCCCGTTTCTATGTCGCTGGTGTTGCAGGCGTACTGTGTGAAATTCGCCCCGGTGCCGCGCTGCACGCCGATCGTCGCGCCGTTGCCCAGGTCGTCAACGCGGCCGTAAATCACGTCGAACTGCTGCACAGGCGAGTTCTCGTACAGTCGCACCACGAAGTTCACCGGGGGTGCCGCAGACGGCGTGACTACCGGCTGTAGGAGGGCGCGGTTGGCGGTGATGGGCACCGCCCTGGCCGCCCGCCACTCTATGTTGAATATGCGGTTCGGCGCGTTCCCGCTCACCGATGTGAAGACACCCAGGCCGGGGCCGTTGGTGGTCAGGTCGTCCCAATGCGGCATGATGGCGTAATTAAGCTGCGGGTTGGGGAAGCACGTATTTGTGATAGGGTTGGTGTTGGATACGAAGCCGATCGTGCCGTTCGACCCCACGATGGCGCTTGAGTAAGCCTGCTCATACAGCTTGAAGCTGAAAGGCAATCCAACGGAGGTCGTGCAGTTGTCGCAGTGGTTCCCTACGTCGTTCACACCCGGCACCATCTGGACGTCCGATTGCTGAGTGACGGAGTAATCGAGCGTGCAGGGAGTGGGCGCTGGGGTGGGCGTATTGGTCGGGATGGGCGTGCCCGCCGGTATGACCGTTACCTTCACCGAGCGGCAGACCGTGCCTGCCTGGTTGGCGACGCACAGGATATAGCGGTGTGTAGACGAGGGCGAAAGGTCGGTCGAGCCTGTGCCGCCCGGACCCAGGTCAACGTCCACGCCGTCCAGCGTAGCCGAGCGCGCCCCCTTTACCTGCCACGACAGCGTCGTGCTGCCGCCCGCGTTGATGGTCGCCTGGCTCACATTCAGCGCCGAAATCAAGGGGGGTTTGATGAATATAACGCTCAGGGTGCTGGTAGCCACCTGTGACGTGCCCGTTATGCTGTTGGTGCCGGTGACTATAAGCTGGTATTCCACCTGGCTCGCCGTGTCGAGGCCGCCGAGTGGGAAAGGCAGGCTGGCCTCGGTGACGCGCACGCTCGAAGCATCGGTAACGTCCCATTCCAGGTTGGGCGATCTCATAGTGGAGGGGTCGGCGGCATTGGCGTCGGGCACGATGAGCCAGAACTTGTTGATAGAAGGCACGCCATCCGAAGCCCCACCGGCCCCGTTGGCCGCAATCGCGGCAGCAGTAGCCGACACCACAGCCAGCGCCGTCTGGGTGGAGGCGGCGACATTAGCGTTCGACTGGGCAGTCTGCGTGGCATTGGCAGCAGCGCCTTCTGCCTCTTTAGACAACGCGGTGCGGGTGGCGTCGTTCTGGGCTGCCGCAAGCTGCTCCGCGATAGCCGTCTGGGTCTGTTGCGCCGAGCGCGCCTGGGCGGTCTGCGTGGCCTGCAACCCGGCCAGCGCGTCCGATGGCCCCGGCTGTGGGCGCAGCAACAGCCAGAAAATAAGAAGCAGAAGTAGGAGAGGTATGCCTATAGCGAGCAGCCTACGCATCCCTATGGGCATCCCCGCCCACGCAGCGAAAATGGGCCTGTAGAGAAGCTCGGCCTGCGCCCTCTGGGCGTCGCGGGGTTCCCACTCGACGCCCGGTGGGTGCGCGCCGGCCTCGAAAGCGAATACGCGCTCCCGGCCCGTCCACACCCGCTTGAGAGGCTTCACCTGCAAGGGTATAGTTAGCGTGCTATTGGCGGGCACCTCAAGCTCGTGCTCCACGAACTTGTCGGCCTGGGCCGTAGTCTCGCCGAGCAGCGTTGGACGGGCGGCGCGGGGAGTAGCGGGGTCCATCCCGGCAGCCGCGAGGGAGGCGGCATCCCCGGCCTCTGCCTGCTGCACGTTCGGGGTGCCCAGCGTATAGCGAAGGGCCTCCTCAGGGTCGGTGACCGACAGCACCACGCTGCGTGGGGTGTTCGCTCCATTGGTGAACGCGATAGCAAAAAGCCCTGCGCGCCCCTTTATCCGCTTCGGCTCGATACCCAGCGCGGCGCCGCCTTCTGCGGCCAGGGTGACCATCGCGCCCACAGTTGAGCTTTCCAGGGGGTTGTCGCGTGAGGTGGCGAGGATGGTGAAGGGATAGGGTCCCGCGTAGGTGCCACGAGGCGGGTGCAATTGCAATTGTATCTGCGACGACTTGCGAGGGAAAAGACTCACCTCGGCGGGCGCGAGCGTATACCACGCCGGGTCGAGGCCCAGGATGGTCAGGCCGAATGCGTCAACTACATCCGACTCATTGGTCACGGTGATCTGGAGCGTAGCGGCCTCGCCCGGACCCAGGTTTACGGCGGCGTTATCAAGTTTTAGCTCAATGAGAGTTGACATTGCCCCTCCTCTGATTTAGCGATGCAAAATCAGACGCCCAGTGTATAACGCCTGTTATGCCTGGGTGACGTGTGGCCCGTCGAAAATACTTCCCGGCAGATTCCCGCGCGCTCTTGCACTATTTATATTGAAGGCAGCGAAAGGCTGCGCTGTACGTACGCACCGGCGGGCGCTAAGGTACCACTCTGAACATTATACACTACGTTTGCGAAACGTCTACCCCTCAGAGGCCGATTCCATAGACTAATCATTCTCCCTCGCACCGCCCGGTAGATAAATCTCCGAATTACATCTACAAAGTCAACCTACGGCGACTATTCTTCCCAATATAGTCCACCCGCGCGGAATATGCAAACTCACCAACGATACTGGGCGTGGCGAACGCTCGGCGGGGGGTGCCAGGGAGGATGATTAAGCCCTGAGCCTGTTTCACCCCCGCCGTGACCTTACGGTTTGTAGCACACCTCAAGCCCCCAGCGCAAAAGCTGGCTGTTCTGCTGCTCAGGCGCTTCCGGCCCGCGCCCTGGGCCCAGGTCTAGCTCCAACGCCCACGTACCCCCTGCCTGCGTACCGTCTACCGTAGAGAATGGCGTGCGGTACGACTTGTAAGTACCCGTTATCGTCCTCGGCCCGCAGTTGGGCAGGCTAGAGGTGGCTTCATCATCGAGGTTGATGGTGAGCCGCGTGGAGAAGTCGCCGCAATCCCATGAGACGATATGCATTCGCGGCACGGTGGGCGAGTAGAGGTAGAGGTCGAACGGCCTGAAGTTTGCCTCAATATCCAGGTTTACCACGTTCACGTCGGAGATGGTACCGGTCCTCGAAATATTCAATATGGAGCGAACGGTACCGTAAGGAGGGAAAGCCTTTGGCACGTCATCGCTCATAAAGACCTGGCACGCGGGCACGGGAGGCGTCGGGGTGAGAGTGGGAGTAGGCGTGCGCGTCGGTGTGGAGGTACGTGTCGTGGTGGAAGTGGCCGTAGGGGAATAGGTTGGCGTACTGGTCGGCGTGACGGTAAAAGTCGGTGTGCGAGTGGGAGTAGTGGTATTTGTGGGGCTAGCCGTCGCGCTAGGTGTAGCTGACGCCGTCATTGTAGCGGTAGGCGAACTGGTCGGCGTGCTGGTCGGCGTGCTCGTAGCCGTAGCGGTGGCTGTTGGGGCAGCCGTATTTGTCGCCACTCCCGTAGCGGTAGGCGCTTGCGTAGATGTAGCCCGGATAGTCGGCGTTGGGGTGGCCGGGGCCGTTCGTGTAGAGGTCGCTGGTGGTGCTGGTGTGTGCGTGCGTGTGGCGCTCGGCTGCGCGGGCGGCACGGTACTCGTGGATGTAGGAGGCTGCGGCACGGCTGTAAACGTAGGGGTGGGCGGCCCAGGCAGCACAGTTACACGCACCGTCCGGCAGGCAGGCCCGGCAGGGTTCGACACGCAAAATATGTAAATGTGAGTGACCGGCGGCACCACCCCTGTTCCTCCCGAACCGCCCGGCCCAAGATCTACGGGCCTGCCGTCAATGGTGCCGTTCGTCCCACCCGTTACCTTCCACGACAGGGAAGTGCCCTGCCCTGCCGTGACCGTTACGGGACTTGCCACGAAACCTTCTATTGAAGGCGGCTCTATAACCAGGATGCTCAAGCTGTTGGTAGCTACCACAGTGGTGTCGGTAGCCAAGAGCGTATAGTCTATCCGCCGGGCGGGTATTCCACCCGCGTCCAACTCGAAGGGGCGGCTGCTCTGCCCCACAACTACCGCGCTGGCCGGGCTGACTTCCCACTTGACATCCGGCTCCTTCAAGGTGCCGTCCGCCGTCTCCGTAGATGGCAGCGCCAGCCATAGCCTGTTCACTACAGGTCCGCCGTCGCCGTTCACACCCACACCAATTACGGCTGTAGGGTTGCTTGCGTTTTTAGCCACTTGCGTCATTGCAACAGAGGTTATGGCAACCTGGGTGAGCGCGGCGACAGCTAAAGCGGTCTCGGTAGCATTCCTGTCCCCTACCGAAAGGCCATTGCGCGCCGTCGCCGTAGCTGCCGCAACTGCTGTTGCTGTCTTGTCCGCAACGCTTAACCTGTTCTCCGGGTTGCCGGTTGTCTGAAGCAATACGGCAATGATAAGGACAAACAGCAGCAACGGCAGAGCCACAGCCAGCGCCCGCCGCAGTTGCAGAGGCAACCCTGACCATGCCGCCAGGGGAGGCCGGTAGAGTAACTGCCCTTCGACGCGCCGCGCCTCGCGTGGCTCCCACTCTACTCCCGGCGGGTGAGTAACCACGCTGAAAGAGAAAGCGCGCTCATTACCCGTCCATATACGTTTGCCCGGTTTGAGCAGCAAAGGCACAGTAGCCGCGCCGCCCGCAGGCACCTCAAGCTCGTACTCCACCACCCCTCTACCCTGCGCCACAGCCTTGCCGAACACCGGCGCGCCTGGGGGTTTGTCTAGCGCCCTTTCCTCAACCACAGGCGTGCCCAGGCTGTAGTTGAGTGCTTCCTCCCGGTCAGTCACGCCCATTACGACGGTGCGCGGCGCGTTGCCGGGATTGCCCACCATGACCGCGAAAAGCCCTTTGCGCCCGCGCACCTTCTTCGGCTGTAAGTCGAGCGCCAATTCGCCCGCGCTAGCCATGAAGAGGGTGATGCCCGCCATCGTCTGCTCGCCGGGGTTGTCCTGCGAACTCACCAGCACATTGAAGGGATAGACGCCCGAAAAGACGCCAGCGCGCGGATTCACCCGCAGCGTCACCGTGCTCGAATCGCCCGGAAAGAGCCGCAACTCAGATGCGGTGAGCGCGTACCACGTATGCTCAAGCCCGACCACCGCCACCTTGAACAGGTCCACCACGTCCGACCTGTTGGTCAGCGTCAAGAGCACCTCGGCACTCTCGCCCGGCGTCAGGTGGAGTTCCGCGCTGTCAAGTTGTAGCTCGATATTAGCGGACATTTGGGGAGTTTTGAGTTTTGAGTTCTGAATTTTGAGTTGCTTTCGGTAACTCAGAACTCAAAACTCAAAGCTCATAATTCAAAACTACGGCGTAGGTGTGGGGAGGCCCGCCGTGACTGTTACGCTGACTATCTGGTCTACCTGACCGACGGCGTTCTCTGCCGTCAGCAGGTATTCCGTCGTCTCAGTTGGCGTCACCTTGATACTGCCGGAGGCGATCTGGTCTTCGGGCACGGGAGTGCCGTCAACCAGCACCCTCGCCGCTCGCTCCGTCGTCCAGCGCAGGGTTATGGGGCAGTTGGGACAGGTCTCGGTGGGGTCCGCCGTGAAGCTGGCTATCCTGGGGGCCGTGACGATTATTACCCCTTTGCTCTGGCTCACTATGTTCACGCCATCGGTAGCGGTGAGAATGAGAGCCTGCGCTCTGTTCGTGTCCATCGTCATAGTGCCGGCGCGGGCTACGGGCGTGCCACTGATAGTCACCGCCAGAGTGTTGGTCACTTCCCAGCCCACGGTGATTATGCCGCTCGCGTCTATCGGTGATACCCAATCGAACTTGACGATACGCACGGGGCCGTTTATGCCTGCCGCGATAGCGGTCCGGGTGGCTGCTGCGCCTGCGCTTGCCTCTGCCGTCTGACTGGCCGCCGCTGCTGCCGCCGTCTGGCCGGCTGCTGCGGCCACTGCCGTTTGAGTGGCGCTGTTACCCGCGCCACCGGCTGCTGCGGTGGCGGTCTGAGCGGCTGCGGCCTGGGCGGTCTGGGCGGCCCCGGCTGCGGCGGTCTGGGTGGCGGCTGCGGATGCCGCGAGGGCCGTTGCGGTTTGCGAGGCGGGCGTCCCCGCTACGATAGTCTCATCTTTAGGTCGCAGCAGCAAATATAGCAGCAATGCGAGCAGGGCCAGCACCAGCAGTATCAACAGCACGCGGCGCAGCACCAACGGCAACGCGGCCCACGCCGCCAGTACCGGCCTGTAGCTAAGCTCTCCCGTCACCCGCTTGACGTCTCGCTCTTCCCATTCCACCCCAGGCGGCGAGGCCATGACGTTGAACCGGAGCGGCACCAGCTTCGGCCCCCGCCAGATGCGCTTCTTGGTCTGCACCTGCAAGGGCAATTCAACCCGCGTGGCCGCGGGTACGGTCAGTTGGAGGGAGCCTTGCGGTGCGTCGGTATTGGGGGTCGTCCATTCGGTAGGCAATTCATCGTCGGGGGTGAGCGTTATGACCTCCCCGGCGGCGCGAGCGGTGGAAACGTCGTTCTGCTGAGTCGGGGCGTCGGGCGAGGTCGGAGCGCCTGGGGTTGCATTTACATACGTGAAAGGAGAAGTCGTGGGTTTCCCGAAAGCAAACACCAGCAGCTCGTCCGGGTCGCTGGGGCGCAACACCAGCGTGCGCTCTTTGTTGCCGTCGTTCGTTACCTGGAGCCTGAAGTTGCCTTTGCGGGCTATAATACGCTGCGGTTCAAGGCCCAGCGCGATCTCACCTTGAGCCGCGACGAAGAGCCGCATCGGGAGGCTGGCGGACTCCGTAGGCGCGTCCCGCGAAGTAGCCACCACCTCGAAAGCATAATCGCCCGCGAAGGCCATAGCCTGCGCAGGCGCGTGTAATTGCAGCGTAGCGGTAGCAGTCGCGTGTGGGAAGAGCGACACCCTTACGGGGGCAAGGGTATACCAGGTGGGGTCTATACCCGTCACCGTCAGGTCAAACGCATCTACTACGTAGCTGCCGTTGGTTATCGTAAGTTGTATTACAGCTACTTCACCCGCCGATAGCGTTGCCTCCTGCGTATCCGCTGCCAGACCGATCAGTCCGGGCATGCTTTAGCCTCTCCTTTCGCTCCTTTGGGCACGCCGCGCGTTGCCGCGACGTATCTGGGCGTATGCCAGCAAGTTCTCCGCGAATTCCACGGCTGCGCGTATTGTACCACGATCCAGGCCCTTATCGGCTAATCCACCATTCCACGCGCAGGCATAATCGGCTGTGCTCAACACCAGGCCGTCGCCCTCAAATAGCTGCCCCGAAGCCGCGCCCGGAGGAGGAGCCGAAAATACGTGGCGCGCGATCAGGAGGGGGTGGTCGCGCTTCACCGGCTGGGGCTTGCGGCCTACCGCCTGCGCCACGCTGGCTATCACCTTCTGCGTGTCTCCTGCGGCACCACTCGCGCACGCCTCGACGAGCAGTACCCCGCCCCCATCAAGGAAAGTGGTCAACTGGGTCTTCTCGGCGTCCGTGAAGCTGGTCTTGGCATGCACCGGCATCATGAGCAGATCGGCGTCCAATGGCTGCTCGCCCGTGGGCGGCTGGTCGCGCCGCCGCAGACGCCATTCGACGCCACTCGACAGGTCGGTAATCAGGCGCGTGGGGCCTGCCAGGTGGTTGGCAAGGGTATCGGCTATCTCGTCGGGCTTCCACACCCCCACCGTCGTGCGCGGGCCGGGCCGCACGCCCGCCTGCTCGCGGTAGCGCCTGTCTATCTCGTCCACCTTGGGCGCGGTGGGCACGGCGGCGTCCTTCACGACCTTCTTGCCAGGGCTAAGCTGGATGCGCGCCAGTTCAACGTGTGGCTGGTCGGGCAGCTGGTCGCGCTCGAATATGGCGTATGCGTCAAGCATCCTGCTCGCATACTCGCGCCCGTCCTCGATGGAGATGGCGCGGTCGGTGGTGCTCTCGATGTCACGGTACATCAGCACCAAATAGATCAGCCCTGCCTCTTGCGTGTTGATCTGGTAGCGGAAGGGCTGGGCGGCGATGATAATCCTGCCTTCGGGGTCGAGGGCCACGCCGGGGCGTATCCACACCGAGCGGTCCGCAGGCTCGGCGGCATCCACCTCTAGCCCGGAGACTATCCCCCACCCGTGCATGGCGAGGGAGTGGGCCTGCGACGCCTGCCGGTGGTATTCGTGCGCATCGGTCCAGGTCGGTGCGTCTATCATCAACCCCATGAAAGGGTTGACCCTCTTCAATGTCACCCTCGGTACGGCATTATCCATCCTTGTGCTCCTCTATTTTAATTATGACTTCTTTCCTGCCAACGTACTCTTACGCATCACGTCAAAAATACTATCTTATGACGTTTCCGGCACTTCATCTAGCTTTAGCTGCGAGAAAAACCCCCGCTCCCAGAGAAAGAAGACAGCTTTCTCAATTGCAGCAACTGTAACATCGGGTAAAATGATAAGCCCAGCTTCAGCGAAACACGGTTCCCCACATCCAACAAGGTCGGTCAGTTCCTGTTGGAGCCTCACGGGGTCCATGAAAAAGACCCTGTAACTTCTTCCTTCCTCTATCTCAACGCGCGCCCGCAGCCAACCTTTCATTGGCATTTCAATTTCGGCGCGCTCATCAAATTCATCAGGGAATATAACTCTCGGATACGTCAGAACGCTCATCAGCTACTCCAATCCCACTAAACTGGGCCTTCTAGGATGACTCTCTTCAAAAGTTCTGCATATTGCTCGAAGCTCATAGGTTCAGCTGGCACAATCTCGTAGTGGTTTAAGTCCTTACCCCGCTGCTTCAATTGCAAACCCTCCGGAAGTGACTTTATTCTGTAGGCACCTCCGAATTTTTCCAAGCTCTTAGGATCCATATGGACTGAAACACCTCTGGTGGGTTTCAGCAGCCCCGTCCTAGAGTCGATATCAACATCAAACTTCCTTGGTGTGAGGTCCGAGCCGCCACGGTAAACGAGACCTACGGGTGGCTCAAATAGCGATTCTTCAGATCCAGCCATGTGACAATTATTCGTTTAGACCACAGGGCTAACGCCCTGGGCTACTCTGGTTTCACCCCTACAGTATTGGTTTTGTAAGCCCTTGCGCTAACGAATCCCCTTACTTACCTTTGAGTTTGACCACGCGTAAAAGATAGTTCGTTTCCACCGGCTTATTGGTCTCTACGATGGAGCGCATCGTGTCCATATCAAGCTCTTCTGGGTTGGGCACGGCGACCGTCACGGTGATAGTGCGAGCGCGGTTCTCGCCTATGGAGGTGCTGATGCCTATGCGGGCGTCCTTGTCCAGGCGGAAGCCGTTGGTGCGCTCCATGACGAAGGGCTGCGCGCCTATATAGATGCCCAGGTGCTTCTTGAGGCCCGCCTTCGTGCCCCGCATCCTGTAGAGCGCGGCGGCTGCTGCTATAAGCGCACGCCTCTTGGGCAGAGGCCAGTCCTGCCCCTCGTCGTCCATGTCAACCCAGATCGCCATGTACTCCAACAGCTCTAACGGCGTGGTCATCGGGTCGAAATAGTACGGCTGGTTGTCCACCATCACCGAGATCGGGTCCAGCACATCCTGGAAGATATGCAGGAACCGCCCCACGAAGGGGTCAGCCGAGTAGATAGCGGGCAGGTACCGCAGCAGATCTGACGGTTCGGGCTCGTCTCCGTCGATGAAGAGTGACTTTTGCCCGTTCCCGTAGGGCTGCGTCGGGGCTGTTATATCTACGCTGTTCGCTAGCGCCGATAGCTGATTGCTCATTTCACACTCACAGCATGGTTATAGGATGCCAGCAGTCCGAAGGGCGGGCAGGTCAGGGTGCCATCTACCGGCGACTTGGTGCCGGTAGCCACGTCCACGACGAAGAACCTGATAGATTCGACGTACTCAACGCCGTCCACGCCCTGCACGATGGCCGTTATCTCCGAAGGGAAGAGGCTGCGCTCCCAGGGCCAGCCATCACCCGCCGGGCCGCCGTTCACCGGGTTGATGAACGCGTACAGCTTGCTCTGTATCGCCGCCTGCAATGCCTCCTTGCTCACGCGCTTGCGCGCCCTGACCTCCACCGCCACCGACACGTAGCGGTAGTCCGCGTCCGCGATCTGCACGGTATAAGTCATCAGGCGGCGCTCGTCGAGGTACGCCATCACTTCGGACCGCGCCCTGTCGCCCAGGCGCAATTCATTGGGCGGTATGGGCGTGTCCTTGTGGTTGCTCTCCGGCACCAGTATCAGCTTGACCGTCGTCCTCCCCGACGCTATATCCTGCGGGGTGGGCGGTACGCACAGAGCGCGCGACACTTCAGGCGTGGCCTGCATCGCAAGGTAGGCGAAGTCGTCGGTGGTAACGGCGCGAGATCGGGCGCGTAATACCTGGGGGCCGCGTATCATCGCCATTTCAATAGTTTCGGCGTCCTCCCCACCGATAGCAGGGCTGCTGTTCGTCACCGTCGCCACGAATGGTATAGATGACTTGAGCACGCTGATGGAGTTCTTGCCGACGTTGCCCTTAGTGCCGCCACCCGTCCGGTATCGCGTAAAGCGCAGCAGCATCCCCTGAGGCGGGATCGCGCCATACTGCATCTCGCGCCCACCCGCATCCCTGATGATGGGGCCGAGGCGCAGCACGCCTGAAAGGCTATCGAGCGTGTAGTGCCTGTCTAGAGGGCCGGAAGCGCCGAAATCGGGCACTTCTTCCCACTGCTCGAAGGTGCCATCCTCGCGCTCCACTTCCAGCACCTCGCCTGGGCGGCGCTCCAACGCGGGTGGGAAGCCAAAGTACCACTCCTGCGAAGCCTGGCCGTTCGAGCGCCCTAACACCTCGCCCTCGATACGCTCCACCTGGCTGCAAGGGATTATGCCCCCAAGCGACTCGGTCAGCACGCTGAAGATGCGCGGCGCGGCTGAGTACGCGGGCTGCTTTGGCCTGGGGGACGTTGCCCGGCAGCGCAGCCAGAAGGCCACCCGCCCGTCAATATCGCGGGCCTTCGCGCCGAACGGCACATGCACGATGACCTCGCCCGGCCTGTTGAGGCCGCCCGTCGTGTCGGACTCCATGAACATCTGCTTCCATTCCTGCGCTGCCCCGTCCCAGTACTCCCACGCCAGGGGCGGGTCTTTCGGGTCAACGCCGATACCCTCTATCCGGCTGTCAAGCTCGAAGCGCAGGATGTGGCCTTTCAAGTCCTCGTAATACCCGAAGTAGAGCGAGTCGTTGGGCTGAGGCGGGTCCTGGAATATGCCGACGTTCAGGCGAGGGTTGCGTACCACCGGCATGTAGTCCGCGAAAGCGTTGCCACCCCGGTTGGCTACCAACTGGAAGAGGGTCGGCACGTAGATGGTCATGTCATAGTCGGTCGAGAAGCCGATAGAGTTTTGCGACTCGGTACGCACAGTCGCCACCTCCGTACCCAGGGCGATGGTCACGGGTTCGCGCTGCGGGCCTGTCAGGTAGAAAGTAACGTCCGTGCGTGCGGGCCTGGGCGGCTCAAGCCTGATGCCCAGCATCTCCAGCCACTTTATGTAGTTGCGCTCCGGCACCCTGTTTATACGGTAGAGCAGCAGGTCCACCATATAGGCGAATAACTCTATCATCGTCACGCCGGGGTCGGACACGTTATGGTCGGTCCACTCCGGGCAATAGCGCGGAATGAGCCTCTTGGTCTCGTTGACCAGGTCCTGAAACGAACGGTCGTCCAGCTTAGGGGCAGGCAATACCATCTTTTTCTCCGTTAGGGGTTAGGGGTTAGGGGTTAGGGTCATCATCTAAATACTGATCCCTGATCCCTGGCCCCTGATCCCTCGTTACTCAGGCCGAATAAGATAGAATGGGTAGACCAGGTTGCGCTGGTCGTTGGTCTCTCTGATCTTATAGAAGACATTTATTAGTATCTTGTTGCGCTCCTCCGGGTCGGTCTCTACCATTACCTTGAGCACCTCGACGCGCGGCTCCCACCACCCTACGGCCTCTCTCACGTAGGTCTCGACCAGGCCCGCGGTGGTGGCGTTGTTGGGCGCGAACACCAGGTCGTGGATGCCGCACCCGAACTCCGGCCTCATGTGCCGTTCGCCCTTAGCCGTCCCCAGGATTATCCTCAACGCCTCGTCAATATCCACCACCTGGCGTGACAGCGCGATCCCCCCGCTGGGGCTGATACGCAAAGGCCACGCCCAACCACTACCTAGAAAGTCGCCCTCATTGTTCATCTACTCTCCCTATCCTGCTATTTTAGATTTTCGATTTTCGATTTTAGATTGAAGACCGTCCAAACAAATCTAAAATCTGAAATCCAAAATCTAAAATCAGTTGATATTGACCATCGTCCCCTTGATATTGATTATGCCTGAAGACTGTATATCCACGCCCGCCGTGCCGTTGATGCTCACTTTGGCGGTGGACTTCACATCTACGCCGCTCATGCCGTCCACGGTCACTTTGGCCGCGCTGGCCTTCACCGTGATGTTGCCCGTCTCAGCGGTGGCCGTGATGTTGCCCGTCTTGCTCGTCACCACTATGTCGCCCACGCACTCGATGTGTATCTTGTTGTTGTCGGTGATGATCTTGATGAAGTTGTTCTTCGTCTTATCCATGATAATGATCTGCTCAGGCGACGCGGGCGCGTCCACCAGCATGATCTCGTGCCCAACGCGGCTCCTCATGACGCGCCGCAACGTCTTGCTGCCGTTCACAAGCTCGCCAATCGGCTTGGGCGTGGCGTCCGAGCCGTTCCACACGCACCCGATCACATAGCCATGATTGGGGTCGCCATTAGCGAAGGCTACCACTACTTCGTCCCCTGCCTCGGGGAAGAAGGCCACTCCCTGCCCCGGCCCCGACATGATGGAGGCCATGCGGCACCAATAACTCTCTACGTTGTCACCGAGCATGGGTAGCTTCACCTTCACGCGCCCCATGTTCTCCGCGTCTTTATTATTGGTGACGATGCCCACCGTCACGCCGCCGTAGGTCGGTTTTGCGCCTCTCCCGCCGCCTCCGCCGCCTCCGCCACCTCCGCCGATGCCGTTGGATGGACCGCCATTTCCGCCCCCCGCCAGCAGGCCGGTCATGGTATTGTTGCCGTCGCCGCCCACCCAGAACTGCGTGGTATACTCCCTTGCGCTGTAGCGATGGAGCGCGCGCGTTATCAGGTACTGCCCGTTGAAGCGGCTGTTGAAGTTCTGGAGATCAATAACCGCCCCCGCCACGATGTTGGGGTTGCCGCCCATCTTTCCTTCGGCATACACCAGGCTGGCCGCCGCTCGGTCGAGCGCTGCCTGGGCCACCTTGTTCGCCTCGGCCTGGTTATAGACCGGCACATCGGTGATCAACTGCTTGCCCTGGACCGAGTGGGCCCTTTGCGCCAGCGATCCCCCGTCCGCGCCGTTATCCTTGCGATGCGCCACCGAGCTTGAGGGTGAAGTGGCCCTCCCCACAATGGCGGCCTTCCCTCCTGGGTCCCAGCCCCGCACGGTCACCTCGCTTATCTGGCCCATCGTGCTTACGCGCGGCAGAAAGGTCTCTACATCGGGACCGTACTTCAGAGGGATAGGGCTTGGGGTGGGCGGTTTCTTGAAGTTGAGGGTGCGGTCCTCTACGTAACAGCGAAAGCCTATACGCCTGGCCCGCTCCATCAAGAACTCCCAGTTGGTCTGGTTGGCCTGCATAAGGTAGGGATACACGGGCGTGGTCGAGTCCACGCTCGCCTGCAAACCCCCTTCCTGAGCCAGGCGCGTTGCCAGGTCCGAGTCGCTGACGTTCTGGAAGGTAGCGGTCTTGCGTATGCGGTTCAGCTTATGCGAGCGGTCATAGCCGCGCACCGTCAACGTAGAGCGGTCCCGCCCCGTGAGGTCAGGCTCCACCGACGTTATCTCGGCCTTTATGAGCGTCACCGTCGGTTCGGTGCCCGCCAACTGTATCCCAATCTCTACCGACTTGCCCACCTTGAAGAAGTCCTGATCCAGCGTCTCCAACCCGTAGTCGTTGATATTGATCGTAAACGTGTCGGCCAGGTAGAGCGAGTCGTCAACCTCGACCGTGTTCAGTCTGGCCGTCAGTTGCGGGGAGATCTGTTGACCGTCAACCTTTATATAAATCTGGTCTACATGCTGGGTCTTCGCCATCTCTTAGAACTCCGTATCTCAATTCATAATTACGAATTACGAATTACGAGTAAAAACACCAACCTGAGCTTACAACCTACAATTCGTAATTACTCAGTCAAGCGGCGCGACGAGCAGACGCTGGCCTGGGCGCAGCCTACTTGGATCGTCCAGCTTATTGGTAGCCGCCAGGTGCCGCCATGCGTTGCTGTTGCCATACTCTGTGAACGCTATCCAGTCTATCGTCTCGCCCTCTTTGACTATATGCACGGCGTAGTGCTCGCGCCCACCCGATGTTGGGTTCTGGCGCGGCCATACCTCCTCAGGCTCGGCCTGCAATAACGCTATCGTCACTGTAGAGCGGCGCGGCTGGCCGTCCGGCGCGAAGAGCGTGAACTTCTCGGTGAGCTGGGTGATTACTGCCTTAAAGCTCCAGAGATTACCCCAACGGAACACCACGTAGGGCGGCTCGCCAATTTTTGTTTTAGGCTCCGTCTTCTGCGGTGCGTTTTTCATCATCCTCCAGAGAGGGCCTGTCTTATCGCGAACGTCGGTCTTGTCTTCCCAGGTGTCGAATATAAGCTCTAGCGAGACGGTCTTCGGCTGGCCGCCGCCGAACTTGGGCTTATTAAACTCAGCGCCCACCTCCGAGGACGGCGTCCAGGTATTCGCCTTCGAGAAGCTATACTCCTTCGGCCTGAAAATGCACTCCACCGTTATAGACGAATCAGATAAACTGGTGATCGTTGCCTTTTGTTCCGGGCTTGCTCCTGAGTTCATGTTATTATCCTCCTGGACTACCTTTGCGACCTGCCGTCTCTCCGGTAACCTGTAATTCTATATTCAGCTCAACCGTTGCGTTCGCGCTCCATCTCGATCCTGTGCCGTATTATCGCATACACCTTCTCAGCCAGGGTATTCATATCCCCTTCGCGTGTAAGGGTGGGGTGTTCCGGCGATTCCGGCGCTGGGCCGCGCTCATTTGGAGACATCGCCAGCGCGGGAGCCGTAGCAGCATGGGTGTTCGACCCGTAACCTCCCTCGACGGCGGAAGATACCACGTCCGCCCACGCGCCCGTTTCGCTGTCGCTGCTACCATTATCCGAGGACCAGCCCGGCACCGTCCACGTATAACTGCGCGTAGGGTCCACACCGGGGTAAGAAGACTTATACATAGGGGTTGAACGCGGCAGAGGCATGGATATAGGCGCGGCCACACTGCCGGGCGCGAGAGAGTCGGCCCCCGGATACCCAGGCACGCTGTAAGGCGGCTCAGAACCAAGCCACTCCCCACCCATCGCAAAGGGCGATGCCATTTCGCCATCCGACGCCACAACAAACCCGTCATAAGGCGCAGCCAGGGGCATCTCACCGTCGGCACCCTGGCCCCCATCCTGCCCGTAAATCTTCCGCAGTATCTCGGCCCAGGAAGTTACCCCATCAGATACGGCTTCCATGTCGGCCTCGATCTCATCTGCCGGTTGCTCTGCCTGCAAATAGCTGTCCACCACCGGCGACATCTGCCCCGGAGACCTCATCACCACAGACGATCTCCTGCCGTTACCCCCCAGGTAAGATATGGGGGCTTGCGGGCCAGATAAGGGTACGTCACTTCTGTAAGAGCCTGTGGAGGCCAGCGTCGCATAAGTCGTAGAGAGCGGCAGGGGCGACAACGCCTGCGACATGGGAGATAACGCCGCCTGCGCCTGGCCTATGAAGGGCGACAACGGGGCTTGCGCGTGTCCGATAGCTCCACCTTCCACGCTGGCCGGGTAGCCCATCCCGCTCATGGCTGGTCCAGGCGTGCCATCGGGAGCCGCCGCGCCGGGAGCAAGATCGCCCGACGTTGCGCGGCTCGCGGCCGAGGCAGGGAGCGTGCCGCCAAACTTTGTCTGCACCGCAGGCAGGGGTGCGTTCGCGCCACCCGCCCTGTAACCGGCGGTAGGAGCAGCGCCTGTGTCGCTGCCCGCGCCCTCCATGCCCCGCATGTTTCTAAAGAGAGGCGTGGCCCGCCATACCGCGTCGAGCGACCCAACAGCCGAGCTTTCGGCCACCCGGAACGCCCGCCCCAGCCCGCCAAGCACGCGCGCCAGCAGCCCACCTCTCATGCCTATCGGCTCAACGCTCGATAGTGGAGTATGTGCCCCCGCGACATCCTCTGCCATGTCGGCGAGGATTATCCACGCCTCGCCACCCGTAAAGTCTGAAGTAGCAGGCGTGGCATGCCAACTCTGGCCCTGTGTAACCTCCTGGGAGGCAACCGGCGACGGCTGGGCCTCCAGAGGTTGCGCGGTGACGCCCTGCGCCTGGATCGCGGCTTCCTGCTCAACAGCCTGCGCTACCGGGGCCGTTTGCGCCGTTTGCTCTAGCTGCTGCCCCTGGGTTGCCACGTCCGCCACGCTCTGCGGCGTGACAACGGTTACGTCCTCTGCCGGGGTAGCAGGGATCACAGACCCTGCTTGCGGATATCCAGGCTCGCTTACCTGCGGCTGCGGCATGTTCATTCGCACCGCCGGGGTCTCGACAATAGCCCCCGTAGATGTGGCAGTCGCCTGCGTCTGCGCTTGCACCTGGGCTTGCGCTTCGGCCTGTACCTGGGCCTCATAAGCTGCGACTTGTGCCTGCGCCTGGGCTTGCGCTTCGGCCTGTGGCACTACCGGCTGCTGTGGCACAGTCGGAACGGGCTGCACGCCCTGGGCACTTCGCGCCTGGGTGGGCGCGATTGCGCCGCTATAAGGGGCTTGGGCCTGGCCCGCGAAGCTTTCTGCTTCGCCCGGCTCTTGCTGGCGAGCGGGACGCGCCCATTCCAGCGGTATAGACGGGTGGCTCTCCTGCGGGGTAGCCTCGGCCTCTTCGCCCGACCTACCCAGGAGACGGGCAAGCAGCGTACCGAAAAGGCCACGCCGCGTAGGTGTCTCCGGCCTGCTGACAAGCGGCTGCGCTGCCACCGGCACGGGACTCTCCACCGCTGTGCTGTACGCACTCGCCTGTTCTACGTTGGCCTGTTCAGTTGCCGCAATCTGCACTACAGGCACGGACGGCGTCGCGCCAACCTCTGCCTCATTCGATGGAGGTATGGCGGCCTGCGCGCTTGCTGCTACGGCAGGCACCTGCGGCCCTTCGACCACAGGCATAACTGGGGCTGTTGTGGGTATGACTGAGGGTTGCGCCTGCTCTACGGGCTGCGAATACGCCACCTGGCTCGCTACTTCTATGCCCGGCTGCTCGCGACGTACGATACCCGGTTGAGCAATCACTGTTTCCTGGGACGCCTGCTCAACTTTCTGAGTTGCATAGCTGACCGGCTGTTCAACCTGGGCCTCAGGCGCAGGGGTCTCCACGGACGCTGCAACCGTCTCGACAGGTGACGCCTGCTCATGTGCAATTGGAGTCTGTGCTACCTGGGCAGCCTCGACCACCTGGGCTACTTGCGGCGATGCTTCCTGCTGAGCGGGCGCGACTGCCTGCTCCTGCGGCTCATGTGGCTGCGCTTGAGCCTGGGCCTGAGCTACAGTCTGGGGTGGCCTGGCAGGACCCTGGCCGAAGCTCGCACGGGGCGCTTCGCTCTGCCCCGCGAACTGCTGTTCATCAACCGCAGCCTGCCGGTTGTTGGGCCGCGCCCACGTCCTGGGGACAGCCGGAGGGACATTACCCTGCGCCGGTTGGCTCGCCTCTTCACCCCGACTCGCGCTCGTCCCCAGCAACCGCGACAAGATCGTGCCAAATAGGCCCTGTGAGGCTCTGGCGGCGGGCGCACCCTCACCGGCGGCAGGGGCAACCGGGCTGCTTGCTGCCTCTACAGCAGGCGACGTTACGGGCGCAGCAGGCACAACTGCCGCCACTTCCTCTCCACCCGCCACCGCGACGGGCATAACCACATCACCAGGAGTGGAAACCGCCGGGGCCTGCCCCGAAACAGGTGCAGATCGCGCTATCGCGGCCTGCTGGACCTGGGAGGATTGGGCCTGTGCCTGGGATGCGCTTACCTGCCCAACGACACCCGGCGCTCGCACCGCGATAGGTTGCTCCGACACAACCGGCGGCTGAGGCACCGGCACGGCGGGCTGCTCTACACCGGCGGGCGAAGGAGAAGCTGCGGCGGGTGCGGCAGGAACGGCGGGCACCAATACGGCAGGCGCTTCGGGCGCGGCAACTACTTCCGGTTGCGCGTGAACAGGTGCTTGAGCTACGGATCGCGCTTCTGTAGGTTGTGAAGTCTCAGGTGCAGGCTCTATCGCGCGGCGAAGCGCCTCAGGCAGAGGCAACGCCGACAGCACCCTGCCCAGGAGGGCGGCAACCGGCCCCCTCTGCGCGGCCTCTGGCGGCGCAAAGGTCTGGTCTGCCGGCCGCGCCGCCTGCGAAACGCGTGTATCGGGCGCTACCGCCAACGGCATCTGCAAAGCAGGCTGGAACGGCGCTTCAGGTTGCGGCATCGCCGGGACCGGGGTTGAAATCGTTTGGCGCGCCGGGGGCTGAGCGGGCTGCTCAACCATATGTACGGGCTGCTCGGATTGCTCCGGCAACTGTTGGGGCGCTTGCACTTGCTCTGATGGCTGTGCCTGCTGAGGCTGGGCGGGCACCGGCACAGGAACGGGCACGGGAGCAGGCATAACCTCAGCCGCCCTGGCGCTCTCCATGCGCGACAACAAATCTGTCGCAGGCACAAGGTCGTGGCTGACGTTGGAAGCAAGGCTGCGCTCAGGCGGCGTCACCTGCAAGCCCACCGCTCTCTCTAACAGGGTGGGCGCGCTAACAAGAGGCTGCGCGGGCGCTATCGCCGGGCGTGGCCGGTACTCAGGCCGCGCGCTCTCGTATCCACCGGAGTATGCCTCGCCGCTCTCTTCTGCGACCCTTATGGCAGGTCGCGCTTTCAAAGGCATGTCCAGCCGAGGACTCTGCTCCGCTAAACCTGGTAGGGCTACAGGCTGCTCTGCGGGCTGCGAAATCTCCCGCGAGCGGAACGCAAGCATCGTGCCCGGCGCTGATACGCCCGTATCAGTAGAAGCTGTATCCAAGCCAGGCATGGGGGTGCGGGCCACCGCTACCTGGGTGCGCGGGGCGGGCACAGGTGACGGAGCAGGCGTGAAACTGGTCGCTATTGGCGGCCTCGCTAGCGAAGGCGCGGGCGCAACCAACGGCTGAGGAGGCATAATCGCCGGGCCAGGCACGTACTCTATCCTGATAGCTTTTGCCGGGACAAATATCGGCGGCCCGCTCTCAACGGCAGGCGCGGCAGGTGCGACCTCTTGCGCCCCCGCATCATGTACTGCCGGTGTAGGCACTGGCACCGGCGTGGAGGCTACTTCCGGTGAAGGTGCCGTATCAGGCGTGATGTTTGCCTGCCGCGCCTCCGGGGGTCTAACTGGCAGTTGCGGAACCTGGGCGACAGGCAGGGGTAGAGGCGCGGGCGTAGGCGGCGGCACAGGCAGGGGCACCGGGACGGGCTGGCCCACAACATTGATAGCGGGCCGCCGGGCGGGCCAGACGGGTGCCTGCCAGCCGTCGTCCTCTATATGTTCCGCGTGGGCGGTGTGCAGGCGGTGTACCACGTCAATATGCGGCACCTGCCCAAAATGAGTGCCCTGCGACCGCTCCTGCTCGGTCGTATAGCCGAGCCTGCGAGAGACCTGCCGCCAGAGCGAAGCCGGGTTGAGCGGGCTGGACGCGCCCCCGGCATGGGGGCTGTTCAGCCGCGCCAGTATCTCGCGCACCAGCCGCATAGCCGCGCTGGCTCCAGGCGTGGGCATGCCACCATTGACGGGTCCAACCGACCCCCCAATACTCCCCTGCCCGACCCTTTTGTCTACCTGGTCACCCATCCCAAACCCATCTACATACTACGTATTGCGTACCGCTCTTCGCGTGTTACGTTTTACGGATTACTACTGATCAACCCTCTATGAGTAAGCACCAGGGTTTGTATCGCCAGGGCGCTCTGGTCGGCCTTCAACTGCGGGCCTACCCACTTTATCGGCATTGCCTCATGGTATTCCCAGCGCGCTTTCTGCTCACCCGCCTGGTTCACCATGACTATCGAAACGTGTTTGCGTTCAAACTTACCACCGAGAACACGCTTGAACCACAGCCACAGATCGTTAGAGTTGCTGATGCCGTTCTTGAGCGTTATGTCAGACACCTTGGTCCGCCCCGGTAACTTATGGACGTAATTGTTGGCCCCACCTTCTTCCACCGGCGTCACCTCGATCTCGATCTCCAATCCGGATACTTCCGTGAAGACCGCCTGACTCAGCACGTCGGGGCTGCCCTGGCCTTCCACATAGAAGTGAAAAGTCACCAGTGTATCTGTGATCTTGCTCGTCCCGGTGTTGCCGTCGCGATAGCTCTTCCAATTACCGCTTACTGTCATCTATTACCTCCTTTTAGGCCGTATTGCGTAAAACGTGAAACGTAAATCTCGAACGGTCACTAATCAGTAAATATCACCGATAAAACACAACTCAAAACTCAAAACTCATGACTCAAGCGAAAGCGCCTCGGTCCTGGTCGCGCATCATTTCGCGCACCATCAAATCGTACACAAGATTGGCTACCGCTTCGGGGTCGGGCGGGGGCTTCTTATCCTTACCGTCTTGTGCCTGGCGCATTGCCTCTGCCTCGGCGGCCTCTGCCCGCGCCTCCGAGCTTGTCTCCCCTTCACTCGCCCTCTGCACAGCCTGTCGCTGGAGGGCCATAGCCTGGGAGGAGTGTCGCGCCGGGGGAGTGAGGAGGGGCATGGCTTCAGGGGTTACGCCTGTCTGCTCGGCGACGTGCGTCATCTCGTGTGCGAGCAAAGCCGCGCCCTGTGGGGTGTGCGGCTTCACCAGTTCCGGCTGAGCGTAAATATCGCGCCCAACTGTGAAGGCCCGCGCGCCAAGCCTGCGCGCTAGCTCGCCCGCCTGGCTGCTTTCATGCAGCCGCACGTCGCCCAGCGACCGCCGCCTGACCTTCTCCAACCACAACGGCTGCCGGGAGGGACCGGCCCGCTTTTCTTCGCCTGTGTGGTCGTAATACTCATCGTCCATAAAATACTCTTATCGCTCGTTGTTCAATTGCCTGTTGATAGCGGCGATTTCCTTGACCCATGCGCGCCGCTCATGGTGTTCCAACTCGTATATTTCCTCCCTGGGCCAGTGGAAATAGTAAGCGATGTAGGCTACCTCCTCTTTGAGTTGGGCAAGAGGGTAGCCTTCTATTCCCCCGTCGGTACCAACTCCACTTCAAACTCGTGGTTGCAGTTGGGGCACTTGGCGGGTATGGCCGGGATGTCGGCCTCGTTGATCCTCCTGTAAAAGTCCTGCAAGTACGCGAAGTCCGCCGAAAAGAGCGACTCTATCACGCCCGTATGCAGTTCCCCCCCGTCCAGGGTGCCCAGCTTGGTGATGACACGCGCCAGGAGCACTACCGTCAGGTACGCCTGGTTCTGCTTCACGCGCATATCCCTCATCGGGATTATCTCGTCCATCGCGGTTGCCAGCCGCATCACACCTTTGCGGTGCAGGTTGCCGTCGCTATCTACGTAGCCCTTCGGCAGCACGAACTCGAACTCTGTTTGCATCCCCTTCTGACTGCGTGACTGCGATTTTGTACTGGTATCTGGCATGAACATATTGTATCTGTCCTCTTCTATCTTATTCTATACGTATTGGGGACCGCCAATCTCGAATTTTGAATTTTGAATTTTGAATTTTGAGTTATGCTATCGAACTCAGAATTCAAAATTCAAAATTCAAAATTCAAAATTAGCCGCCCCCAACACACCCTGACCGACGTTACTTGATGCGGATCATCTTCTCGTGAACTAGCTCCATCTCCTCGATACCGGCTTCGTTCGTGGAAGAGTTGAAGGCCGGGCCTACTACCTTGGTCGGCCATGCGCGGGTGAAGTTCCACCGGGCGACTTCCTGGCCTTCCTGGTTGAGCATAACGATGGAGCCGTTGGCGCGGGCATCGTTTACCTTGCCTTCTTCGATCATCTTTCGCCAGGCCCATGCTTCCATGGAGCTGGTGATACCGCGCTTGAGCTGAACCTTGTTCCACTTCAAGCGGCCAGGTACGGCCTGGATCGTGTGGTAGTCGTCCTTCATGCTACCCTTGTACTCAACGACTTCGCTCTCCGAACCGATGCCTGTGCACTCGCGGAATACCATGCCGTTGATGTGAGGGCTGAACTCGACGTAGTAGTGAGCTTGGATCAAGGGATCTTCTCTTACGCCGCCACCTTCCATACCAGCCATGTTGATAACCTCCTGTGTGAATTATGAATTTTGAGTTATGAATTATGAATTACGAATCTGAGCGCCTCATGAACAACTCAAAATTCATAATTCACAATTCATAATTCGTCGCTACTCGCCTGCCGAGCCGCCGCTCTGCCACTGGCTCAAGCGGATGATAACGAACTCGGCTGGTTTGACCGGGGCGATGCCCACTTCCACGATGAGCTGGCCTACGTCGCGTGTCTCCGGCGGGTTGTTCTCCGCGTCACACTTCACGTAGAACGCCTCCGCGGCTGTGTTGCCGAAGAGTGCGCCATCGCGCCATGTCCTGATCAAGAATGCGCTTATGTCGCGCTTGATCCGCTCCCACAGGTCCATGTCGTTCGGCTCGAACACGGCCCACTGTGTGCCCTGGAGGAGCGACTCCTCGATATAGTTGAACAGGCGGCGCACGTTGAGGTACCGCCATGACGGGTCGCTGGAGATGGTGCGAGCGCCCCATACGCGGATGCCGCGTCCGGGAAAGCTGCGGATTACGTTGATGCCTGCCGGGTTCAAGATCGCCTGCTCGTTGTGCGTGGTCTGGTACTGGAGGCCGATGCACCCCGCGATGACCTCGTTCGCCGGTGCCTTGTGCACTCCACGCTGGCTGTCGCTGCGAGACCAGATGCCCGCCATGTGGCCGCACGGCGGCACGAATATGCCGCTGCCGTTGCCGAGCGGGTTGGCAACCTTGATCCAGGGATAGTAAAGGGTGCCGTACTTCGAGTCGTAGTTCACTTCCTTCATACGCCAGTCGCGAATGCGCTGAGGCGTGAAGTCGGGGGGCGCGTCGAGAATGGCTACGCGGTCGCCCATGTTCTGAGCGTGGTCGAGCATAGCCTGCTGCACGGCCTGTACGCCTTCCATATCTATGCGGCCTGACTGGTAGAGGGCCATCAGGTCGGGGAAGCAGACCATCGTGGCGTCCTCAGCAACTTCCAGGCCGTTCACGCCGCTGCGATCTGCCGCGTCGCCTACCAGTAGATTGGTGCCAATCCTGGCCTGGGCGGCGGGCATGGCGGCTTCGGAAGCGATGGAAAGGGGATACGTGCCGGGGTTGGGCATGCGCTCTGTGGTGCTACCGGGCTGCTCGCGCTCCGCCACACGCACCAGCTTGGAGTCGGCGTTCACTACCTCGGCTACGTTGCGGGCGCGCTTGTCCTTGCGCAGGGATACGTTCTCGTACCGTTCTTCGGTGGTGCCTTGCCGAACGACCAGGGTGAACTCATCGTCTGCGGGCTGCTTACCTTCAGGGGCCGTCGCGGGCAGTACTTCGAGGGTGATTGCGCTGCCAGTGGTACCGGCGTCGCGGGCAGTAACCTCCAGGGAAACTGTTCCGCCGCCCATCTTGGCTGGCAGTTCAACCCTACCGGCGGGAAGCTGGCGGGTCGCGCTCTTGGTGGCGTCACCTGCTCCTGCGGCCAGGTCGGCATCGCTCAAGGGCAAGCGGGTGATGTAGCACATCGAGCCGCCGTTATTGAAGAATCCATAAACGGCATGGGCCAGGTACCCACCCGGTATAAAGCTGCCGAATGTGTTTGTGAACTGGGTCCAGTTGGCGATAAAGGTAGGAGTGCTGATCGGGCCGCGCTCGGCGAAGCCCACAAAGGCTGCGACTGCGGTACCAACGCCCTCTATCGGCTTACTACCTTTGTCTACCTCTTCGACGTAAACTCCAGGTGTCAAGTAAGTTGTGGCCATTATTGCTCCTTTCGCATGTGTGTTTCGCGGTCCAGTATTTACCGCTATTTCTAAGCCTCACCCGGTACCCACGCCGGGTGTCCTCCCATGTGTGTATCTTCCTGGGCGTCACCTCCTGCGGCTTTTGCCGCCATCGTGCGTGGCGGGGGCGGGGTCTCCACCTCCTCCATCGCGGCTACTAGCTTCCCTCTCACCACGTCCTGACAGGAGGAGGTCGTAGTCATCTCCTGGGACGTTGATTTTACGCTCTACCTCGCCGCCGTCTTCCGTATTGGCCCGTAAGGTATAGCGCCCATGGGGGATGTGGTCAAATTTGAAGCGTCCTGCTTCATCGGTCTGCGTGACGATGCCGTGCTCTACTATCTGGACGCGTGCCCCAGGCACCCTCGCGCCCGTGGCATAGTTCTCACCCATCACCACCCAGCCGCCAAACTGCACGGTAGGCACCTCGTAGCCTGCCGCGACGTTGTCCATCGGGTGTACCCGCACGCGCCTGGTGAGCACGATAGGCAGTTCGAGGAACATATCGGGGTCGAGAGCCAGGGTTACGATGCAGTTCACGCCCGGTTTGACGTGCGTTTCCATACCGCTCCAGAAGTCGGAGGGGTTCTTGAAGACGCTCTCAGGCTGGGCGACTTTCATGTGTACGGGCCATTCTTGAGTAGCCAGGTCACCCTGTAGGAGGCCGGTGGGTATGTTGTTGTGCTTCATCAGCGCGGCAAGTATTCGCCAGAGCAAGCGGTGCTCGTCTTCCATGACGTTGGCCCACGTTGTAATCATGTAGGAGAGGTCAATGCGGAAGGGCATGCGCTTGCGCGTCTGCGAATGGGAGAGGGACGAACCATTCTGCTTGATAGCGGTGTTGCGGTTCAGCTCCCAGTCGGTGCGGCGCAGCTCGTGGTTCTCTATGATGTGGTAGAGGTAGCAGTTGACGGTAGGGCGCGCCAGGGAAGATTTCCACTCGCTAGTAGGCGCGTCGAATACCACGTCTATCTCCGACGTATCCAGGGGCACGCCATCCACGAGGAGCTTTTTGATCGTTTCGTCGAGGTCGTTTATCATCAGGGGTTTTTCTCCGCAGCATCTTCGCGCACTGCGGGTTCGTAGGCTTTTACGTCAGACCCGTTAAAGAATAGGTCGTCTATGTCTGTGAAGGAGAGTTGGGAGAAGTCGTCGCCGCCGGAGTGTTGGCGAATAAAATCGAGCATCTCGGAGAGAGTGCTGAAGCGGCATTTATCCCGCGTGCTGACGTGCTGGATAAGACCCCAACGCCTGCCGTCCTGGGCGTCAACCCACAGACGTAGGATAAAGGAACTATAGTGCCCCACTTACTCTCCCGTTGAGCTAATGAGCCGGAGACAGGTGTGATATGCAGGATAGCACGAAAGCGTTTACCAGCCGTTAACTGCGCGTTAGGTTTGGGCATTCGCGGGGCGCAATACGATACAACCCTATATAACCATGACAACCCAACGCCAAATCCGATATGAGACAAAGGCTCACCGGCATCCTCAGACCACCGCCACTCCAAGACACGGTTATGGTGCATAATATACCCATTACTACAGTTTGTCAAGGGGTTTTCAGGCAGAAAAAGAGGAGAAATTGCATCTATATTGCATGAATAATCTCTATCCACCGGCAAACCTACTATCCTACGTCATTCTGAGCGCAGCGAAGAATCTCGCTCCTCGCGCATCCTCTTGCCTTTGGCACTCTAGAATAAGCATATTCGCGAGGGACGAGATTCTTCGCTGCGCTCAGAATGACAAGGTCTGACCTGGTATTTGCTCCTTTTAGATGCGTTTGCTCTGAGAATGAAATCAAGGTGTCTAAATCTGACTTTAAGGTTGGGAGGGTGTAAAGTTGACAACGCGGCAGGTAGAGAAACCGGCCAGTACGCAGCGCGAATTTGAGAGGTTTCACCGGCGCACTCAGATAAAGCGGCTGCGGCAACTGGCAGAGGTAGCCCTGGCCGCTTATGATTTGCCGCCTGTGCGCGTGACCCTGCTGGCCCATTTATTCAACACCACCTTCCGGGTGGACACCGCCACCGGGCAGCGCTACGTCTTACGCATCCACCGTGCAGGCACACCTACGGTAGAAAGCGTTGGCGCGGAACTAGCATGGCTGGCCGCCCTACGTCGAGATACCGACCTGGAAGTGCCCGCGCCGGTGCCTACCCGCGCAGGCCTCCTCCTCACCCTGGCCGCCACTCCCGGCGTGCCCCAGCCTCACATCTGCGTGCTGTTTTGCTGGCTCCCTGGACGGCTCCTGCGGCACGGGTTGACTCCTCGGCAGATGGAGCGTGTAGGGGAATTGATGGCCCGTCTGCAAAATCACGCACGCCAATGGGGACCGCCTCCAGGCTTCACGCGAGGGCGGGTGGATTTCCCCATCGAGTCGGCGCGGTGGGCACCCGACCCCTTCGCGCCGGAGATCATCATAGGCATTCATACCCTGGTGGTCGGTACCCTCTCGTCAGCCGAGGCAGAGCGGGTGACGGCGACCCTCGAACGAGTGCGGGCAGCAGAGGAGGCGCTAGGGAAGGGGCCGGATACGTTCGGGCTGATCCACGCCGATCTGCACTATGGCAATCTACTCTTCGCACGCGGCACCGTGCGGGCCATTGATTTTGACGATTGCGGTTTCGGCCCACTGCTCTATGACCCGGCGGTGATGTTGAGCGAGATACTGGACTGGCCGGAATATCCAGCGTTGCGCGCCGGGCTGCTGGCGGGCTATCGCCGGATCCGCTTCCTAGCCGCCGAACACGAAGCCCACCTGGACACCTTTATCGCCCTCCGCCGCATCCAGGACGCTCTTTGGGTGCTGGAATGGCGCAAACACCCTGGCATCAGAGGGGATTGGGCGGCACAGGCGCGCCGTTCGCTGGCTTCACTCGCGACCTTGTAGGGTATGTGGATAAACCAACCTTGACATGAATAGAAGCTGCATAATTACCACGATTTGATGTAAATTATAAAAAACGTGGCGATTATGCGATATTGGAGAAATGAACAACCCAGCTTGCCGCGCTGTCTGGCGAGGACCTAAATCTGTTTACTCGATGGGGGGCTGAACGGGCACTTTGTCATAAATGTCCGCGAGCGCCAGTCCACAGCCGATAGAAGCCAGGTGCAGTGTGCCGCCGAGGTCGCTGATCTCAGTGAGTACCCACTGGTCCCCTTTATCCCCGTGCCGGGCGTAATGCTCTACCTGTACCTTATCCTGCGCTATGAGTACGTATTCCGCCAGCGATTCCAGCCTGCGGTACTGCCTGAACTTTTCCCCTCTGTCGTAAGCCTCGGTGGAAGGCGACAGCACCTCAACTATCACCGTAGGATTGGTGAGCGTGTCTACTGCTGCATCTTCAAAGCGAGGCTCCCCACAGACAGCGGCAGCATCGGGGTACGTGTACGTGCCGCCGGGGCTGACCTTGACCCGCACATCACTATTGTAAACTTCACAGGTCCTGCCTCTGAATTGTGACCTTATTTCACTAACTACATTGACGGCAATCAGGATGTGTTCGCGGCTGGCCCCCGACATGGCGTATATCTGGCCGTTGATATACTCGCTTTTGTATTCCGCTTTACGCTCAAGAGCAAGGTACTCTTCGGGCGTGTACCACGTCTCAGCCAGTGATGTCATTGTTTCCTCACGTGTAGGCTAAATGATCACGCAAAAATCGAAATAATAGAGGCGGGACAGCCTTCACACCAGTCAGTATACAGCAAACACACTTTGCCTGGACAGTGACGCAACAGTTGATAATTACCACGATTTATTCTATAATATAGAAAACGTGGCGATTATACGGAGCACCAAAGAAATGCACACCCCAACAACCCCCCGCCTCGACCCCAGGTTGGCCCGCCGCCTCGACAGGAAGCGCGCCAACCTCGACAACCACAGGCCGCTCCCGGCGAGCGTGCTGAGGCGGCTGCGCGAGTCGTTGCGCCTCCTCCTTACCTACCACTCGAACGCCATCGAGGGCAACACCCTCACCCTGCGCGAGACGCAGGTCATCCTCGAAACGGGCATGACAATCGGCGGCCACCCCATGCGCGAGCATCTGGAAGCCACCAACCACGCCGAAGCCTTCGAATACCTCACCCACCTTGCGACTGAGACCACGACAATAACCCTTGAAACCATCCTCACCCTGCACAGGCTCATCATGGAAGGTATTGACGAAACGGCGGGGCACTTCCGCAACGGCCCCGTCTACATACGCGGCGCACGCATCACCCCTCCCCCCGCCGGACAGGTAGAGCGCCTCGTGGGTGAATGGCTCTCCTGGCTGCGAGGTCCTGGCCTGGACTACGCGCCTATCACCCGCGCAGGCATAGCCCACCACGACTTCGAGGCCATCCACCCCTTCTTCGACGGGAATGGGCGCACGGGCAGGCTCCTCCTCAACCTTATGCTCATGCAAGACGGCTACCCGCCCGCCCTCCTGCTGCGCGATTGGCGCATCAACTACCTCCGCGCCCTCGATAGCGCAGGCTCAGGCAACTTCAACCCCTTATGCAACCTGGTGGGCCGGGCCGTAGAGGGAGGACTCGACCTCTACCTCGAAGCGTGCGCCGTGACTCCCGACGACGAGTACAGGCCGCTCTCCGAACTTGCAGAGGCGAGCGGCTACTCGACCGACTACCTCGGCTGGCTCGTCCGGCATGGCCGCCTGGAAGCCGTCAAACGTGGTGGACGATGGCACGCCACCCCCCAGGCCATCGCCCGCTACAAAGACGAGGTAGAAAGAGGGATTGCCCCAAGGGGAAGGCCCCGGCACGCGAACAATATTTAGTGGTATTATTGCTATATGTCAGACCGCATGTTCGATGACGATTTGCTCCAATCATACATTGACACCTTCTACGGCTACGGTGATTACCGGGGCCGCTACTGGTTCGTAGGCATGGAAGAAGGCGGAGGCACCTCATTTGAGGGGATAAATAAACGACTTGACGCCTGGGAGGTACGGGGCAAGAACGAGCTTGAAGACCTCGCAGGCTACCATTCACACCTCGGGATAACGAAATACCTCGGGGACCCCCCACAGTTTCAGCCAACCTGGGACAAACTTATCCGAATTCTATTATCAATAAATGGAGATACGCCCACATCTCAAGCGGTGAAGTCATTCCAACAGAAACAATTGGGCAGATGGGGCGCAAACCATTGCCTGATTGAGCTGCTACCACTCCCCTCACCTTCCATGGGCAAGTGGCTATACGGTGAGCATTCCGAACTACCATTTCTCAAAACTCGCCAAACGTATGGAGAGCACCTGGCCGAGCCGCGAGCGCTCCATATCAAGGCCAGGATTGAGGAGCACAAACCGGCGGCCGTCTTCTTCTATGGCTTCGGGTACCACATGTGGTGGAAGCTAATCGCGGGCGTCCAGTTCTCCCCTACGACCATCGGCACAAAGGTCTGCCACACCGCCAGCAATGGCCAGACATTGTTCGTTATCGCAACGCACCCGGTAACCAGGGGTATAACCAACGAATACTTCCACCAGATAGGAAGAGAAGTCGCAGCCAAACTACCTCAAGCATAAGCATAAGCCCTGGATAGGAGCATATTTCAACCCTGGCAGCTTCCTATAAAATGGAGCAATTTGAAACAGGGTTGATAGACAATGGAGCGACCATTGATGACAGGCCGGTACGTGCTATTCCTTGATGATGGAGGGGTCATAAGCGATAACGATGTGCGCGCTCCCCAGTGGCAGCGCATGGTCGGTCAATTCTTTGCACCGATCCTCGGCGGTAGCGCAGAAGCATGGGCTGAAGCCAACCGGGTAGTTATAACTTCATTCTTTAGCCCAGGTGCGTGGGAGGCACGCATGAACTCTACTCCTGATTATTGGAGTTTTGAGCGTAAGTACAACCTCGACTGGCTAGCCGATATGTGCCAGCTTGTAGGTGTTCCCACGCCATCTGAAGAGGAGAGCGTGGAGCTTGCCCGACGAGCGGGAGCCTGGATCGTCTCTAAGGTCCGAGCAGACTTTCCAGGGGCAGCAGACGCGATCAGACGCCTCCATGATGCCGGATATATACTGCATACTGCTTCAGGCGAGTCTTCCACAGACCTGAAGGGCTATCTCGGTGCTACGGGCGTGCTCGATTGCTTTGGCCGCCTTTACGGCCCGGACCTGGTCAATACGCACAAATCCGGCCCGGACTACTACGAGCGCATTTTTGCCGACGCGGGAGCGTTGCCAACAGACGCGCTGGTAATAGATGATAGCCATGTCGCGCTCAGTTGGGCTGTCCAGGTCGGGGCGCGTACCGTGCTTGTAACCAGCAAGCAAAGACGGTCAGAATACAGCGAGGCATTACCCAAACCGTGCCTAACAGTTGGTAGCCTGGCAGAGGTATCCCCAGAGCTTCTTGCAGGTATCAACTAGCCCTAGAGCCGGTGCCCTGTATGGAGGCAGCCGGTACATCAACCTCCACCTCGACTACATGAGCCTCTTCCGGCTCGCTTTCAGGCATAGGCTCACCGTCGCGTGCCATCCATTCCAGGTGCCCTTTCAAAGCCTTCCGCATATTCTCCAGCGTTTCATCTACCGTTTTGCCCGTCGAGACGCACCCTGGAACTTCCGGTGCATAGGCCGAGTAGTTGCGAGCGCTCTTTTCCAACACTACTACTATCTTCATTTGCATATCTCCTTCCTTTCGCTTACCTGAGCCTGATACCCGCTGCTTTCTCAAGTGCTATCAGTGTACCTATCTTCACATCATCCCCAGGCTCACCAGGTACGGTAACTTTGCCAGGCTTAAACTGGCTCTGTCGGACTTAGTCTAGTCGGACTTAGTCTAGTCGGACTTAGTCTAATTGTAGAATATAGTTTGTGCCGCAGAGGGAGTCAGTGTAACATGGTTCCTGCAAAATCTAAAAAGGAGAACCTCCATGCCCCCGACACAAACCGAGCGCAACCTGCGCCTCTGGTTGGAGCACGTCCTGGCCGAGAACCGGCGCGAGCTAGACAAGCTGATTGACACGCTGCACGACGACGCGGTGTACGAGATCGTGCCCCTCAAGAGGTTCTGGCGGGGCAAAGAGGAGATACGCGAGTTCTACAACATGCTCTGGACCGCCATGCCCGACGTGAAGCTAGACCTGAAATCGCGTGTGGCCGACGAGCATTACGTGGTGGAGGAGTCGCACGTACACGGCACGCACGCCGGCCCCCTCTTCGGCATCCCGCCCAGCAACCGCGTGATAGCGTTCGACACCGTTATCTATTTCCCCTTCAAGGACGGCAAGATCATGGGCGAGCGGCTCTACCTCGACGTAATGAGCATTACGCAATTACTCGAATAGGTTTGCCGTTTGTTAGCGTAGTTCGCTTGAAGGCGGCTGCGTGATGGCCTTCATGCGTAATCCTGCGGCTACTGAGGCGAACTTTGAGAGAGCGTGGCCTGAGTTGAGACAGAAAGCACTGAGCGAGGAAGCGTTGAATGCCGAAAATCACAATGCCCAGACTGCGCTCCATCGTTGAATGTGGTAGTAAATGGAAGGACTGGTACCGTTGGACAGTGCCAGTCCCAAGAATTTAGCCCGTTGCCACGAGCCGGTTCCAAATTGAGTTGTAGTCAATATCCAACTGGGGCGCTTTAGCAGGCGTGATTTTTAGGTTAGGGCTACCTATTGGGTGAGTGGTGCTGTCGAAGAAGTATAACTCGGCGCCTGGAAACTTAGACCGCATCTCGGCTTTCTTCTGCCTTACTGCCAGGGGCTTGTCTGGACGCGTACTAATGGCTATAGGCACATCTCCCCATTCTTGTATAGCATTCACCAGGTGAGCGTCGCTGTCACCGAGGCTGTGGCCGAATACCACTAGCGGTTTGCGGTGCTTCTTGAACGAATCCAGCGCGAACGTGAGGTATTCGCTACGGCCGATGGCCTGCTCCTTGTCGCGGGCCTTGCCTTCCGTAATTACCAAGGGTATTATGTCGTCAGCGCTAGGCAGCCAAAGCGACTCTTGCAAAGTGCCATTCTCCCAGCTACACCGCCGCTTCAATGTTCGGCCGTTAGCGTGCCTCGCTAGGTGGATGCCGCCATGCAGGTAAAGCACCATCGTTGGGTGGCCCCACACATCTACCTTCGCCGGATCGAAGTACTCATCGCCGGTCCAGAAGTAGTCCTTGAAACCCTTCCCACGGTCTTTTGCCATGATTGACCAGTAGACTAGCAAGTCGTAGTTCGTCGAGTACACGGACTGGTAGTTCAACAACGCCTCGTGCAACGCCTCGAAAACGCCGATGTTAGCATCCTTGTAGTGATCAGGCGGATGGACATGGTAGACCGCCTCAAGCAGCGCGCGTTGTACGTTGATGTAGTGCCCCCTGGCGCTCGTTGCATTGGGGTCGGTAATGCTACATACCGTTTCTGCGGTTGAGAGCTTGTCGAGGATGGCCTCGAAGTTCTCAGTGTTGAACGCTGCGAAGAGCTCCAAATCCTTAAGTTGGAGTTGGTTGTGCCTGTTCGTGTTGCAAGCGGTTTTGAATAGAGAGCCGTACCTGAACCCATCCCAGACAACCAAGCTAGCGCCGTTACCCAGCAGCAGGTCACGCCAGCTATGTCGTTCTTCAACCTCTAACCAGTTGAGGAGGTTACCATCCAGTGCGTGTCTAACCCTGTCCATACTATCCTCACAATCTTTGAACTATCTCGATTTTAGGTATTATCTTCACGTACGATTGGGCTGTATTCTCGCCACCGGTTTCAAGCCACCACAATATTGCAAGGTGTTGTAATATGTAGGTAAATATGGTAAAATGGGACGAAGGTGCAAGGATTTATCCTACACCCACGTGACGGATCGGTGGTGCGAACATTGAACCGCGCACGCTACGTCCTTGGCACCCAGGGACAGACTCGAACTGTCGCTTATGGGGGTGCGAACCCCTTGGCGCATCCTTACCCTGGGCAATTTGTACGACAGAGAGGCAGATTCCGTCACCGGGGGCTGCCTCTTCTGTTTGCTGGTTTCGTCATCCTCCTGGGCTTTGCTATCCACAGTATAGCTCACGCAATCCGTCTTGTCAAGCCCCAATACTAGTACACTTGACGTTATTCACGTTTGCGATAGAGGATGTGCATAACTTCCTAATGACGTTCCTATTGACGTCTAAGGCGTTTGGCCGTATAATATGGCTGCGGCTATCATCCGTTAGTGGCCTATACAAGCATAAAGGAGGACTTAACCATGGCAAAGCCAAAGGGCGTTAGGAGTCCGGGTTACCCAGTTATACCGCTGAAGGACGCAATAGCGCGAGCACAGATGCTGTACAAGTCTGAGCACACACACCTATCTACAAGGGAAGTTATCGCCCGAGCAATCGGCTATAGTAGCCTCAATGGCGCTTCCGCAAGCGTTATTTCAGGGATAGCGAAGTATGGACTGCTGGAGAATGTCGGCGATGAGTATCGCGTTAGCTCTTTAGCAGTGGATATTATCTTGCATCACAGAGGCGAACCTGAGCGTGTCCACGCTATTCGAGAAGCAGCCTTCACGCCGGCTATTTTCAGTGAATTGCGGACGATCTATGGTGACAAGTTACCAAGCAATCATAGCCTGGAAGTTTACCTACTCAAGCATGGATTCAATCCTAGTGCCGTGGCTAACGTCATTCGGGCGTATAGAGAAACGCTAGAATACGTGCAACAAGAAACGGCGGGATTTTTTCCGCAAGGAGACGCGGATGGAGAGGAGGAAGTAGAACGGCTCAACCAACAAACGATGTCGTTAGAGCAAGTCAAAAATCGAGAAAATGTGCTCGACGCGCGGTTAGTTGAGACTCCAATCACCACTTATTGGGAGCAGAAGCCTGCCGTTCCTCCTCAGGGGCGGGTACTCACGTTCAACGTCGCTGAGGACTGCGATGTGCAGGTCATTTTCCGTGGACGCGTTACACAGGACGCTATCGAAACGTTTATCGAGTACTTACAAGTTAGTAAGAAAACGTATCCCAAGAAAGAAACCATAAAGCCTGACTCTCCTTTTTCCGACGAATTCGGCGATTCTCAGTAAGTTGAGCTCTATATCTAGGATTGTAGACCCTTCTATGGTCAAGAACAGCCCGCACTATGTGCCAACATTCTATCTCCGAGGCCAGCGGCCCCGCCCCACTGTAGCCCAAAATGGTATAATAATATGTACGACCGCAGCCCACACCCTGACAAGCCACTCCCGGAGGACACTTTTTCTTGGCCCGTATTGACGCCGCGCCTCCATCTCTCCGGCGCGCACGCACCCCTCTCGCCGTTGCCGCAATCATCCTCGTCATCGCAGTAGCCGCCCTGGCCGTATTCTTGCTCCTTGGCAAACCAGGAGGCGGCCCGAACACCGCAGGCCCGAACGACATCACCATCGAGTACGCCACCGAGGGCGGCACAGGCGCGAAAGAAGGCATAGTCAACTCTCCCCTGCGCGTCTCCGTGCGTATCCCCTGGTCCGACGGCTCGCAAGAGAACGCCATAGGCTCGGTCATGGTGCAGATAGTGGACGAAGCGGGCAACCCGGCAGAGTTCGGCGGCAGCGTGCCCGACCCCTTCCTGATGAAGCCGACCTTCGATATAGCCGTGTGGGACTATGCCACGTCCATCCCCAGCAAGCCAGGCACCTACCATGCCCGCGTGCAGGTGCAGAAACTGAGCAGCACCGAAGCCGTCCAGACGCTCGACCTGCGCGAGCCTGCCATCCAGGCCAAACCGGAGGCAGGTCCGCCCGTCACCAGCGGCTACGCTTTCGTATCCGACTCCAACCTGTGGGTGCTCTCCACCGACACCACCCGGCAGCGGCGGCTGACATACTTCCCGCCCGTCTACGAGTACGCCGACACCCCAGCATGGTCGCCCGATGGCAAGCAGATAGCCTTCACCTACTCGCCCCCCACCGCCCCTAACGAGACCCCCGCCACGGAGATTTGGGCGATTGCCCCAGGCCAGAGCGGCCCCGTGCAATTGGTCGCCCACGCGCCCGGCGAGTCGCTCTATGAACCCTCATGGTCGCCCGACGGCAAGTATCTCTACTTCACCGCCGAATCGTTAGAGGTCAATGCCACTATGTTCGATGCGTCCGGCATACCCGTCAATACCCGCCGAATAGACAGGGTTGAGTTGCAGACCGGCGTTCGCTCTGAATGGATGCCCCTCGCCCAGATGCCCGGCACAGGCACGGCAGGCAACCGCCTGGCCTTCCTGGAATATGTGCCACCTGCCGCCGACGACCCCGCCGCCACCGCCAAGCAACGTCTCGTCTCCACAAACCTCGACGGCTCCGATAAGAAGACGCTGGTAGACGAGAACGCCTTCCAACTGATGTACGCGCCCGGCATCTCACCCGACGGCAAGTGGGTGACCTTTGCCGCCATCAATGTGCCTCCCACTCCCATACAAAGTAACAATTTCGACTTCTTCAAGTGGCTCTTCTTCCAGCCGGATGTCGCCTACGCGCACGGCCTCCCCTGGGATGTGTACGCTGTCTCTACAGCAGGCGGCACTCCCGCGCGCCTCACCACCCTCGACGAAGACCAGCCCTACCCGACGTGGCTAGATAATTCCACCGTAGCCTTCATGGGCATCACCGGCCTGTATAAGGTTAGCCTGAAGCCCGACGGCCACCCCGCAGGCGACCCCACGAAGGTACACCCAGGCGCACCCCACGGCGGCCTGACCTGGCACGCACCCTGATGCAACGTATTGCGTATTCCGTATTCCGTATTGCGCTGGTCGCGCTCTTTGTTCTCACGCTCTGGCTGTCTAATGCCGCGCCCGCGCTGGCCCACGCAAAACTGATAAAGAGCAGCCCCGTGGCAGGCTCTATCCTGGACGCATCTCCCCAGGAGATACGCCTCTACCTGAGCGAAGCCGTCAGCCTCGACTTCAGCACCATCAGCATCCTGGACCGCTCGCGCACAGACCAGCAGGTCGGCCACTTCACCAGGGGCGATACCGACGCCGACGTACGCGCTACCATCCCCGAACCCCTGCCGCCCGGCACGTACACCGTCATATGGCGCGTCCTTTCGGCGGTTGACGGCCACGTTACCGCAGGCACCCTCGCCTTCCGGGTGCGAGGCACAGGCACGCCCGGACCTGACGAGGGCGAAGTGGTACCCATAACGGGGAGCGGAGACGAGGCAGGCCCGCTCGAAGGGAGCAGCGAGACCCCTGACCCACTCAGGTGGTTAGTGCGCGCCATTATACTCGCCGCCGCCGCGCTCCTTGTGGGCGGCGCGCTCTTCACGGTGGGCGTGATCGAGCCATCCGCCCGCGAGCAGGGCCAGGCGGGCGCGGCCTTGATGCCGATCGCCTCCCGCCGCTTCGGCTTCCTCGGCTCTATCGCCGCGTGCGTCCTCTTTATCTGCCTCATCTACGACCTTCTCGCCCAGGTCGCTGCCATCACCGCCACCAACCTGCTCGACGCATTGAGCAGGGGCAGCGTCGCCCAGACCCTTCTGGCTTCCACGCGCTACGGCTTCTCGTGGACCCTGAAGGCCATCGCGGCCCTGGCACTGCTGGGGGTTATGCTCTTCGTGTGGCGCTTACGCAAGGGCGAGGATGCCAGGCTCGGCCCCTCCCCCTGGGACCTGACGGTAGGCCTCGGCTCGCTCTTCCTCCTGGCCGAAGCCCTGAGCAGCCACGCCGCCGCAGCCGACACCAGCCAGCTTGGCGGCATCACTCTCGGCCTGCCCGTGCCCGTCATAAGCAACTGGCTCCACCTCGCCACCGCGTCCCTCTGGTTGGGCGGGCTGGCCTACATGACTTTCGTGCTATTCCCGGCCTTCCGCGCCACAAACCTCAAACCCGAAGCCCGCCGCGCCCTGCTCGCCCGCACCGTCCCCAGGTTCACACGGTTCGCCATCCTGAGCGTGGTCCTCCTCGCGCTCACCGGCACCTACAACCTGGTCGTCCACTCCACCCAGCCCGGCGCTATCCTGGGCAGCACCTACGGCCAGGTATTAGCCGTCAAGATAGCCATCTTCGCCATCCTCGTAGCGATAGGCGCGCTCAACTGGCGTCGTCTCACCCCACTGCTCATGGGCCAGGGGTCAGGGGTTAGGGGTCAGGAGTCAGAAGTTGGGGATCGGGGGACAGGGGCGAGAAGGCGGAAGCCAGTCGAAACAGAGGAAACTCAAAGCTTAAAACTCAAGACGCAAAACTTGCTACAGCGTAACGTTCGCACGGAGGTGGCGCTGGCCGTCGTGGTCCTCCTCTGCGCGGGTGGGCTGACCCTCCTGCCGCCTCCCAGCAACAGCGCAGACGCCTACACGTCTGCCATACCTGCCGCTACAGGCACGCCTCCCGCCGTCGCTCCCACGCCCGGACCCGCCAGCGCAAGCACCTTCCTCGCGGGCTACGACTTCACTTTCACCGCCCGCCCCTCCATCGAGGGCGACGAGCTTAACCTGCAAGTAAACAGGACCGCCGATGCCGCCCCACCCCTCACGGACGTTATCAAGGTGCTCTTCAAAGTCACGCCCCAGGACGTAGACGCGGGCAGCACGTCCTACGAGGCCACGATACAGGGAGAAGCCGGCCCTACCCGGCTTGAAGCGTCCGCCACAGAGCCTATCCTTACCCTGGACGGCATCTATTTAGTCACAGCCATCGTCCAGCGCACAGAGTCCACCGATCTGAAGGTGGCTTTCACCCTCAACCTGACCGAAAACTACCTCACAGCCGGGCCTTCCCAGGTGGTAGAGGTCCGCCTATCAACAGACCCCAGCCCGCCCATAAGCGGCACCGCGATCCTCAAGCTCAGGCTCGTAGACGGCGAAGGCAAACCTGTAGAAGGCGCGAAGATAACCACAAGCCCGTTCATGCCCGCACACGCCCACGTCGAGCCTGATGCAATCGCTCAACCCGTACCGGGCGAGCCGGGCAGCTACACCATGCCCGTCAACTTCATCATGACCGGCCCCTGGCTGCTCATCTTCCGCATAGAGCGCGAAGGCTTCCCGCCCATCAAGACCGACGCCAGCATAGACGTATTGGAAGACCCCAACAACCCCAGCCCCACCGCCACGCCCACGCCTGACGCCCAGAGCCTCAGCCATGCACTCACAGCACGGACTATTATATCGCCTCCAAACCAGAATGCATGGGAAAGTCACCCCACCATCCTTGTCATTCTGAGCGCAGCGAAGAATCTCGTCCCTCGCGTAGATGCTTGGGGTAGGGCAGAGACAAGGCAACAAGGGCAAGAGCGTACGCGAGGGACGAGATTCTTCGCTGCGCTCAGAATGACAAAGGTTAGCGGGTTCGCCAACCTGCACCTAACCGTCATCTCCAAGAACCAACCCCAGGCTGCGCAGGCGGGCTTTGCCATGCGTAGCCCGCAGATTTATCTGCCGGGCGTTCCCGCCATCACGTATGATACCGGCTTTCATTGAACTCAGCTAGCTAGAAAGACACCCATGAAAAGACTACTTCTAATCCTGACCCTGATCCTTCTCCCCCTCTTAGCCGCCTGTGGCGAAGAAACGGGAGGAGAACCCGCCTCCAAGTCTGCGGTGCGCGACTTTCCAGCGCCACAGGGCCGCATCCTCACCGCGAACCAGGCCTCCAACACCATCTCCCTCATTGACGTTGCCACAGACACCACGATCGGCACAGTGGGCACCGGGGCGCAGCCCCACCACGTCGTTGGGACGCCCGACGGCAAAGAGTTCTGGGTCTCCCTCTACGGGGAGAATCGCGTGCAGGTCTTCGACGCGCAAACCCTCAAAGAGATCGCCTCTGTGGAGGTTGGCGCGTCCAACGACGACCTCACCTTCGACCCCGCGGGCCAGCGCCTCTACGTCTCCCTGGGCAAGAGTAACGCCATAGCCGTAGTGGACGTGCCCGCCCGCGAGCTAATCCAGACCGTGAAGGTGGGCAAAGTCCCTCACGGCGTGAAGGTCACGCCCGACGGCAAGCGCCTCCTCGCCACCAATACCGCCGACAACACCCTCTCCATCCTGTCTACCCAGCCGGAGCTTACCCCCAAATCCACAGTCAAGACAGGCGCGAACCCTTTCGAGGTAACGGTCAGCGATGATAGCGCGACAGCCTACGTCAGCAACTTCCTCGGCGACTCCATCGCCCTTATAGACCTAGCCTCCGAGAAGGTCACAGGCTATATCAGGAGCGGCAAGCAGCCCGCCATGCTCGCTGTGCAGTCAGGCTCGCCCAATATCTGGGTCGCCAACACCGCCTCCGCCGAAGTGTGGGTGCTAGACGCCACCACCCGCAAGCTAGTCACCCGTATACCCGTAGGTAAAGGCGCGCATGGTATTGCTACGACGGCGAACGGCAAAATCTACGTAACCAACTCCACCGACAACACCCTCTCCGTAATAGACCAGGCCCAGACCAAAGTGATAGCCACCATCCCCGTAGGCACGAACCCTAACGGCCTCACCTTCCTCCCCAACCCAACAGGACAGTAATATGTATCTGATTATTCCGTGATTATCCTCCGGCTGATTTGTGACACTTTTTGTCCCACTCACTACTGCAAAGCAGGAAGTATACTGTAGGCACCAGGCCAGATAGGTGCCGGGAATCGGTGAAGCGGCGGGTTCATCCTCCCAGCTTCACAGATTGCGCCCACCAAGGAAGGGAAAACCAGCCCACTGCCCTGGAGTTTATACGCCAGTTACTTTAGGCGCTCTACATAGCTATAAACCTTCACACGGGGTGCATGTGGCGCGGGCCTTTCCGCCCCCCGCCACATCGCCTTAAATCGAAGGTGATGACCTCTCAGGCCGCCCCTACAACCTCAACCCCGCGCTCTTCCGGCACACAGTCACTCCGAACAGTCCCAGCCTCTCCAACTCAGACCGCATCCCCTCAAACCCCGCCTCTCGCGCCAGCCCTTCAGCCTCCTCAACAGACCGGCACACCATCCGCCAGGGCTTACCCTCTCTATTGACCAGCACGTTGGCGATCAACTCAAGCTGCGGGTGCGTCACTTGCGTGGTGAATATCAGCGTGCCGCCCGGCTTCAGGATGCCGTAGATTGCCTCCATTGACCGCTTGATGATGGCAGCATCGGTGAACAGTTCGTACAGCCCCGAAACGACCACAATATCAGGCCGAGGCTGCACGCTCCCCAGCGATTCCGCATCTGTCGCATCTCCCCACTCGTAACGCACGTTCTCTAAGCCCAGCCTGTGCGCCCTCGCGCGGCCCAGCGCCAGCCCTTGATTATCGAGGTCCCGGCACACCACCTGGACAGCCTTCCCTCTACCCGCCGCCCGCAACTCCTGGCATACCTCAAGCAAGTACCGCCCCGGCCCCGCCGCCACGTCCAGCACCACCAACGGCTCGTTGCGTATGCCCGCATCTCTTACCTGGCGGTGCAGCGTCGCCTTGAGCAATTCCTTCCTCGTCCGTATCGCCCGCCAGCCGATAGTGTTGAGATAAACGCGGTCCACCAGAGCGCCCAGCAAGAACTTGCCCCGCGCCCGGTTCTCGTACACGTAATCGAGCATCTCCCCCGAATCGAACCCGTACCTGTACCCCAGGGCTATCCCATCGCTCGCCCGCCCAGGATTGCTCATAAAGAACGACAAAGCACGCCACTTCAAACTGCTATTGAGTTGCATAACAATCCTCCTAAAACTTTCCTTGTCAGCGTTTCATCACTGGAGATACGCTGAACACCTAACTAATATTGGTCCCAACCTCTTTCCTAATCCCTTCATTGCTCAAAGTCCCTGTACAGATCGCCACACAAAATACGCCCAGTACCAGAGCCCAAGCATACCGAGTAAGTTTGACAGCCAGGCCTGCCGACTATACTTGATTGATTTGAACTTGGGTCTAACTAACAACGAGACGACGAAGACGATGTATACGGAGCCAATAAGCATTGAAGGCAATCCGAGAGCAACACCATACCAATACAAGCTCGATATGTAGAGATCTGATGGGTCGAAGCGCGATCCAATAATGACTGTGACATAGAATATAAACAGTCCCCACACTCCCAGTAGCAGGCCGGTGAGCGCACCCAAGACATAGAGCAGGTTCACAAGTACCAGCCCAATTGCGGGCAAACTGTTACTATGAGAGTTCAAGATCCTTTCTCCTGCTAATTCCCACCCAACACTCCGCTCGCCAACCTCAACGAATACAGGACGAGCGGCACAACCATAATCAAGCTGTCCACCCGGTCCAGCAGCCCCCCGAAGCCGGGAAGCCACCCACCGGCGTCCTTCGCCCCAAACTCCCGCTTGATGCTCGACTCCAGCAGATCGCCCCACAGCGACCCAACCGCAATAACCACCGGCAGCCCCAGCGCCAGCCAGTGAAAGCCGCCAGGCACTATCAGCGCAACCAGACCCACCCCGACGCACGCCCCAAGCAGATTGCCCACCACCCCCTCCCATGTCTTGCCTGGACTGAGTCGCGGGGCGAGCCTGTGGCGGCCAAACATCTTGCCCACCGTGAAAGCGCCCACGTCGCTAAGTGCCGTGCCCAACCCCACCGCCAGCAGCACCCCCGCGCCTCCATCAAAATGCTTGTAGATGAGCATCAAATGCGCGAGCAGCCACGCGATATACCCCCACCCAAGCGCCGCGAACGCCAGGTGCCGGACGCCTCCCGGCTGCCGGTCAAACAACAGGGGCTGGAGCGTGCCTAGAACGAGCAGCAGAGGTGGCAGCGCGTAGAACGCCTCCACAGAGAAGGTCGCGGCAGGAGCAGCCAGCAGTCCCATCACCAGCAACACCCGTTCATAAGTCGGGGGCAATTTGACCAGCCTTGCGTATTCGCGCAGCCCCTGGAAGACCACGCAACTCAACAGCAGCAATAATGCAAGCTCCCCACTTAGCACCGCCAGCCCGTATACCGGCGCGATCACCGCCCACACCCGCCACCGCCTGAAAAGCACGCTCTCCCCCAGCCGTCGCAAGTCAAATCGCGTCACGGCCAGCAGCAGGAGCAGCGTCCCGCCCAGGATGCCTCCCGCCAGGTACAGCGTAGGCATAAAGAGCGGGCTAGCGAACGGATTGGAGATCAGCATAGGTCGCCCTCAATCGCTGGAAGATGGTCACACACAGGCCCACGAGCACAAGCGCCAGGAAAAATCGCAAGACGGGCAGCGCGGGCAATGCGAACGCCGTCACGCAAGCCACCGACAGCATAATCATCCGGTCGGCCTTGCCCATCACCCCACCATATTGCCGCCGCCCGCCCGCAGCCTTAGCCGCCGTGCCCACGTAACTGGACACCAGCATCGCCACCAGGACCGCCGCGCCCAATCCTACGTCTGAGCCGGGAGCCAGCGCCACGCCCGCGAACAATGCCACATCCGACAATCTATCGCACAACTCGTTAAGTACCTCGCCCCAGGGCCGCGCCAACCCGGTCCCCCGCGCCACCAACCCATCCAGCGCGTTCAGCGCGATACGCCCCAGCGCCAACCCCGGCACAACCAGCAATAGCCAGGGCGCAACCCAGGCTCCGTACAGGGCCGCCCCGCCGACCAGCGACAGCCCCACCGCCGCGAGCGTAAGGTAATCAGGGTGTACCCGCCGCCTCACGAGGAACATCTCTACCCCCCGTAGCGACCTCTGGAACCCCGGCTTGATGCTGTATATACCCATAGTTGTCTCCTCTTGAAGAAGGGGTTAGGGGTTAGGGGTTAGGGGTTAGGGATCAAGGAACGAAACGAATTTGACTATCCAAAACCCCAATACGCATCACCTGACACTTGACCCCTAACCCCTAGCCCCTAATCCCCGACCCCTGACCCCTCGCCAAGCGCCCGCACCGCCCCCTCTATCGCCTGGGTAGCCAGGTCGTAGGGCGTCTCCGGCTCGAAGCTGAGCGCGTTCCCAAAGCTCACCTGCACGCGGCCAGGGCGCGGCACTTTCTGTCCCTTCGGCAATACCTTGTGCAAACCTTCCATGTAAACGGGCACCACCGGCACCCCCAGCCTCACCGCGAGTAGGCCCACGCCCGACTTGAACTCGGCCATCTCACCCGTACACGAGCGAGTGCCCTCCGGGTAGAGCAGCAGCGACCAACCCCTGTCGAGCAGCCACGCGCAATGTGCCAGGCTGCGCCGCACGGACGTAGGAGATGCGCTCCGGGAGAAAGGAAACGTGTTCATTAGCAGCGTAACACTCGCCCCCAGCCAGGGCTTACTGAAAAAATAATCGGCGGCAGCCACCACCGCGACCCGTCGCCGCCATACCGAGGGCATCGCCCGCAGCAGCGTTGGGCTGTCGAGGTGGCTGGTGTGGTTAGCCACAAACAACACTGGCGGTGTCACTCCGGCCAATACCTCTACTCCAGAAACCTCCGCAGGCGCGACCAGCCCCAGCATGGCAAAAGCCGGCCCCTGCAACATCGCCCGCCCCGCGCACGCCCCCGGCGAGATCGCCCACCCAGGCAAATCCTCCACGCCCGCGCCGCCTCGCCCGCCAAGAGCTTTACTCCTGCCTGCGACAGCACCCGGAGAATCAACTACCGGCAAACGTGGGTACATGGGGAACTCCTTTCTCCGGCCCCGCCCCCTCTACATACAAAATACAAAGAGGGCCGCCTACTGCTACTACAATAGCAACAATAAGCGGCCCCGACTTCTGTACAATTGCCTATTTTCCCCTGCGCCCCAGGCTAGGCAATTTTGCCTACTTACTCCTCAATCTTCCCTTCCATCCCTCGTATCTCCGCGTCTATGCTGTAAATTACATATTTGTCTTCATGCGGGTGAGAGATGTAGGGGCGTGATTTATCGCGCCCTGCTGGGGACCACGCACCAAGCCGGCCTGTCATCCCCACCAGGGCGCGATAAATCACGCCCCTACGAGCGTTATTCTGCGCGCTTACTCATGCTATAATATTCGCAGGAGGGTGAGACCAGGCATGGCAGACCACGAGCTTAGGCAGGAGATACGACGGTTGTGCGCCGACCTGGACAACGTGCAGGGCCAGGCGGAAGTCATGCGCCGAGTCCTCGAACTCAACAGAGCCTTCTTCACCGCCGCGCTCGGTGGCTCAAGCTACGACGCCTCCCGCAAGACCGTCGGCACCTTCGTCGGCGGCGACGTGCTCTACGACAGCCTTGAGCGCGTCAACGAAGCCCTGTCCTACCTCGAAAGGCACCAAACCGAAGTCCGCTCTTCCCCCACCGAAAGGGAACTCTTCCAGCGCAACAACCACCAGATACTCGATGCCACCCTCAAGAAAGGAGATGGCACGGAGCCGGGAAAGTACGAGATAGACTGGGGCGATACCCCTTAATCTCTATTCTTCATGAGACCTTTGAAAAAAGCAGCAAATGGGCGGCTGCGCCGCCCATTTGCTGCTTTTTTCATTTGTTTGGACTTAGGAACGCAGCCTAAAAGCGCGCGGCGCATACCCTTGTCGCCCAGGAGCCGCCGGTCGCAGCATACTGCGCGTACATCCACACCATATTGCCACCTTCTCCATCACGGCAGATTCCGAAGTAATCGCCCCAGCGTTGTGAGGTGTTGCTACTCGCGCCCGCCTGAACAAGCGTGCTGCTCTGAAGGCTGTTTGGAGGATCGCCCACCCTGCGCCCGGTTTGCCGTATGGAGGCAAACTCGGTTTCGCCGGACCGGCCAACCACGAGATAGGCATTTCGAGCCAGGTCGGTTTGGATGGCGGGGAAGAAGTAGTATTTCCCTGATGCGCCGTACTTGTTCTGCTGGGCGACGGTCTTCGTCGGAATATTGATCTCGTACCATTGGGCTACGGAGCGCGCCTCCGCTTCGCCCTGCCAGGTGTGCTTGGCAGTATGGGTCGTCCACAAACGCTGCACGCCCCCGGCATTTTGATAGACGGCATTCAGCAGTCTGGTATCGTTGGTCGCAATACGAACGCTCGTCCCAGGTTGCCTGCCGCCGGGAGGCAAATCATACTCTATACATGGCACCGAGGCATTGGTCAGGCCTGGCGCGCCGCCCGTCCAGAACGCTATAGGGTTAGTCAGGGTCCAAAGGGTCAATGAGTTCCCCCTGGGAAAGAGAGCGTTGACCATGTAAGCCGGGGGGTTGCCTCCCGTTCCGGTGAAATGCACCGCAGGCTGAACGGTAAACGCCAGTGACGAATCAGGGTTCCTCAAGTTCCACATGTCGTACCACCTGACAGCGTGGCCGGCCCCTACCCCGCCGCCGTAGAGTTCAGCCTTGTTGAGGATCCTTAGCTTGGTATACTGAAAGCCCCCGCCGAATAGAAACATATTACAGGCTATGTATATAGCCTGAGTATCGAACCCAAGCGTTGGATAATCAGCCCAGTTATTAGTGGGAGTATTACCGTTGAGGGCAGCATTCAGCGCCCAGGTCCAATATGCGCCATTGGGGTCGGGACCCTGAGAAACCCCGATCAATATCCAGGTGGCAGGCGGTGATGCTACGCGGGCCACGGCGACTACGATCCAGCGACGTGCATAGTGATCGTAAGCGACTTTAGGGTCGAAAACCGAGGCATTGGCACCGGCAGCAGACAGCGCAGAGCTGAACATATTCGCCAAAGGCCATCTAAACTTGAGGCTGCCCGTCCTGGAATAAACGGCCATCGTAGCGTTGACGGCCACCATGACATCATTGGGGCCAACAGCAATTGTATCGTCGGAGGGTATAAAGGCTGTCTGCGGGATACCGTCGAAAGATGCAATCGTGCCCGGCGCGGCTGCGCCCGGCGCTGCGGCTCCCTGCGCGGCCCCTATCACCTCACCCTCCGGGGCTTCCAATATCGCGGCCTCGACCTCCATATCCTGTTCAGGCGTCGTCTCATCTACCAGCGCCAGGGCTGCCGTAACCGGGTCGGGGACTTCGGCATCCTGCTTCAATTGACTGAATTCTTCCATAGAAACCGGATAGCGAGTCACCATCCAGTCCGGGCGGGCCGGGCTGGGAGCCAGCGCCATTAGTAACTCCGGGGCTGCCACATCTGCGAGACTACGCTGAACGCCCATGACAGGCTCGCTACCCGCAGCTGAGAAAAGTTGTGGCGCTGCTTCTTCGGGTCCCGCGATCCCGGCAAGGAGTTCGCCGTTGTCCTGCTGCGCGGCGGCTGACTTGATTTCTGTGGTATCAGGCTCCTGAAGATTATTAGCCGTTTGTTGGGTTCTCCCCCCGGCTGCCGTGGTACCAGCCTCCTGGAGATTCTTAGCCGTTTTCTGGGTTTTCTTCTTGTCTGCCATCGTCTGAATCCTCCTGTGGGGCTATAGGTTGGTGCCCATAATCGGGCGGTTCATCACCAGGAACACTCTCCGCGGCGCTCTTGAGCCGGTTGAATTCTGCGGCGTCCATAGGATAGCCAATCGGGATTTCTTCAAAGGGCAATCCTGCCACAGGAAAAGGGGTATCCGCGCTTTGGGGTGGACTCGCTGAGTGGCCTGTAGCACAGCCTTGCCCGGACGAAACTTCCTGGTTTTGGTTTTTATCTTCGTTCACTTCGACTGCACTTCCTTTCGACTTCAATAGCTAACATTATGCGAGGGTGTCTAGAAATGCAGGGATGGAGCGTAACGTATGCACGGGCATTGGGGACAGTCATGGATAGGAAGGACCGTGACGTTATGGCCGGCGGGTTAGCTCGTGTGCATCACCAGACACTCCAGGGTGCTACACCGATAGTATACGTACTGATTTGCTATAGTGAGTGGCACAAAAAGTGGCACAAATAGCCGGAGGATAGTCCCCTGATAAACAGCACCAGCCCGATCTGGCCCTATTGAACACTGAGCCAATCAGATTACTCTCCAACCCCACCTTCCATGAGCTTTCATCTCACCCCTGTGAGGCGCTCCCCATTAGGCCCTCGTTGCCCTAAAGACCCTGCTACTTCGCATCAACCCTTCGCTGCATACAAAACAGTTGCTTACTTATCGTATAAGCATTCCGTCATCTGCAACGACGACTGCCATCTATTAAATAGCTATGACTTTGCGCTCGTAAAAAGCAGCAAATAGATTGCTCTGCGTCAGCACGGCAGCCATAAGTTAAAGCCCATTATACAGCTATGCGTCGAGCTTTACAATATGTCTTTTATAATGTTGGAGATGTGTCAAAGTCGCCAAAACGCCTTGCCACTAGAAAGAGAGGCTATCTGTGTACGAGAAATTGGTGGTGAAGCCGTCAATTTCTCGCACGTAGATAGCCTCCTTATGTATCTTGACGCCGACCTATTCATACCGCATAATCTACAATATCAGCCTAAATGAAATAACTCGCTTATTCAGCATGAAGGAGCCACTCATGACAGCCAGGCGTTTATTGCCCCTAGCGGCTTTGCTGTTCACCCTGGTAATCGCCCTTTCCGGCGCATTGTCGCCCGCGGACGCCCGGCCCCTCTTCGGCGTGCCCATCCCGCCCGGCATATCAGGCACCGGCCAGCCGGAACAGCCTGGCTCCAACCCCGCACCTAACCACCTCACCCACCCCTGCGGCGGGATGTACGCCGAGCCGCCCTTCTTCGGCGTTTCGCCTCTCTCGATCACCCATGTCGCCGGCTTCTGCACCGACAACGTCTACGCCAGCCCGTACGGCGACATCGGCGTGTGGCAGGCCAACGGGCATGATTACGTCGTGCTGGCGGGCTTCGGCCTCCGCATGTTCTACCTATTTAATGTAGACGACCCCTACAACCCCGCCCTCCTCAAAACGCAGCCTTTCCCTACGGGCGGCACCGCAGGCCTCTCCGCCTTCCCCTTCCGCCAGGGGAGCAACTACTACGTTTCCGCCACCATGCGCGGCAGCGGCACGGGCTGCGGCTTCTTCGTCTACAACGTCAACGACCCCGCCAACCCCTCACTCGTGGGCCGTAAGACCGGCGCGGACTGGTGTACCGTCCACGAGCATTTCGTCTCCACCGACACCAACGGCAACGCCGACTACGCCTGGCTCGCCATGTCGGGCGAAGGCGGCTCCGGCTATAAGATCGTCGTGATGGACCTCCGCAGCCTCCCCACCATGACCGAGACCGGGCGGTACCAGCGCAGCGACAGCAACGGCGGCACCATCTTCATACACGACTCCAACGTCGTAGGCAACCGCGCGTACCTCGCCCACTGGGAGGGCGGCCTCATAATCCACGACAAAGAGACCCTGGCCCACAACACCAACCCTGCTCCCCTCAACCCCATCAATAGCATCAGGCCGTCCGGCTTCGCGGTCCACCACACCGTGCCCAGCACCGACGGGCGCTTCGTCTTTATCGAGGATGAGTTTGAAAATATCTCCAATCTCGAAAAGATAAAAATCTATAACATCACCGACATCGCCAACCCCGTTTACGCGGGCGGCATCGTCGGTAGCGGCACCGCGGCCACCAACCGCGCCCACAACATGCGTATCAAGAACCTCAGCCCAGGCCATGACCTCCTGCTCGTCGGCTGGTACCAGGCAGGCATACGCGGCTTTGAGGTAGATACTACAGGCGCGACCCCCGTGCTCACCGAGACGATACGCCACCAGCTACGGCAGTCCACCAACGGCGACTTCGGCAACGTCTGGGGCGTAGACTACCTCCCCTGCACCGTTAGAGGCCAGGCGCGCACCTGCCTCTACGGGGGCGATATGAAGTATGGCCTCGTGGTGGACGTGGTAGGCGAAGACCCCTCCCTCGACCCCTACGCCCCGGAGTCGCAGATAACCAGCCCCACAAACGGCCAGTCCATCAACGCCTGCTCCTACACAATTCAGGGTGTGGCGCACGACTACTACAGCGGCGTCACCCAGGTAGAAGTCAGCACCGATAACGGCGGCACCTGGCACCTCGCCCAGGGCACCACAAGCTGGACCTACCAGTGGGCCATAGCTACAGATGGTAACTACTCGCTCCTGGTCAGGGCAACAGACGCCGCAGGCAATCTGCAAACTCCCCCTACACCGGTAAACGTCTCCGTAGCCGGCGGGTGTGGAGAAGTCACTACCACACCGCAAGCCTCACCGACCAATACAACATCTATCATGCCTCCAACCTCTACCTCTACCGTCGTGCCGTCCTCTACCGCCACTAACACGAGCGCGTCTCCTACCACCACCGTACACGCAGACACCCCCGTCCCATCATCCACCTCCACCCCGACGATCTATCCCACTTCGACCATAGGCCCACCATGCGGCGTGCTGCAAGGCTCAGGCGGCCACTCCTCGACTTGCGAAAGCGCCACAACTTACCGCTACAACTTCTCCTTCTACTCAGAATCGGGCTGCCCTGACACCATGACCGGCAACGCTACCCTCACCTTCCTGGTAGCACCGGACGAGAACGGCCCCTGGACCACCTTCGACCAGCAAGGCCGCGAGGTAACTCTCCCGCGCGGCTATGGCGGCGTCACAGGTACTCTCACCGAGGCGAACATCCCGGCGCAGTACAACTGGTACAAGATTGACTTCGTAGCGCACTTCCCCAACGGAGCCAATGCTTACGGCGAGACCCCGCCCAGGTACATCTGCGCGCTGGTAACACCTACTCCCATCGCAACGGCCCTGCCCTGTGAAATCAGCTTCACCGACGTGCCGCCGAGCAATACCTTCTACCCATACGTGCAGTGTCTCGCCTGCCGCAGCGTCCTGGGCGGCTACAACGACGGCACCTTCCGGCCCAACAACTCCATCACGCGGGGCCAGATAGCCAAGATCGTCTCCAACGCCGTCAACTCCACTGTAGACCCCGACACCCAGATTTACGAGGACGTGCCTCCCGCCAATACCTTCTATGTGTTCATCAACAGGATGAGCCTGATGCATGTTATGAGCGGGTACGAGTGCGGTGGTACGGGCGAGCCGTGCGGCAGCGACAACAAGCCATACTTCAGGCCCAACGCCAGCGCCACACGCGGCCAAATCTCCAAGATCGTGTCCAACGCCGCCGCCTACGCGGAAGACCACACCACGCAGACCTTCGAGGACGTGCCCACCACCCACGCCTTCTATATATGGATAGAGCGCCTCGCCTCACGCGGCATCATGGGTGGCTACGATTGCGGCGGCGCGGGCGAGCCGTGTGGCACTCCCAACCGTCCATACTTCCGCCCCTACAACAGCACCACCAGGGGACAGACGGCCAAGATTGTCTCCAACACCTTCTACCCCACCTGCCAACCCGGACTCAGGCGGTAGAAGGAAGACTTGTTATTGTTTCTGGTGTTACAGCAAATTCGACCCTGTGGGGTCGAATTTGCTGTAACACCAATAATTTTATTCCCCCTGCGAAGGGGCCAGCACAACATCGAAGGTGCCTTCGGTCTGCCCGCACGCCACGAAAATCTCAGTCTCCAGGCTCCTGTAGCCCTCTCCTTCTATGTATAAATGCACGTGGGGGCCGCCCGCGCCGTAGAAGCCTGGGAAGTTGGTCTCGAACGTGTACGCGCCAGAGCTATCCGTGAATACCTTCCCCTCGTGGTCGGCGTCGTACTCCCCATTCGGCCCCGCCACTACGTACTTCACGCTGGCATTATTTATGGGCGCGCACCCTTTTGTTGACCGCACCATGCCCTTCACAACCAACCCCTTGCCTACAGATGCCCTCGCCGGCGGGTCGGGGAACGCGTCCGACTCGGATGGGCCTCGCGGGGTGCGGGTGCAATCTGTTGCGCTGCTCGGTGCCGGTTGTGTTGGCATGAACACCTGGGGCTTCTCTCCGAGGTGCTTCGCCTGGTAGCGCGCTTTGCCAAGCTGCGCCGCCACCACGTACTCCGCACCCGCGGACGTAGTGAATCGCTCAAGCAAACGCTCGTCGTACTTCAGCACCGCCCTCTCGAAGTATTGCACTCGCATGGGCTTGCCGCTAACTTCAGACTTTTCTATGATCTCATCGGAGATAGGGTAGCCAAACTGCATCAGGCCACCGGACGACAGCCAGTAATCCAGGAACTGGCACCCCACTCTCTTGCCCGTCTCCGGGAATAGCCGCGACGACGGCGACTCGTTAGGCATCTGGTGAGGCGCGCCGCCAGGGTACTTCTGCTTATACAGCGAGCTGCCTAACAAGGATAGCAGCACGTCATACGGCACCTGGTTCTCAGGGTGTAGCTCCAATACCGCTTTCTCGAAGTATTGCACCAGGTACGTCTTCCCATCCACCTCTGACACTTCCTGCATCTCATCAGACACCGCGCTCCCTTGCCGTGTCACCGCCCCGCTATTCACCCAATACTGGTAAAATCGCCCTTTCACTGTCTTCCCCGTATCAGGGAAGGTGTAGCTATCCGCCTGCGCCCTGGCCGTCCGCACCGTGTCCGCGCCGCCCATAAGGGCCGCCAGCAATACTACCGTTGCTACCCAACCCCCAACCCTAACAGAACTCTTCATACTGAACCCCCTCACCGAACCTTAGTGCTCTTTGTGCCTTTGTGGTTGGCTAAACCTACTCCCCCTCATGAGCCAGCACCACGTCGAACGTGCCCTCGGAGCGCCCTTCCTCCGCCAGGTACTCCAACACTGCCTCCTTGTGCCCCTCCGCCGACACGTAGAAATGTATGTGCGGGCGCATCCTGTCGTACACGCCTGGGAAGTTACTCTCGAACATATACTTGCCCGCCTCATCCGTATACATGGTAGCTCTGTGGTCGTCGTCATACTGCCCCTGCGAGTTGGCGAGCCAGATGATCAGTTTGGCATTGGCTATCGGGGCGCAATCTTTGCTCGACCTGACGACTCCCCTCAACATATGCCCCGTGCCGACCGAAGCCCGCACAGGCGGGTATCCACCCTCAAACGGCAATAGCTCTCCCGGCATCACGAACGAAGGCACGCAACTCGCCAGGTCTCCGCCCTCGCTGCCCGACTCCACCGCCACAGCCACAAACTCCAACGTCAGCGCGATGTCATCCTCCACCTTCAGGTCCATGAGGCTAGGCGGCTCTACCCCGAAGTCGCTCATCTTCAACTGGGTAGTGGCCCTCCCACGCACCTCGTCGCCCTCTACCGTCGCCTTCACCTCCCATGTCACGGGCCGGGTCGCCTCCCTGACCGTCATATCCCCCGCCATCTCGAAGGCGAACGGCTCCCCTTCCGTCCACTTGGCTGGCAGCCCGCTCATCGTGGCATTGTTGAACGTCGCCAGGGGGTATCGCGCCGATTCAAGCCATCCCCGCCTGATTGCGTTGTCCCGCGACGGCTCATCCGTTCTCAACTGACTTATGTCAACTACAATCTCCCCTACCCTTGATGCTGAAGGGTTCTGAGGGTCCAGCAAGATTTCGCCTGCCACTGCGCTCGTAGTCCCGGTAACGGTCACCAACCCCCGCACGTCGAAGAAGGTCTCGTCAACCCTGTAAGCCGCCCACGACCTCGAAGGATCTATCCTGTATACCCTGGCCGCAACAGCAGTGGTAGTCGCGCCCACCCCCACCGTCTGAGACACCACAAGTGTAGCCGCCACCGGGGGCGTGTTCGACACTTTGACAGGAGCCGTCAACTGGAAGAACCACACGGCAACACCGCCAGCCACGACGACCGCCACCACCAGCAGCCCCAGCAACACCTTCTTCACCATCGGCGTACCTCTTCACCTGCCCTGGCACCGCCCGGCCAATGAATTCGCGGGCTACCTATACGAAGTCCGCCTGCGCGGACTATGCCATAAGAGAATAGTAGGCTAGTCGCCGAAGGGCAACTTTGTTTATGTTGCCCGCGAATTCATTGGCCGGGCAATGCTCACCGGAGCGCTATTCGCTGAAGCCATGCCCCTAGCCCCTAGCCCCTAATCCCTGATCCCTGGCTCCTCCGGCCTACCTCCCCGCCTTCTTCACCGAGATATACTCTTCCACCAGCTTCTCAAGCACGTCGAGGGGCACCGCGCCGTTCTTGAGCACTACGTTGTGGAACTCTTTGATGTTGAACTTATCGCCCAAGTCGGTCCTGGCGCGCTCCCGCAGCTCCGTTATCCTTAGCTCGCCTATCTTGTACGCGCACGCCTGCCCCGGCCACCCGATATAGCGCGCCACTTCGCCCCCGTAGGCACCCGGAGGCGCGGCCAGTGTGTCGTCCATATACTGGTTCGCCTGTTGCTGCGTCCAGTGCTTGTAATGGATGCCCGTGTCAACCACCAGACGGGCCGACCTGAACAATTCGGCCTTCAACCGCCCCAGATCGCCATACGGGTCGTCCTTGTACAGCCCCGATTCGGCGGCCAGCCTCTCCGCGTATAGCCCCCAGCCCTCGACGTAGCCCGTGAAGAGCGGGAAGACTATCGCCCTCCTGAACGTGGGCACGCCCTCCAACTCCGTCTGCACCGCAAGCTGGAAATGGTGGCCGGGCACCGCCTCATGGTAGGCCAGCGTGGGCATCTCGTACCTGGGGAAGAACTGACGCGCCAGGTTCACGTAGAACACTCCTTTGCGAGTGCCGTCCAGCGAAGGCTGCACGTAAGAGCCGCCCGCCGAGTTCTGCTCCCTGTACGGCGGCACCGCCCGCACCTCTACACCAACCTTCGGCTTGACATCGAACTGGTCTCCCAGGCTGGTCTCGGCCCGGCTGATTATCTGGCGGAACTCTTCAAGGAACGCCTCTTTCGCCTGGTTGGAATTGAGGTGGTGCACACCACTCGCCTGCTCCACCTGGCCTATAGCATCTTTGTAGCCCACGCCCGCGTACCCCAGCCTGTCCAGTATCGCCCTTATCTCACCCTGCACCCTGGCGACTTCCTTCAGTCCAAGCTGGTGTACCTCCTCAGGCGTCATATCGGTCGTGGTGTGGTGCCTCAGTGCCCACTTGTAATACTCGTCGCCGTTGGGCAGCGCCCACACCCCGTCCGTGTCGCGCCCCTTCGGCAGCGTCTCCTGGAAGTAGACGATCATCTTCCGGTAGATAGGGTAGACGCTCGTGTTTACCTCCTTCTCGACCCCCGCATAGAGCGCCTCTTTTTCGTCCGCGCTGATGTTGCTCAGAGGCTCAACGCGCGCCTTGAACACTGTGTATAGCGCGTTCTGCTTGGCATCCACAGAGATGAAATCGCCCATCTGGTCTATCATGACCGACATCATCCACTTGGGCAGGAAATAGCCCTTCGCCTCCCGTGCCCGCATCGCTTGCATGGCTCCCTCAAACTTCTCATCGAACAGCCCCAGCCGGGTGACATAATCGTCAGCCTCCTGCTTGTTGTTGAGGGGGTGGAGATTGGTCATCGTATCCTGGATGCCAACCTGCGCGCCCGTAATCAGGTTCAAGGGGAACTCGTTGTACATGAACGCCTCGCCCCGCGCCAGATCGTCCAGCGACCACTCCATTATGTCGTACGATAGCTCGTGCCGAGGATTTTGCCCTCCCCTGCCATACGCACGCAACTGCGCCAGCGTGCTACGCACCCAATCGTAAGTCTCGACAGTATATTCATCCGTCAGATTGGTGAGCGTGTTGTGCCTGTAGTCCGGCTTGTAGCTCGCCGGGAAGCCCACCTCCGTGAAAAGCTCCGGGTTCCTCAGCAAGTACTCCATTGTGGCCGACTCGAAGAACTGGTCCAGGCCCTTGCTCGCCGCCGCGCTGGGCGTCTCAGCCGCCACCGGGGCCGTCGCCGTTCCCTCAACTACCGCAGGCATCGCCCCAAGCGTAGCCACAGCCGTCTCAAGCTCCCAGGTTGCCCCACCGGCAACAGGCGTGTCAACTTCCTCCCGCACACGCTCGGTAGGCCGCACCGCAGCAACAGGCACGTTCGACACCTTCTCCCCACTGCTCATCTGCGTCAGATATATCCCTACTCCAATCACCAACGCAATGGCCGCCGCAAGGGCCAGCAACATATTTTGCCTGGACATCTCCGCACCTCACCTTCAGTGAATAGACTCCATCGCTCGCCCCGGAGAGCAAGAGGACCGCATGCCCCCTTGCCCCGCAGAACGAGCCTCCGTGCAAAGCTTTAACTCTCCATACACCACTCCTCACTCCCAGGTTCCACATGACAAAAAGGGGCGCACACCGCACCCCTTACCTATCAGCTAGCATCCCCAACAAATTCGCAATCCGAAATTTGAAATCCGTGTTACTTCATAGACTCCGCCACCTTCACCGCCTCTTCCTTCGACAGACCACTCTCCAACCAGTACATCACATCATCCTGTGCCCAGGAGAGCACATGGGCACCCAGCATGCCTGATGGGTGCCCTCCTGACTTGCCCCTCACGTCCCGGAGAGAAATCTTCGGTAGCTCCTTCGACCACTCGGCGCGCGCCCCGTTCACCTGCGTCTCCTCTATTAAGACTTGCTCGCCAGCCGCCATGCCGCCCGGCGAACGCGAAATAACCCTGTACAACACCATCCTCACCTTATCCTGCTGCCCAGCCTCCAGCCACACCAGGACCGCCACCGGCCCCCGCGAGGTATATTGCATGAACACCTTATCCGGCTTCCCTAAATCCGCCGGGTAAGAAGGCAGCTTGAACGGCGCGCCTATCTCCTGCTGAGCGGCTTCCAGGCTCATCTCCCCTTGCAGGCTCAATACGGAATAAGGGATGGGCGTGGCGTCCGGCTCCCCAGGCAGCGCCTTGAGCGACTCTGCCACTTTCACTGCCTCCTCCAGCGGCAGGTCGCTCTGCAACCTGTACGTAACGTCCCCCTCACTCCACAACAACACAGGCCCGTTGATAAGTCGCCGTAGCTCGGTCTCGGTGCTGCTACTCCTGTTATAGAAGTCTAGAATGTGGATGCTCCCTATCCAGACGGCGCGCTGCCCATTTACGGTGGTCTCCTGCAACGTGTAGCCCTGTGATAGCGTCTTCTTGGCTATCATGTCCGACCCCAGCTCATCCAGGATCATCCGCGCCGTGTCATTCCTGACGGGATCGAGCCATGCCAGGACCAAAGCATCCCCCTCTGACTCCTGCACGAATACCCTGTCGGGCGCGCCCAGGTCCGAAGGGTAAGTAGGCAGTTTTATCGGGAAGAATATCTTGGCCCGCGCCCCCTCAAGCGTAGTCTCGCCCGTCAGGTCCAGTCCCACCACGGGCGACGGCAGCGGCCCCGGCGACCCGGCGGTAGGCGTCCCCTCCACTATAGTTACCACCCCGATCCGCAGGATGGAGCGCACGAACGCCTGCACCTCCGGCACCGCGAGCACACCTACGAACAAGAGCGCGAGCACCAGCACGACGGGCGCAAACGCCAGCCTCGGACGCGACCTGCTCTCAATGCGTGACCCGGCCCTCTTCCTGTCAAATGCGCCTTCGCTCGCCAGCTTCCGGCTCACCGATTGGGCTATATCGGGCGTTGGCGGGTAGGAGAAGTGCTGCGCCAGATCGTGCAGCTTATCGTCTACCGGGTCCACAGGTAGCTGCTCGCTCATGCCTGGCGCTCCTCTCTCAGCGCGGGGAACTCCTGGTCTACAACCGCGCGCAGCCGGTTCATCGCCCTGTGCAGCCGCGACTTCACAGTGCCCGGCGCTACCTGTAGCGTGCTAGCCATCTCAGCCTCCGACATCTCCAGGAAGTAGCGTAGATATACAACCTCCTGCTCGTTCGGATTCAACTTCTTCACCGCCTGCCAGAGCGTTTCCGCCTCCCATTGCTGCGCGCTCCGCTCTCCGATGTGCGCCACCGGCTCAGGCTCGGCATACACGCGCCGCAAGGCCCCCAGGTACCGCCCCAGGGACCGTCGCTTGTTGTGCGACAAATTAGAGGTGATAGTCAGCAGCCAGGGCCGCAACGAGCGGGCCGTGTCGAAAGTGTGCAACGCTCTAAATGCCCTTATGAATGTCTCCTGCGCCACGTCCTCGGCGTCGTGCGCGTCGCTCAAAAGGAGGTAGGCAAGGCGGAATATAGGCTCCTGGTGCTCGCGGACCAGCGCCTCCCACGCCGCCTCATCTCCCCGCCGGGCGCGGCTGATCAGGTCAGCTTCGCTCAAAAAACCCCCTCAGCAGAGGTCTGTTCATCCGGTATACACCGCTCCCCTCCCCTGGGTTCCATCCAGCATCACGCGCCGCGCATCGCCAGTATATAACAATCGTAGAACGGCGGCACAACTTCATCCCCATCATATACGTTTAGAGTTGGGATGAGATAACGTTTCGGTAGGGACGAGGCATGCCTAGCCCTACTGGGGTTCACATGTTAGACGCGCGTTCTCATACATCCCCACTCGGCAATAGCCCTGCCTCGCGCGCCTCTTTGAGCTGGAGAGCGAAAAATCATGGTACAATATAGAGTTGAACAGGGCGCTGCACTTGAATTGCACCATCGGTCGCATGTGATTGGAGATTTAGAAGATGAAGCTTCGCGAATTGTCCCGCTGTATACGTCCTTCTATATACGTTTCCGTTGGCTTCCTGTTGGTGTCACTCCTGGGGCTGACCGCGACCCTGGCTTTTGCCGGTAACCCTGTAGGTTCGTCTCCCGGCAACGCTTCTCAGATACAGGCGCAAAGCAAGCAGTCCTTCATCGAGGACACCACCTGCCTGTTGGCGGGCTACATCGTCCCCAGCCCCAATCTGGATGCATATCAGGCGAGCGCAATCACCGGGATAGACGCCATTTCCTCAACCGATATATGGGCGGTGGGCGGGTATGCCCCTCGCGCCGCTAACTTCCAGTTAAAGGCCTTGATCATGCACTGGGACGGAAGCCAGTGGACGCGGATGACCGCCCCTAATCCTGAAAACGACGAGCTAACCTATCTTGGGGCGGTAGTGGCGATCTCTACCGACGACGTTTGGGCGCTGGGGAACCGCAGTTCGTATTTGACGTTAGCCCTGCACTGGGACGGCGTGCAGTGGAGCTACGTTCCAAGCCCGCGCGTTCACTTTCCTTCGGGCCTGAACCCTTGTTGCGCTTTCATTACCAGCGCCGATGGCGCAACCTCCAACGACATCTGGGCGGTGGGCGGCTACAACTTTGAAGAGCGTGTGTACTCCTTTTCTATGCACTGGGACGGGACGCAGTGGAGCGTGCATTCCCTACCGCGTACCGCTTCTGATGAATACACGATGAAAGTGGATGGGGTGACTGTCGTGTCCGCGAACAACGTCTGGGCGATAGGCGCAGGCGCTGATTCTACCAATGGAGATTTCATCGCCATCTTCCACTGGAACGGCACCGCATGGTCAGTCGCGTACCGGCAGAATATATCTGCGCTCAGTTACACGACCGACATAGACGCGGTATCCGCAAACGATATATGGGCCGCGAGCAGTGGCTTGCTACTGCACTGGAATGGCGTACAGTGGAGCACGGTATCCGGCCCGGCAGGCGGCGTGCCCCGGGGCTATCCATCAATCTCGGCGCGTGCGACAAATGATGTCTGGGTGATATATAGCAGCACCGACGACCCACCGAGTCCCGACATCTCCCTACATTGGGATGGGGCTACCTGGACCAGCATGACCATATCCAACGTGACAAACCCCAGGCTCAATGACGTGGTAGCCGTGTCACCTACTGAGGTGTGGGCAGCAGGAAGCATCAACCCTGAAGGTGAGTTTACCGCCCAGCCTTTGACCATACGCTGGGACGGCGCTAGCTGGCAGGTAGTCCCCACCCCCAGCATCAGGGGGATCACCGACAATACACTCCGAGGCGTCACAGCATTTTCCGCGAATAACGCATGGGCTGTTGGCATCCACCGCAATCTAATAGAACATTGGGATGGCAGCCAGTGGAGCATAGTTCCGGGTCCTGACGTAGGCCAATATTCTCTCGCCTCTAACTCTCTCCACAGTATAGAGGGCGCATCACCCAACGACATCTGGGCTGTGGGCAGCTCTTATAACGAGGGGACCCCAGGCACGGGCCAGTATTTTTCCAACACGCTCGTAGAGCACTGGGACGGCAGCCGGTGGCGAGTAGTGCCGAGTCCGAATATGACCGGCAACGATGGCGGGCAGTTGGATAACTACCTGGTAGATACCTCAGTGCTATCCACCACTTATGCCTGGGCGGTGGGTTATTACAACGACAGAAGTTATGACTCTACAGCACTCATCCTGCGCTGGAACGGCGCTCAGTGGAACATCGTCCCTACCCCGCCGCTAACCATGAGCCACGCGCTCAACTCGGTCTCTGTTCTGTCGCCGTCCGACGCCTGGGCGGTGGGCAGTCAGGTGGGCGCTAACGGAGGAAATCAGGCCCTTATCTGGCATTGGGACGGCACGCAATGGAGCGAGGTCTCAAGCCCCAACGTGGGCGCCGAGCGCAGCTACTTCAAAGCGGTATCAGCACGGGCAGCAGACGACGTATGGGCTGTGGGCTATCGCGGCTCAGGCAACGTCGAGCAGACGTTGGTGATGCATTGGGACGGCACTCAATGGAGTGTGGTCTCAAGCCCCAACCCCAGTGAGTATAGCTACTTGTGGGGCGTAGAGGCTGTGGGGGCCAACGACGTATGGGCTGTCGGCAACTACCGGGCCGGCGACGTGGCGAGGTCGCTCGCCATCCACTGGGACGGGCAGCAATGGAGCATGGTGAGCACCACCAACGCTAACCAGGAGAGTAACTATCTCTGGGGCGTGGCGGCTACCTCAGCGAATGAGGTATGGGCCGTAGGCGATTACCAGGTAGGGGAGATACCGCAGACCCTCACCCACCACTTCATACAACCTTCCTTTAAGGATGTCCCCACCACCAATACCTTCTACCCATACGTGACCTGCCTGGCTTGCAAGGGGGCAGATACGGGCTACGCGTGCGGCGGGCCGGGCGAGCCGTGCGATGCCAACCGCACGCCCTACTATCGGCCCAACACTCCGATAAAGAGGGACAACATAGCCAGGATAGTGGCTATATCCGCCGGATTCTCCGAGCCTACGGGAGTGCGAGTCTTTCAGGACGTGCCACCCACCGACCCTTCATACGAGTGGATACAGCGCATGGCTCGCCGGGGGCTTATAGGTGGCTACCCCTGCGGCACCACACCCTCGGAGCCGTGCGTAGCGCCCAACAACAGGCCCTACTACAGGCCATATGCCAACGCCACCAGGGGCCAGATCGCCAAGATCGTGTCAAACGGCGCAGGTTTCAACGAGCCGCATACCACGCGGACCTACGAGGACGTACCGACCAATCACGCCTTCTACATCTGGATAGAGCGCCTGACCTCGCGCTACGTCATGGGCGGCTACCCTTGCGGCGGCGCATTCGAGCCATGCGGCGCGGGCAACAGGCCATACTTCAGGTGGGGCGCGGACGCTACCAGGGGACAGACGACAAAGATAACGTCAAACACCTTCTTCCCATCGTGTAGTCCTTAGCCTCACGCCAGGAACGCGCCCAGGCGCTGGTATTCGGCAGGGTCGCGCACCAGGAAGCGGCGGTCCCACGCAGGGGGATTGCCTGGGTCGCCGGTGCTCACAAACGGGCAGATCATCTCGACACGTGCTGCGAGCCTCGGCTGTGCCATAATCATGCTCGCGAAACTGATCCAGCCGATCATGGCAGTCGTTTCGGTGTCCAACCCGAAGCCGCACTCGTCAATCCACAGGGGCTTGTGAAACAGCTCCATAGCCTCTTTCACCGCGAACTTCGCCCTGAGTTCATCAACGAGAGACTGCCACTTGTGGCCGTAGATGTGGACCCCATTTCCGTCACACCTGTTGTAAGCCGGTGCCACGAATTCACGCCATGTTATTTTTCCAGGCTGAGGCGCATCATCTTCCGTTATGCTGCGCATCATCAAGCCGGGCGATACGACTTTTACGCCCTCCGGCTGTAGCGCCTCCCTCACTCTATCCATGCGAAACTGGTGCTCTATAGCGTGCTCCTGTCCCCAACTCTGCGCCCCATACTCGAAGCTCGGCACGACGTCGTCCGGCTCGCACCCTATAATCACCGCATCAATGTTCACAAATTGGCGCATAGTGCGAAAGCGGCTTCGAATAGCCATAGGAGCTTCATCCCCGGAATACGTGTGCTCTTCGATCCGCAGCACCACCCGGCGGCCTTCCTGCTTCAAACGTTTGAGCACATCCTGGCGCGAAAACGCTATATTGAACGGCATCATTACCCGCCGGGCGCGCGATGCCCGCAGGTTCTGCCAGTCCAATTCTTCCGGTGGCAGGGACCAGAACAGCGTGAATTTGTCTTTGGTAAAGGCCATATTCCCCTCCTGTAATCAATCTCCACCATGCCACACCGGCAGGTTTCGCGACACAGGTCACACCTCCGGTTGCCTGGTCCGGTAAACGTATGCCCAGAACTTACCCCACCTGAAGAGGTCAACCGCCGTTAGCTTCGCCTCCGATTTGAAAGGCTATAAACTCGGCCTAACCAGGAACGCCCCACGCGCAATGGGTGCGAGATAGATACGCTGTGCTTGAGGGCATAACGTCTGAAACGTTTGCAGATGTTCAACCTGAAATACGATAGCCAGGAGGCAGGATCAACAAAAACTCATTCTACCTGCCCATTTCCCGATAAGGGCATGGCTACGTTCATCAGCCCTGCACTGCCGGGCCTGCCTCTGGCTTCCTAACTTATCCGCCTAAGGTAACACGTTGGGGATGGTCGCTATCTCTACCGCCCTGGTACGAGCTGGCCCGGCCACAGACGTATGTGTTACCACCACTACCAGTATGTTAAACCCTCGAGGCGCTAGCGATACAGCGTCCATCTTGAAGTTTGCGGTTGCGTTTACGCGCCATTCAGCCAATACGGTAGTGTTGTTGTTTGGCCCGTACTTACGGACATGTACGAAGGTTAAGTTGTTATTCTCAGGAGGAAATTCCACATACGCTACAAACAGGTTACCCAACCTATCTACCAGCGTTGATACCCCGTAAAACATCCCCGAAGGTACAGCTAACTGTGTGAACATTTGCTGTGTTGTAAACGTCTGAATTGGCGCAGCGCCTCCCATAGCGTCTCCCATTAGATGGCTCCTCTCAAAATGCCGGATTCCGGCACAAATACTACAACACTTGCCGCATGAATAACGGTCCGCCTCTACTTATAGCGTGTCACCTCCTTCGTCCAGATGCCACTCGTACCGCATCCAGGAATAAGCAGATGTAAATGCAGAGTATGTCACGCCCTTACATGGGCCAACGAACTGCCGAACATGCTGCAAATCAATGACGCGTATACCAACCGCCCCAATGAATCACAAGATATAATACCATGCTATACAAGTGCCCGCTCGTAAGTAGTCAAATTGCAGCCCTAAAGCAACCCAATTGAGGTCGAATCTGGCGCATAATGCTACAATTGTAATACAGTCCCATGCGCGACGATGGAAACGATGTAGCTGCTAAGAGCATACAGCGAAACAGCGCCGCGATGTTGTCACAAGAACTGGTACAAATCGGCGGTTGAGGCTGATGGGCAAATAGGGGGAGCCATTAGAAGCTAGCTTCGCGCTGGGGCAGTCATTTATTCTGAGGATGCAAAATGAACCACGAGGACCACGTATATCTACTGAGAGGAGGCATAACTGAGCAGGGAGGCGTGTGGGCCGACCTCGGCTCAGGCACAGGCGCGTTCACGCTGGCGTTGGCCAATCTGCTCGGACCCGGCGGGCAAATATATTCCGTTGACAGGGACCGGGGTAGTCTACGCGAACAAGAGCGAGTGCTAAGCCCCCGCTTTCCAGCCACCGCCGTTAGCTACGTCACCGCCGACTTCACCCACCCACTCGACCTGCCCCCCCTGGACGGCCTGGTCATGGCTAACTCGCTCCATTTTCTCCGGAACAAAGACGCGACGCTCCAACTCATCCGGGGCTACCTGCGTCCAGGCGGCAGGCTGGTCCTCGTGGAGTACAATGCTGACCGGGGCAACCCCTGGGTGCCGCATCCCTTGTCCTATGCAACATGGGAAGCCGTAGCCAAGCGCCAGGGCTTCACGGGCACCCGCCTGTTAGCTACCCTCCCCAGCCGCTTCCTGGGAGAAATCTACTCTGCCCTCAGTTTCACGCCACCCTTGCCCGGCGAATGAATTCGCGGGCAACACAAACGAAGTCCGCCTACGCGGACTATGCTGATAGAATAGTCGCCGAAGGGCGACTTTGTAATCGTTGCCCGCGAATTCATTCGCCGGGCAAGGGTGGCGAGATCGCACAGGCAGACTGGCTACACTCTGCGATGGGCAGATTCGGAGATGCGTTGCGCCAGGTTGGGCAGTAGAGGCACCATATGTTTCTTGCGCGAGAGGATACCCGGCAGGCGAATCTTGTGGGAGTCCTCCAACGGCGCGCCGAACGTCTCGGACGCAGCCGAGGGGTGTCCAACAACCAGGATCGTGGTGCATTCCTTCAAGAGATCGATCACCGCGAAGAGCACGCTTACATAGCCCGTGTCGCGGAGGCGGGACATGGCTTCGAGCACTTCTTCGCTGCGGGACAGCAGTTCGTCGCCGCTCGCGCTCTCAAACATACCAACCCCGAAGAGCTGGCCTCCAACCCGAAACTCCTTGAAGTCGGCCTTCAATATCTGATCGGCTGAGCGGTCGGAAACGTCGGACGCGAGGCCGAGGATCCTGGAGCCAAGCTCGTTGATGTCTACACCGGCTCGCTCCGCCAGCATCCCGGCTACGCGCCGGTCTTCCGGGGTGGCGGTAGGGCCGCGAAACAGCAGCGTGTCGGCTAGTATGCCCGACAGCAGCACACCCGCGATAGCCTGGGGCACGGTGATATTCGCCTCCACGAATAACTTGGCTACAATTGTGCTGGTGGCACCGACGGGTTCGAGCCGCATGAAAGCGGGGCTGCGCGTCTGGAAATCCGCTACGCGATGGTGGTCAATAACTCCTATTACGTCGGCCTCTTCGATACCCGCCACCGATTGGCTGCGCTCGTTATGGTCAACGAGCACTACCTGGCGGCGCACCTGCCGCAGCAGATTGGTGCGGCTGATTATCCCCAGCACCTTCTTCTCCTCGTCGGTGACCACCAGCGCGCGCACCCTGCCCGCCTGTAGCGTCTCACGCACCTCTTCCACAAGGTCATCCGGCTCGCAGGTTACTACCTCTTTACGCATCACATGGCGCACGGCGGCGCTCATCTGGATGAGTCGCACGGTGGTGTAGGTGTGGTGCTCTACGGATATGACCGTCACCTGGCGCTTGCGTGCGAGGTCAAGTATCTCCTCGGATACGGGGGTGCCGCCGGTGAGCACAAGCGCGCCCACGCCGAACTCAATAGCGGCCTTCTGAGCATCGATGCGGTCGCCCATCACCAGCAAAATATCGGGGGCGATACGCTTGAGCATGGAGTCTATCTCCATAGCTCCTACCATCACCTGGTCGCGCAGAGTGCGGCCCGGCGCGGCCACCAGCAGCTTCCCTCCCAATGCGCTCAATACGTTGTCCAGGTTCAGGTGTACATGGTCTAACTGGTCCGAGTCGAGGCCGCTGATAAAGCTGCGGGCGAAGTCCTCTATGCCCGTTATGCCGCACAGGTGGCCCTCGTCGTCAACAACAGGCACGGCGCGCACACCCTCCTGCTGCATGATCTGGCCCACCTCGTAAAGAGACGTCTCCGCATGCACCGTAGTCACGGAGCGCGTCATCACGTCCGCCACGCGCGGGCGAACGTCGTCCACAAAAAGGGGCACAGGCACACCGAAACGCTCCAATATATAAGAAGTCTCAGGGCGCAACTCTCCCTGCCGGGCGGCAACAGCGTTGGTGCGGCCTTGCGCGTGCAGGAGGGCCGCATAGCCAACCGCCGAGCAGATAGCATCGGAGTCGGGGTTCTTGTGACCCAATACGTAGATTGCAGGAAGTGTGGTTTGCATCTAAGAATTATAGCTTAATGACGCGCGTGTTCTACCGGTTGGGTATATTTCTCAGGGCGGAAGCAGAGCGAGGCACAATGCATGCGCCCTGGCAAATAACTATTTGACAGCTTATCTGCCTCGGAATATTATGGGCGCAATTAGGACGCACGTCAGCAGTGGCAACGAGATGAGGAGAAGTCAAAGATATGGATGGAATGGAATGTGACTATTGACGATTTCCAACAAAACGTAGCCTGGTTGCACCCCTGGGAAGCAGTAAAGCCTGGACTGGAAGTTTATCTAAAAAAGGAGGTTGGCCGAGGTCACGTGTTATCTGGCGTAAGGGCTATATCTGTAGGCCACAGAGTAGATAACGACGATGTGTTATTTTTCCTTCCTGATAGCCCATCCCCTCTAGCGGTGATACATCTCACGTACTCCCCGGTAACAGAGGATAATCCAGAATACACACCAGACTTCCCCTGGACTGTTCTTTATTCTTCACTAGAAGAGTGGGCCGAGAAGTGCCTTGTGCCAAACCATCTTGAGTACCAAAATTATGCAAAGTAAACTCCGGCTAACATCCCGACGAGTTTGCTGGATGGATGTATCGAAACGCGCGCAACTATGCTATAATACTTGTCATAATGACAAAGGGGACATCCGGTAGAGGTGTGGCAGCCTCTCGCCGTGAAGGCCCCGTAGGAGACAGGCTAAAGGACAAGAGCAGCATAACCGCTAACTACTAAGAATAGAAGAGTAGCGAGGGAAAATAAAAAACCTGACTGTTGGCGCAATCAGGTTTCAGAAATCTCCGCTGCTACGGGACCACTTGGCAGGCGACCGGCGTAGCTATATTTGTTTGGCAAACACATTGTAGCACGGTCAGAACCTCCTGTCAAGGGGTCGGGAGGTTTTCCTATGCCGAAAAATAGAGGTCAGGGGTCAGGGGTCAGGGGTCAGGGGTCAGGCTCTGCCGTACATGCACGGGTGGATGACGTTGCCGGACAGGACACGCAGGTTCGTGGAGCGCCGGGCCGGCCCAGGCATGGCAGGCAGGGGGGGAGTTTCGCCGCCCGGTTCGGCAGGCTCATCCTCCAACATGGCATCGCGGCCATCCCCAGCGCGCTCTATCACTACCAGGGCGAGATGCAGCTATCCGCCCAGCAGGTGTGGCTCGTCTCGTACATACTCTCCCATAAGTGGGACGAGGACCTTCCTTATCCCAGCCTCAAGAAGATGGCGCGCTGCACCACGTTGAGCCTCAGCCAGTTGCAGCGCATCAAGAACAGCCTGTGCGATATGGGCTACCTGAAGGTCTACCCGCGCTTCGATGAGAAGCAGGGCCAGAACACCAACGCCTACGACTTCTCCGGGCTGTTCGACCGCCTGGAAGAACTGATTACAGGCGACGCGCCCGCCGCCAACGAGATACGCGCCGAGAGCGAAGCGCCGGATCTCGGAGAGCTTAGCGAGGTTGACCCCAGCTTCGTCGCGCGCTATGGCCGCGTCATCACTCGCCGGGGGGTGGCCGCCGTCCCCCGCGCCGTGTTCACCCACCAGGCCGCGCTGGGGCTTACGCCGCAGCAGGTGTGGTTCATCACTTACATCTTCTCCTTCCAGTGGGATACCGCCCTCCCCTACCCTAGCATCCGCAGGATGTCTACCCTCACGGGCTACAGCAGCGTGCAACTCCACAACATCAAGTCGGAGTTGGTGCGCGCCGGGTACCTGCGGTTGGTGCACCGGCGGGACGAGCAGGGCGGACAGGATACCAACGCATACGATTTCAGCGGGCTGCTCGACGCCATCCGGGCGCATCTCCAACCCGACATACCGAAGGCTGACACCAGGCAGGAAGCGGTTATGGAGAGCACACCGGCCATGCCCATAGCGCGGCGCAGAGGCAAGCGAGGGGTAGAGCCGGGTCGCGGTGGCTTATCAAAAGGGGATAGCAGCTACTTACCGGCAGGGGATAGCGCCCAGTTCGCAGGGAGGGATCGCGCTGAATTGTCCGGTAGGAACCGCGAGCAATTATCTGAGGGGGGTAGCAAAGAGTTTGCTGGGGG
>DASWMJ010000085.1:0-91290 GCA_036399775.1 Chloroflexia bacterium | reverse complement strand
CGCCCTGGTGGGGATATACACACCAAGCTGGTTTGTCATCCCTATCAGGGCGCGATAAATCACGCCCCTACTATTATTTTCCTTCGAGTCGGTAGCAACTCCAAAGCAAACCGTTTGGTCTTCTGTAACGTAATACGGGTTGAGACGGCGGTTCTACTGTTTATGTTTTACCGTTATACCCAATCGACCATATTACACCAGGAGGAAAGCAGTTCTATGAATGTACGAAATAAGTTGGCACGGTTAGTACCGTTGATGCTCGTGGGAGCCGTATTCCTATCGGCGTGCGGAGGAGCGGCTGCGCCGGTGTCGCCTACCGCCACCACCCCCGCGCAGCAGCCGACGGCAATGATGGCAGGAGAAACGCCTACAGCTATGATGACGGAGGGAACTCCAACGGCAATGATGATGGAAGGCGAGACGCCTACGGCTATGATGGCGGAGACGCCCGGCGCTATGATGGAAACCAAGATGGAGGTAGCTCTGTCAGCGCAGAATGGCTCTAACCAGAACGGCACCGCTACTATAACTGACATGGGCGGCAAAGCGATCATGGTATCTATCAACCTGAGCAACGGCACGACTGAGCCACAGCCCGCCCATATCCACAAGGGTACGTGCGCCACTCTCGACCCCAACCCTGCCTACCCATTGAGCAGCGTCGTGAACGGCAAGTCGGAGACCGAAGTGCCTGTCAGCATGGACGAGCTATCTAAGGGCGAGTATGCTATCAATATCCACAAGTCCGCCACCGAGGCGTCTGTTTATGTCGCTTGTGGCGACCTCAAGGTCATGGGTATGATGGGTGGAGAGACACCCACAGTTATGATGGCCGAGACGCCTGGCGCTATGATGGAAGGCATGATGAATGTTACCCTGTCAGCTCAGAACGACTCTAACCAGACTGGTAGCGCCACCCTGACTATGAAGGGCGATAACGCTGTCATGGTGTCCATCAACCTGAGCAACGGCACGACTGAGCCACAGCCCGCCCATATTCATAAAGGTACGTGTGCCAATCTCGACCCCAACCCTGCCTATCCGTTGAGCAGTGTGGTGAATGGCAAGTCGGAGACCGAAGTGCCTGTCAGTATGGATGAGCTATCTAAGGGCGAATATGCCATCAATATCCACAAGTCTGCTACCGAAGCAGCTATATACGTTGCTTGCGGCGACCTGAAGATAAAGTAAGCCAATAAGCTAATAAACCCAACAAGAAATGCTGCCCAAGTTGGGCAGCATTTCTTGTTGGGTTTATCGCGAGAAGTTCTTCTTGCAGAATCTGTAGTTCCATTGCATAATCGGCAATAGCATATAGGAGGGGTATATGGGCCTGGATGTCAGGGATCATATACGGGCGATTAGATAGATCGTACGGATTCACACCCCGTCCCTCTTTTTTTGGGCGACTGGAGGCGTTTGTGGCACGGCTCAACTGGTGGACGCGTTGGATGGACAAGGTGCTATTGCTCTCGTCGGTCAAACTCATGAACAAGGGGACGGCGAGCAGGCACGCGGCAATGTACCGGCGCACGGGCGGCAAGGTGGGCGGCAAAATTGGAGAGATGCCTGTGCTCCTCCTCACGACCACCGGGCGCAAGAGCGGCCAGCCGCGCACCGTACCCCTCAACTACCTCCCCGACGGAAAGAACTACGTCGTAACCGCCTCCAACTCCGGCAGGGACGAACCTCCGCTGTGGTTCCTCAACCTGCAAAGCAACCCCCAGGCTACCGTCCAGATCGGGCGTGTGACGAAATCCGTCACAGCTAAAGAGGTTACGCCCCAGGAGAAAGCCCACCTGTGGCCCCGCCTCACCCGCAAAGCGCGCCAGTATGCCGAGTACCAGAAGCTCACCGAACGCGATATACCTATGGTGGTGCTGCGGCCTCAATAGGCCAGGGGTCAGGGGTTAGGGGTTAGGGGTTAGGGGTGAGAACCTACTGTTATTTTCACAGGAGTGGCATGAAGGTTGCCGGATAGTGGTAGGTAGGGCATCGAATCTATTTGCTGGGAGAATACATACCCATGATCAAGGACAGGCACATCTCACTTGGCCTGGTGATGCACAACCACCAGCCGGTCGGCCAATCGGACGAGGTATTCGAGGAGATATACGAGCGCACCTACGAACTTATGATAGGTGCGTTGGAGAGGCACCCAGGCGTGCGGCTGGGCATCCACTACACAGGCTCGCTTCTCGATTGGCTGCGAAAGAGCAAGCCCGACTTCATGCGCCGCATACGCGCACTGGTGGAGCGGGGCCAGGTGGAGGTGCTGTCGGGCGGCTACTACGAGCCTATCCTGCCCACCATACCCGACGACGACAAGCGCGCGCAGATAGAGAAGCTGTCGGAGGCCGTCCGCAGCGACTTCGGCTACGACCCTACCGGCATGTGGCTGGCCGAGCGCGTGTGGGAGCCTACCCTGCCTACCCACCTTGCGAGCGCGGGTATCCAGTGGACGCTGCTGGACGACATCCACTTCAAGATGGTGGGCCTGACCGATGACGATCTGGCGGGCTATTACGTGACCGAGGATAACGGCAATGCTGTCAACGTCTTCGCTACCTCCAAGCAGTTGCGCTACACCATCCCCTGGCGGCCCGTTGAAGAGACCATCCGCTACTTGTACGACGAGGCGCTCCCCCAACCGGGCAAGATACTGGTCATGGGCGACGACGGCGAGAAGTTCGGCGCGTGGCCTGAAACATACGAGCACTCGTGGGGCGACGACGGTAAGAGCGGCTGGGTGGACCACTTCTTTTCGGCACTGGAAGAGAACAGCAGTTGGCTTCATACGGTCAAATTGGGCGAATATATCCGCCACTTCCCCGCCATTGGGCGCATCTACCTGCCCACCGCCTCCTATAACGAGATGATGGAGTGGGCGCTCCCCGCCAGGCGCGCCGCCGAGTTCAACCAGCTTTACAAGAAGATGGAGGAAGCCAAAGACCCGGCTGTCGAGTATATGAAGGCGGGCTTCTGGCGCAACTTCATGGCGAAGTACCCGGAGGTGAACACCCAGCACAAGAAGATGCTGCGCGTACATGACAAGGTACACCAGGCGCGGCAGGTCCTGGCCGAGCGAGGCGGCGACGGCAATACCGACGTGGGGTACGAAGACTTACTGCGCGGCCAGAGCAACGATACTTACTGGCACGGCCTCTTCGGCGGCGTTTACATGACCGATATACGCACCCGCGTGCATGCCCACCTCATCAAAGCGCAGCAGGCGGCGGAACGCGTTATCTACGGCGACCAGAATTGGATCGCGCCTGAAATTACCGATTTCGACCGCGACTCCATGCATGAATTGCTGATTGAAGGCAACGCTCTCAACCTCTACATAGACCTGGCGGACGGCGGCTCTATCTTCGAGTGGGACCTGCGTCCGCACAACTACAACCTGGCCTCGACGGTCAGCCGCCGCCCGGAAAGTTACCACGAAATGCTGAGGGAAGTTGAGGAGAAGCGTCGGGCCGAGGGGTCAGGGGTCAGGGGTCAGGGGTCAGGTAATAATGATAAGGGATCAGGGGCAAGGGACAAGGGGTCGGGTGATGGGGAGCAGACGGCGGGGGTTCGCGGTGAGGTGGAGGTTGGGGCGGGTAAAGAGTTGGAGGAAGGGGCGGCGCAGTCGCCGCATGATGCAGTGCGCGTAAAAGAGGTGGGGTTGGACCGCTACCTGAATTACGACTCCTACCGGCGAGCCTGCATGATAGACCATTTTCTTGGCCCAGGCACCACCCTTGAGGGCTTTATCAAGTCGGACTACAACGAAGAGGGCGATTTCGCAACGGGCGCTTACCACGCCGAGATGCACGACGACAGCGAGAACATCCTGTACGTGGTGCTACAGCGCGACGGGCACGTCAATACGGGTGAAGAAAGCAAGCCGGTGCGCGTGAGCAAGCGCTTGGCCCTCAAGCCCGGCTCGTCCAGTTTCAGGGTGTGCTACAACATCCAGAATACGGGCGACACCGAGCTTACCGCCGTCTTCGGCACGGAATGGAACATCAACCTGCTGGGTGGAGGGCACAACCCCTCTGCATATTACAAAGTTGAGGGTTACGAGCTAGAGGATGCCGCGCTCGACTCTACGGGCGAAGTGCGCAACGTGAGCGAGCTGGCGGTGGGCAACTCGTGGCTCGGCATAGAGATGGCGTGCAAGACGAGCTACCCCGCGACCTTCTGGCGCTTCCCCGTAGAGACCGTCTCCGGCTCGGAAGCAGGCTTCGAGCGCACCTACCAGGGTAGCTGCATCCTCCTCCATTGGCTCCTCAAGCTCCCCCCCACCCAATCGGTAGACATCGAGCTTGAGTGGCTCCACAAGACGAATTCTTAATTTTGAATTTTGAATTTTGAGTTATGAGTAGTACGCCAACCAATTCAAAATTCAAAATTAAGAATTCAAAATTAAACGTCGTGTTCGATGCTCGCATGGTACATTACCGGCGTGCGGGGATCGGGCAGTATGCGGTGAGCTTGTTGAGGGCGCTGGCGGCATCGCCTGACGTGGGGCCGGATGCTCGCTTCCAGGTGTTGCAGATGCGCGGGCATGGAGAGCGCATCGTCCGGGACAGACGCTTCCGGCGCGTGCCTATGTGGACGCCGCCCCACAACCGCTTCGAGCAACCCGCGCTTGGGTTGGAGCTTCTGAAGCTGCGCCCCTGGCCCCAATTGATACACTCCCCCGACTTCGTACCTCCGCGCTACCGCAGATTCCCTGCGATAGTCAACATACAAGATCTTGCCTTCCTCAAGTTCCCTGACCTGACGCTCCTAACCGGCGAGAGCAAGCGATACTATAGCCAGGTCTACCGCGCAGCCCGTGATGCCGAAGCCCTGATCGCCCTATCCCAATCCGCCCGCGACGACATAGTATCTCTGCTTGGAGTTAAGCCTGATAAGGTAGCGGTCATCCCGGCGGCGGCAGGCGACGAGTTTAGCCCGCCTCCAAACGTGAAAGAAGCACAGGAGGCATCGGCACTAGAATTTGGGCTTCCCGCACCTGGTGAGGGTGGCTATGTGCTCTTCGTCAGCACCATCGAGCCGCGCAAGAACCTGCCCGTGATGCTTGAAGCATACAGGCTGCTGCTGGACCACAAGCGAGTGTCGCCTGCGCCGGTGCTGGCTATAGCAGGGAGCGAAGGGTGGCTCTATGAGAAAGTCTACGAGCGGATTGACTCGTTGAAGCTGCGCGATAACGTTCGCCTGCTAGGGAGAGTACCCGGTGAGCACCTCCCCAGGCTGTACCAGGGAGCGCGGGCCTTCGCCCTGCCTTCCCTCTACGAAGGCTTTGGCCTGCCGGCGCTTGAAGCTATGGCGTGCGGGGTGCCCGTGCTAGCGTCCACAGGCGGCTCGCTCCCTGAGGTAGTAGGCGACGCGGGCATCCTCCTCGATCCCCACGACGCAGAAGCCTGGTCAGCCGCCCTGGAACGTGGGCTATTAGACGAGGCGGAAGAGAAAAGGATGCGCCGAACTGGACCTCAGCAGGCAGCAAATTTCTCCTGGGCGAAAGCCGCCAGCATGACCTGGGCGCTCTATCAGCGAGTGGTCAGGGGTTAGGGATCAGACACAACGATGTGCAAATGCCATGTTACCGTTTTCATACTTGGCGGTATCTTGGCGCTCATGGCGTCTTGGCGGTTTCACCGCCCTGACCCCTAACCCCTGACCCCTCGTCATATTTGCGCCGCTTTGCGCCTGCGTCGCCTGGCTCGCCATTGGAGCACTACGAATAGGGCAGCCCCCAGGATGGCGGCCATCATACAGCCTGCCACGAAAGGTGCTACCAAAGCCATCACCGCCGCCAGCCCCGCGACAAGGTCCTCGAGGAAGCTGATGATGGGGTTGCCTATGCCTCCGGTAGTAACGGTGATTATAGGTCGTGAGGTAGCTTTGAGCGCGTGCATGCTCCCTGCGGATAGGAGGCCCAGCGCAAAGCTGAGTGTGGGGTCGAGGTCACCTACCGCGCCACTGTGAGCGGCGAAGAGGATGCCCCCAGCTACGGGGCGTATGAAAGTGTGGATTATGTCGTTGATAGAATCCACAGCCGGTATCTTGTCAGCGAATATCTCTATGAAGAGGAGGACGCCTAACGCGACCAGCACCCATGTCTCGGTGAGGATGGTAAAGGGGGCTTTCAGTTTGATGACGTCGGTGAAGCGCGCCGTCAGCCCGGTTATTAGCAGGGGCAGCCAGGCGTTAAGCCCCGCGGGCGTAGATAGGCCAAACCCGGCTACTATGCTTGTGAATATATCCATGAGCTAAGTATCTCACCCCCTGCCGGGACGCCTTACCCTGTGCGCCCTTTAGCGCCTGCCAGGTGCCGAATAGCTATGTAGGCAAGCGCACCCAACCAGCCTGCTAGCGCACAGCCTATATAGGCAATGATGGCGGTTATGGTTCCAACGACGAGTGTGGCGGGTAACGCGGCCTCGCGCACACTTTCCGCGATTTGCGGACCTACCTGGGTAGCATAATCCGTCCAATCAGCGGTTGCCACCCCTGCCAGCAGCATAGAAGCCAGTAAAGCAGCCGCGAAATGCCCCATTATCAGGCCCGCCATGCCGCCCTCTCTTGCCGTGTCTTCCACCTTATTCTGACGCCAGGAGAGGTGAGCAGCGAGTACGCCAGGCAGGGGCAGCAGACCCAGCCATGCCGCGCTGAGGCCATCCCCACTCCACCGGGCCAGGAGAGCATGTGCCACGTAGAGGCTTGCGATGAGCAGCATCCCGCTGATGCCTGCCACCAGGCGTGGGTGCAACTTGCGTCTCTCACCATCTACTACGCGCAAAGAGAGCCTGGCGTTACGCTACTGCTTACGGGTTAGGTATGAGGCTGGGACTACCTCCGGTAATCTCCCAGGTCTCATTCGTGTATTCGAGGTCGAGGTTTACGTCATAAGTCTGGCCGTTACTAGACGTCAACCTCACCTTCACTCTGCCGTCGGTCTCAGTGGCGCTCGCATCAACGACCTCACTGGTGATGGTACCGTTACCTTCCAGCGCCTCCCACTTCCGCTGAAGCTCATCCGTGGTCCACTGGCCCTGTATTTTGGAAGAAAGCTGTGCCTGCGCCAGCTCATAGCTATGGTCTTCTAACCAACTGTAGAAGAAAGTAGCAGTGACAGATGGCCCGATGCCTTGAAGGTTTTCGGTGATGTTCGTAGTTACTGCTCTACCCACCATGCCGGGCACCACGACAGCAGCGATGCTGCAACCCAGGCAGAGGAACACTACCACACCAATGACGATCCAACCCCAGACCGGCATTCCACCCTTCTTCGCGGGCGGCATGGCCTGTCCCTGCGGTGGATAGCCCGGAGGCGGCCCGCCGGGCGGAACATAACCGGGCGGTGGCGTGCCCTGTGGTTGGTAGCCCTGGGGCTGATATTCCGGCTGTGGATACTCCGGTGGTGGCTGTGGTTGGTAGCCCTGCGGTGGCACGTAGTCGCCTACAGGCTGGGTCGGCTGCCCGCCATAAGGTACTTGACCTTGAGGCTGTGCCGTCTGCCCTGCGGCGGGTTGCTCATCCTGGGGCCGCTCCGGCGCGCCCCCTGCTGGCGGTTGATTCTGGTCCATATCTTCCTCCTCTTAGTCTAAATCACCATAATAACCTTGCCGTTAGCACTCAGCACTCAGCATTCAGCACTCGGTACTCGGTACTCGGTACTCGGTACTCGGTACTCGGTACTCGGTACTCGGTACTCGGTACTCGGTACTCGCAACTTCACGGCAGCCCTGGCACGAGTGGCATCCCAGCCTGGTTCGCGAGGATGGGCGCGAGGGCGGCGCGGCCCCACGCTATCAGAGTGAGCAGCACCAGGCCCATGAAGAGGCCCAGCAGCAGCGGAGTCAATACCTCGGAGAAAGTGAGAGCTAAGCCTTCGCGCCGGGTGAATATGAGCACCAGCATAGTGGTTGCCATAGTGAGCAGGGAGAGCATGCCTGCCACGCTCACTATGGCAAGCGGGTAATAGAGCCAATCGCCGCCGACGAGCACCAGGGCCACCAGTATGCCTGCCGCCACCACGTAGCCCACAAGCTCGAACGGCTGCTCAAGGACGCGCTCGCGGCTTGTGGCGTCCCGGTGCCACAGGCTGATATTGAACACCGGGTAGAAGATAGCTGCCATCGAAATGCCCGACAGTCCACCTGTGACGATGCGTATAAGGTTGGTGGTGTCCCATAGACCAGAGCCGAACGTCTGTAAAGTAGAATTCAGCCCGTCGAACGCCATCGCGCCGAAGAAGACGGCCAGTGCAGCCATGATACCCCTTACCGGCAGGCGAGACGCCCTCCGGCGAAGGGTCGCCAGCAACAGAAGCGTCGCCAGCACGCCCAGGTACATGCCGGTACATCGAGCGCACAGGGGCATCTGGTGGCCCCCGATCGTGAAGGAGTGGGAGTGTATCTGGTGGCACACGCCGAAGCCCATGCCATCCAGCTTATACTTGAAGTCGCCCGGTATAGCAAGCGAGTAGATGACGATACCCATGACAAGCGCCGCCTGCCCGAAGGTGATCTCCAAGCCCCCTGGCATCCTCAGGCGTTGCCCCCGGAATCCAGGTTGCTGGACATGTGGCGTTGGGACCGGCTGCGGGTTGGGGAGCATAAAGAGAAACCCTCGTTGGAGGCGTGCGTATTCAACAGACCAATACTAACAGAAGGGCATTAGTGCGTCAACAAGTCTAATCACCGTACCCCTGCGGGTTCTCCTCGCCTGCTAAGGCTGCGCGGAAATCGGCCAGGCGCTCGCCGTAGGAAGAAGGGTCGAACCTGTCGAAGCTACCGGCCCTGGGGAGGGTAATACCGAGGAGGTGCAGCGCCGTACGCACGCGCATCCGGTGCTGGAAATGTGCGTCATCTGCATATCCGGCGATCTGGAGGAACCGCCTCCGCATCTCCGGCGGATAATACCACCAGAGCGTAACTCCAACGTCGCGGGCCGGGTCTTCCAGTGACATCGCTTCCAGGTCAACCACGTAGATGAGGCCATCGCCTGTTAGCAGCAGGTTCGCATTGCAAAAGTCGTTATGCGAAGCGACAAGCCCCGATCCTGTGAAATCGTCAATTTGCCGGGCCATGTTGTCCAGGCTACTATCTACGAACGCGGCAACACCTGGGACGACACCCTTGTAGCCCTCCCGCCGGCGGCGAACGTCAGCCAGCGCATCGCTCCCTACGGCGCTGTACAGGTCGGAGCAAGAAGCCGGTAGGGTCTTCTGCACGTCAGGGTCATTGTGCATCTTGCGGAGGAGCGTTCCGACCTGCTCTATGTGCTCCTGATAGTCTCTGCGGCGTGGCGTGCGCCCTTCAACATATGCCTGTACAAGTATGCTGGTGCCATCTTCAAGGTGGTCTGCTGCCAGGACGGGTGGGGAGAGTCCGGCTTCCGACATGGGTACGGTCCTCTCCGGGTAAGCCCCCAGCTTGATGAAACAACTGCGCTCCCCGCCGTGCGCCAAGTACGTCTCACTACCGGTGCCGGGTGGGAGCGTGAAGGTCCACCTTTCGATGCTGAAGGTCCGATGGAGGAAAGACTGCACTTCTTCCTGGTGGAGAACTCTATCGCGCATGACCCCTGATCCCTGATCCCTACAGGTTCTCTATCTGCACAGGCTCTATCTCGTCCGCCGTCTCGAAGCCGAAGATGCGCGAGTAGAAGTACAGCTCGGCGTCCAGGCTGCGCTTGATATTCTCTGCGCGCCGGAAGCCGTGCTGCTCCCCCTCAAACGGCAGGTAGGCCACCGGTACGCCCTTCTCGCGCAACGCCGCCACCATTATCTCTGCCTGGTTCGGCGGCACGACCTTATCCTCAAGGCCCTGGAAGAATATCACCGGCGCGGAGAGGCGGTCAATATGGTTGAGGGCGGACCGCTCGCGGTAAAGCTCCTCTTTCTCAGGGTAAGGTCCCACCAGGCGTTCCAGGTAGCGCGACTCGAACTTGTGCGTGTCATGCACGAATATGCTCAGGTCGGCTATGCCGTAATAGCTAGCGCCCGCGCTGAACACGTCGCTGAAGGTGAGGGCGCAGAGCGTCGTATAACCGCCCGCGCTACCCCCGCGTATAGCCAGCCGATTCTTATCCGCCCGCCCCTGCTTCACCATATACAGCGCGCCGTTTACGCAGTCGTTCACGTCCACCACGCCCCATTGGCCGTTGAGCCTTTGCCTGTAGGCGCGCCCGTAGCCGGTGCTGCCGCCGTAGTTTACGTCCAGCACGCCGAAACCCCGGCTCGTCCAGAACTGGGTATTCGGGGCTAGAACGGTGCTCGTAGACGACGTTGGCCCACCGTGACTGATGACCAGCAACGGGTGCAACTCCTCACCGTCAGGTGTGTAGCCGGGGTTTATGGGCGGGTAATAAAAGGCGTGCGCCGTCTGCCCGTTCTCGGTTGGGAACTCGATATGCTCCGGCACAGAAAGATATGCCGGGTCAATCGCGAGCGTACTGGACTTGTGCAACACTTCAATATGCATCGTCGCCAGGTCCATCCGGACCACCGATGCAGATTGGGTGGGCGAGCCGCCTATAAAGATGGCCTGCCCTTTCTTTACCTTCAAGTGCCCGATGTAGGTGTAGGGCGTCTCTATAGGCACAAGCAAGCCCTTGCGGGTATCGAGCCATCCCAGTTTGGTGGCTCCACCCTCGACGTAGCGGCAGATGATGGTTTGCGCCGACTCGAAGCCGTAGGTGGCCGCGCCGAACTGCCATTGGGGCACCCCGAACTCGGCCTCCATTTCGCACACATTCTCAACCTGCCCATCCCGCAGGCGGTAGATGTTCCACCAGCCGGTGTACTCGGCGATAAAGTAGAGCGTGCCGTCCGGCGACCATTCAGGCTGGAAGATAGACTCCTCTTGCCCGCCCGCGACCAGCTTGCGGTCCCGGATCGAGCCGTCGTCAGCGAACTCTCCTACCCAAAGCTCCGTGCCGTCCCAGGGCATGTTGGGGTGGTTCCAGGTGAGCCACGCCAGGCGCGTGCCGTCCGGGCTGATACGCGGAGTAGAGTAGAAATCGTTGCCGGAGAGGAGCACAACGCCGGTATCCCCACCCTTTAGGTTGACGGCTACGAGCGTGTTGACCGCTTCCCCCGCGCCCGTATGGTCCTCGCGCACGCAAATGATGCGCCTTCTGCTATGGTCTAGCACGCCGTCAGCGTAGCGCATGTCGGCCTCCGGGGTTATGGCTTCCGGCTCGCCGCCCGGTTCCTGGCGGTAGAGGCGTTGGTCGGCGTAGTTGGAGAAGTAGACGGTGCCATTTGATACAAAGAACGCGCCACCGCCGTATTCGTGAACGCGGGTGCGCACGTTGAAGGGCGGCGTTATGTCGCTTATCTGGCCGTCAGGGCTGCGGCGCACGATGACGTTGCGGCCCCCTTCCGAGGGACGCGACTCGCTCCAGTAGACGTCTTCCCCGTCAAGCTCGATCTGCCCCAGCGAGACCGTGCCCGCCACAATCAGGTCCGATGTGATAGGCGATTTCCAGGAACCATCAGGCACGATTTGCGTATCAGACATGCGGTTGTCTCCCTCCATAATATATTCCTAGTTTACAATGCAGCTTTTCAGTATACCAGATACTCAGGGGTCAGGGATCAGGGCATATGCACCTAAATAGAAGCAGGGACGAAACCGCCAAGACGCCAAGGGCGCCAAGAGCGCGCCAAGTATTTCAGGGGGCTTTCTCACACACCTACTGCTCGTCTACTTTATACATAACACAATACCTTGGCGGGTACTTGGCGCCCTTGGCGTCTTGGCGGTTAGCTTTTAGTTGTTGAGAGAGTCGTAGTCCCAATGGCGTAGCGTGCCTCCTCAAACAGTAGTATTCGCTGCCTGCTCAGGATGGTACTTTCGTTCTCACCCTATATAAGCACATCAGACGATGTTGGGGAAGCTGCCAACCTCTATGATAGCGGTGGACAGAGAACAGGTGGAGGGAGGCGGTCATGATGGCAACATACGCATACAACTTCAGATATGCTGCGCGAGACGATTTCGAGCGCATCAGCCACAAGGCCGCGCTCAGCAGGCTGGTATCTGCCTTAGCACCCAGGGACCGCAGCCTCCCCTCCTTCAACGACCTCGACGGCTACATGCCTGCTTCGGGCCGGAGTTGCCTGCGCACATGGCAGGTGCCGGTAGAGCGGATAGTGGGGAGCGTAGGGCGGTCCCGCGACTTCGACCGCGAGTTCCAGCCGGTGCAGAAGCACACCCGGTCACGCTGGGAGAGCATATACGTGGCGGCTGTGGGCGGCGTCACCCTCCCGCCTGTCGAGCTATATAAGGTTGGCGACTGCTACTTCGTGAAGGACGGCAACCACAGGGTATCCGTAGCGAGGTACCTGGGCGCGCAGTTCGTAGACGCTGAGGTGACGGAGTACGTCGAGTTGGCTCACGAGGAGTGCGTGGATAATGCTTGCGCCCTGTGCCACGAAGCGTGCGTCAACACGACGAGGCGCTTCCTGGATCGCCTGCAAGAAGCTACCACCCGCTTCTGGCCTCGCCCCAGGCTTCGCGCAACGGGATAAGTGAACAGGGGTCAGGATCGTGTAATTACACGCGCCGCCTTCAAGACATTCGTTTGAGTGCGGCCTGCGCGGCGAAGTAGCCGCACATGCCATGCACCCCGCCGCCGGGCGGCGTGGACGACGAGCAGATATAGATGCCGCTTGCAGGCGTCGTATAGGGGGATAGGCTGGGCGTGGGGCGAGTGAATAGCTGCAAGAGGTCCTGCACGCCGCCGTTGATGTCGCCGCCGACGTAGTTGGGGTTGTATTGCTCCATCTGCGCGGGCGACATCACGCTGCGCGCAAGGATGCGGTCGCGGAAGCCGGGCGCGAACCGCTCGATCTGCGCCTCGATTCTCTCTGTCATATCTACCTTCGACCTATTTGGAACGTGGCAGTACGCCCAGACTGTGTGCTTGCCCTGGGGTGCGCGAGTTGGGTCGAAGAGGCTCTGCTGGGCCACCAGCACGAATGGACGTGCGGGGTGCCTGCCCATCGTCACTGCACGCTCGGCGGCTGCTATCTCCTGGAGAGTGCCGCCGACGTGTACTGTACCCGCGCCGAGGCATTCTTGCGCCTTCCAGGGTATCGGGCCGTCCAGCGCGAGGTCCAGCTTGAACACGCCGGAACCGTACCTGTATCGCTTGAGTTGCCTCCGGTAGCCTTCCGGCAAGCGGTCACCCGCTATGCGCAACAATTGCCGGGGAGTAAGGTCAGAGAGGATTGCTCGCGCCTGTGGCAGTTCTTTCAATGACGCGATTGGAGTGCCCACGACTATCTCTCCCCCAAGCGCGCGCAGGTAAGAGGACATGGCGTCCACGATCTTCTGCGAGCCGCCACGCGCCACCGGCCACCCGATGGCGTGGCCCAGCATGCCCAGCATCAGGCCGGACGCCGCGCTCGGCGGTTGCTCAAGGGCCAGCATGGAGTGGGCCGACATGCCAGCGAATAGCGCGCGCGCCTCTTGCCCCTGGAATCGCCGCTCCGCGAAAGCCCGGGCCGGCTGAATCGCGCCCAGGCCGAACCGCGCCAGGGCAAATGGGTGCCGTAATATACGTAGCGGCCTTAGTGGACCCAGTATCGCGTCGAGGATGGTTTCCCAGTCACGGGCGAGTGGCAGCATCAGCTTGCGATAGGCGTCGGCGTCTCGGCCTAACGTCTCGCTCGTGGCCTCCACCGACCTGTGGAGCACCGCCGCCGTGCCATCGTCAAGGGGGTGTGCAAGGGGGACCTGTGGGTAAATCCACTCAAGCCCGTGCTTCTCAAGGGGCAACGTGCGAAAGAAAGGGGACCCCACACCGAGGGGGTGTATTGCGGAGCAAACGTCGTGAACGTAGCCGGGCAGCGTAAGCTCTGCCGATCTGCTCCCGCCGCCTACCGTCTCCTTAGCCTCAATGACTAGCACCGAGCACCCGGCGCGGGCAAGTGTTATAGCGGCTGCAAGCCCGTTCGGCCCCGCCCCAACTACTACGGCGTCATACCTGGGCACTCCCCGGCTACCCTGTGCCTACCGCGCTATCGGCCTCGGCTGCGACGACTGCTTTGTGGGGCACGGAGGGGCGGCTGAACCGCGTCATCAGCACTCCCCCGGCGATTAGCACCGCGCCCACCGCGTACACCGGCTGTAGCGGCTCATCGCGCCAGACCCACGCTACCACTATCGCGACCAACGGAGTTAGGTTAGAGAAGACGGCGGTGCGCGCCCCTCCCAATTTCTGCACGCCGCGATACCAGATGACGTAGCACACGTTGACCGACAGGATGCTCCCGAAGAGCAGCGCCAGCCCTGCTTCCGCGTTGAAACGACTCCAGGCGTAGTCATACCTCGGCGCGAGTATCCCGGCCAGCGCGAGCACCGGCACCGCTGCCACCAGGCTCAAGCCGGTGAGCTGCACGGGCGAGTACCGCGTCAATAGAGGCTGGCTGAAAGCGGTATATCCCGACCAGCAGAGGGTCGCCAGCAGCGTCAACCCGTCACCCAGCAGGCTGCCCAGGCTGAATGACTGGTTCGAGCCTATGATTACCGCCGCTACCCCCGCGAAGGCCAGGCCGATGCCTATCCACCCACCACGCGCTAGACGCTCATACCCCAGCACCGCGCCGATGATCGCCACCCACATAGGCACGCTCGCCAGCATCAGAGCCGAGTTGCCTACCGCCGTGCGCGACAACCCCTCTATGAAGAGTATCTGGTACCCAGCGTGACCGAGCAGCCCCAGCCCCACGATCTTGAGCGTATCCTCCCGCCGCCAGCGCAAACCACCTTGCGCCGCCAGGAGGATGAAGAATATCACCGCCGCCATAGCCATGCGTATGCCGTTAAATAGCTGCGCGGGCATCACGTCCAGCCCCACCTTCAACACGCTGAAATTCGCGCCCCAGACGGCAACCAGCCCAAGCATGAGGCCGTCCTGCACGGTAATGCCACTCTGGCTACGTTCTCTCTGTTGCATGCGCCTCCTTCAAGGGGCAGGTGATGGGTGATGGGTGTTATAGCTTGATACAGTGTGGAGGTGTATGGGAAGGCCACCCCACCATCCTTGTCATTCTGAGCGCAGCGAAGAATCTCGCTCCTCGCGTAGATGCTTATTATTAGAGTTCTAAAGGCGAGAGGAGGAGCGAGGGACGAGATTCTTCGCTGCGCTCAGAATGACATTGTCACACTTAGTTGCTGCTCATTTTAGATGCGGTTGCCCTTGGATAATGTGCAATCAGTATAACAAAGTTGCGCTTCATTGAAGTATACTTTAGGTATGCGCGTCCAATCCCTAGTACCCAACACCCAATACCTATCACCTAATCCCTGACCCCTGAAGGAGACTAATGGCAGTCAACCCCCGTTTTATTCGTTGGGCGCTCATCCTGGCTATATTGGTGCTGGTCGCGCTCAACTACAACGCCATCCTTTCGTTCATCACGCGGCCTTTTGGCATCTCGCTGGACGCGACGCTGGGCGGTCCTGTAACGGCGGTGGTGCCGCAGGGGTTCAAGACGAACATCTTCGCCAGGGACCTCAAGGGGCCGCGCCTCATGGCTGTGGGGCCGGACGGCACCGTGTACGTGGCGGAGCAGGCGGGCGGCAGGGTGAGCGCCCTGCCTGACAAGGACCGCGACGGCCAGGCAGACGAGCAAATAACGGTGGCCGAGGGATTGGCTGGCCCCAACAGCGTTTATGTCTACTCCGGCACGCTTATCGTGGGCGAGCATACACGCGTGTCGCAAATCGTCCTGGGGCCGGACCATAAAGGCATAGAGCGCAAGACCCTCATCCCCGATCTGCCTAACGACGGCGTTCACCACACCAAAACCGCGCTCGTTGGATCCGACGGCAAGCTATACGTTTCTATAGGCTCGTCCTGTAACGTCTGCAACGACAGCGATGAGAGGCGGGCGGCCATCTCGGTCTACAACATAGATGGCACGGAGGGGCGCATCTTCACGAAAGGCACGCGCAACGCCGTAGGGCTGGCGCGCAACCCCTGGACAGACGAGGTATGGGCGAGCAACAACGGGCGCGACCTGATGGGCGACGATACGCCGCCGGAAACGGTCTACGCCCTGGCGGACGGCGCTGACGCAGGGTGGCCGCGATGCCACGCCGGAAGCATAGCTGACCCGGAGTTCGGCGGCAAAGACGCCTGCAAAGATGTCATCCAGCCCGCAGCGCAGATGCAGGCGCATATGGCCCCGCTTGGCATCACGTTCTATAAGGACGGCCCTTTCCCCGCGCCCTACAACGATAGCCTCTACATAGCCCTGCACGGCTCATGGAACCGAAGCGTGAAGGTTGGGTACAAGGTGATGCGCGTGCCACTCAAGGATGGCGTGGTGGCGGGAGAACCGCAAGACTTCATGACGGGCTTCCTCAAGGACGACAACGACGTGCTGGGGAGGCCCGCAGGCGTGGTCGTGGCTGCCGACGGTAGCCTGCTGGTCTCCGACGACAAGGCGGGCTTCATCTACCGCGTGGCGTGGGCGGGCAAGCCGTAGAATGGAGAGCGTAGAAGCGCCCCAGCGTACTCCTTTGCAAGCCGATCCGGCGACCACCAGCCCGGCGATAGCGACAACCACGCAGGCCAATGCCCAACGCGGCTTCACTGTCTACGACGGCATGCTGCTCTTCATGACCGCGATATGGGCCGCCAACCCTGCCGCTATCAAGTGGGCGTTGCAATACATGGACCCGCTTGCCTTTAATGCCCTGCGCTTCGGCATGGCGACCCTCGTACCCGTAACCCTGGTGCTGGCGGGCAAAGAGGACTTCCGGTGGCGAAAGGGCGATGGCCTCAAGATAGCGGCGCTCGGCCTGATAGGGCACGGGCTGTACCAGACCCTGTTCATCCTGGGCACCGATAACACCCTCGCGGGCAACGTGGCCCTCATCCTCTCCATCAACCCGGCTTTCGTGGCGGTGTTCGGCGCGGTATTAGGATATGAGCGGATAAGCAGGTACACGTGGATAGGGGTAAGCATAACCCTCATGGGTGTGGTGCTGGTCGTGGCAGGCTCCGGCAAGCCGCTTGAGTTTGGGTCGCGGCTGCTGGGCGACCTGATTATCGTGGTAGTCACCATCATGTGGGCGCTCTACACGGTGCTGTCCCAGCCGATCCTTAAGCACTATTCTTCCATCAAGCTGAACGCGCTAACCATGCCCATCGGGTCGGCATTCCTGCTGGTGGTCGCCACTCCTTCGCTAGTTCAGAGCGCGCCATCCTGGCCGGAGGTGCCCGGTATGGCATGGCTGCTGCTGGGGATGTCGGGCATATTTGCCGTGTCCGCCTCCTATATCATCTGGTACAAAGGAGTGCAGAAGCTGGGCGCGACCCGTACCGCCGTCTACTCGAACATCGTACCCGTGCTGGCCGCGTTCATCTCATTCTTCATACTGGGAGAGCCGCTGGGCTGGCAATTCTGGGCCGGTATGGTGCTGGTTATAACAGGCGTGTCGCTGGCACGCTTCGGCGCGAAGCTGGTGGCGCGGCTTCGGCAGGCGTAGGGGTAGAGATTGCATTGAAAGACCCACAGCTAGCTATATTCCTCTCTCCACACTTCGATGACATAGCCCTCTCCTGCGGGGGGATGGCAACTCACCTCGCCAGGCGGGGAGCGCGCTGCATCGGCCTGACCGTATTCTCAGCGCCCGCACCCGATGATGCGCCCATCTCCGACTACATGAAGGATATGCACGGCAAGTGGGTGAGGGCGAGCGGTGGTGAGACGGCAACGATAAACGAGTTACGCCGCGAAGAGGAGCGCGCCGTCATGCGTCTGCTCAACCTGCAACCCGTCTGGCTGGACCTGCATGACGCTCCCTACAGGCGCAGCGCCGCCGGGGAGCACTTCTACACGTCGGATGAACACCTCTTCGGTAAAGTGGACATGGAGGAGCGTATATCGCTGGTGCCGAGCATCACGGAAGAGATAAGGAGGGTCGTGCGGGAGAGCGGAGCGCGAGGCAGAGTGCGCGTGTTTGCTCCCCTGGGAGTGGGCCACCACGTAGACCACCAACTTGTCTTCTGGGCGGCGCGACGCCTCGGCCCGCGCTGCGGTGTGCTCTTCTATGAGGACTATCCATACGCTGCCATGCCCAGCGCGGTAGAAGCACGCATAGCCGAGTTGGGCCTGCCCATAGAGGCTCGCCTGACCCCGATCTCCGAGCTTATAGGCATCAAGATAGCAGCGATCAGTCGCTATAAGTCTCAGCTAGACGTGCTATTCGGGAGCAGCGCAGATATGCCCGCTGCCGTGCGCGCCTATGCCCACGCGGTGGCTGCTACCGCGCCTGCGGTGCAGTACGCCGAGCGGTACTGGTACATACCGCCCGTGTATACGCTAACGTACTAAAGTTCTCCAACAAAGAAGAGACATCGTAGGGCGAAGCATGCCTCGCCCCTACCGTACATCTTTTCTTCTTGAAACATTCAGTTAGTGAAACACTAAGAATGCAACTATGCGGCCTATGTTGAAACGAGCACATTTCTCAGTTCTCCTGGCGCTGCCGCTGCTAGCTGGCGCGTGGCAGGGGCCAAGTGCGCGGGCGCAGAGCTTTGCCGATCCCGCTTTCCAGGCGATCTGGGAGCGCACCGATAAGCCCGTCACCGATGGCACCGTAAAGCGGTCCTTCTACTGGGGTCCCAGCCCACTCAGGCAGGAGACCGAGCCGTATGCGGAGGGCGCGGGCGGCAAGCGGCTCGTGCAGTACTTCGACAAGAGCCGGATGGAGATCAACAACCCGACAGGCGATAAGAGCAGCCCCTTCTACGTCACCAACGGCCTCCTGACGGTGGAGCTTATCACCGGCAGGGTGCAGGTGGGGAACTCAACTTACATCGACCTCTACCCGGCCCAGATACCCCTCGCCTCCGACAGCGACGACCCGCAGGCACCAACCTACGCCACTTTCGTCCGGCTGATGGGGAAGGCTCCCAGCAGGCTCAGGCAGACCCCCTCCGAGCGCATAGACAAGGCGGGCAATATCGTCTCTACGGAGGGCGTGCGCGTGGATGCCGACCTGTCGGTGGTTTACTACGAGCCTGCTACGGGGCACAACATCCCCAAGGTCTTCTGGGACTTCCTCAACGCCACCGGCCCCGTGTGGGCGGGAGGTAAGGTGACTGATGCGCGGCTGAGCGACCCCTGGTTCTACGCGGCGGGCCTGCCCATCTCGGAACCGTATTGGGCGAAGGTGAAGATAAATGGCCGGAGTGGCGTAGATGTTTTCGTGCAGGCTTACGAGCGGCGGGTGCTGACCTACGTACCCTCCCTGCCCAAAGACTTCCAGGTGCAGATGGGCAACATCGGCCTGCATTATTATGATTGGCGCTACAACGGCGCGGGGAGAGGCAACGATAGCACGCCCATACCCCAACCCTCCGGCAAGCTGCGCATCGTCGGCGCGGTGAAGACGGCCATGAGCCTTACTACTGCGGACCTCAAGTCCAGGGCCGCGCAAAGCGTATCCGTGAGCTTTGCCGCGCCTGGTGGCGGCACCGAGAGCCATGCCTACAAGGGGCCGCTTCTCCTGGACCTGCTCAAGGAGGCGGGCGGCGAGGGCAACGCGGGGCGGGACTTGCCGGTGAGGTACATCGCAGCCACAGACGTGAACGGGCAGGCCTCCGTGCTATCCTGGGGAGAGATAGACCCAATCTTCGCCGGTAGGAAGGTAATCGTGGCCTACGAGCAGGACGGCGCGGACTTACCGGACGACCAAGTCCAGCTGGTAATCCCCTCGGACAAGACAGGTGGGCGCTCATTGATGGGGTTGTCTCATATTGAAGTGAAAACTATCGCTCCAAACCAACCCACCGGCACTACTTTACGCGTGACAGGTGCTGTCCAGAAGCCCCTGAGCCTGACGGCTGCCGACCTGCCATCGCGCAGCCCTGTCAGCGTGCAAGTTACCTACATGGCAGGAGGCCAGACAGAGACGCACCAGTACAAAGGCGTGTCCCTGATGACGTTGCTGGACGAGGCGGGCGCGAAAACCGCAGACCCTAACGCGATGCTGACAAGATATATTGTAGCTGCAGGCAACGATGGCCGCCAGGCGATAATCTCGTGGGGCGAGATAGACCCCGCGTACTCAGGGGTGAACGTGCTGGTCGCCTACGAAGAGAACGGCGTGCCCCTGGGTGGGGGCCTCACGCGCATTGTCGTCCCCTCCGATGCCAGGGGCGGGCGCTACATCCCTTACCTTCTGTCTTTGGATGTGCGAAACAAATGAAACATAAGCCAACCTAAAATTTAGGTTCGACCCCCAACACCCCACCCCCGGACCCGGCCCACTTGGGAGGGAATTTGAAAAATAAATCAAAAGTGGACGGCGGCGCCGTCCACTTTTGATTTATTTTTCAAGATTATGGGTGCGCCAACACCCTTTCTGAAATACGCGGTGACGTATATCACTCAGGGCAACCAGCCTTTATCCTTCATCGCGCCAACACCCAGCAGCCCCAGTAATACCTCCGCGCTCGTTCCTTTGTACTCAGGGTGATACTCAAAGCGAGCACGCTCGAAATATTGCACGGTATACTCTTTCCCGTCTGTCGCGCTCTTCTCCCTTATCTCTTCTGACATGGGGTAGCCGAACTGCGCCAGGCCGCCGTTTCTGTCCCAGTAGCCCAGGAACGCGTAGTTGAGCGAATGGCCCGTCTCCGGGAAGTAGCGGTGGTCAGGCCCCGACTCGAACGGCTCTACCTGGGCAAAGTCGCGCTCCGAAGTCGAGTCGGCCCCAAGCCGCCCCAACAGCACGTTGTAGGGCGGCTGGTTCTCCGGGTGCAGCTCAAAGCGGTTGCGCTCGAAATATTGCACGGTATAGCCGTTCTCGGTGAAAGGCTCCGTGAGGGGATAGCCGAATATGCTCAAGCCGCCGTGCGATTGCCAGTAGGCCAGGAACTCCCCACCCAAGTTGTGGCCCGTCTGCTCGAAGTAGACCGAGTTAGAGCCGGGCTGCGACACGGCCCGTTCCACCGCTCGCGGCACCACAGACAGGCGATACCTGTACGTCGGCGACAGCTTAATTTGCAGCCAATCGCCCGCCAGCCTGGGTAGGGCAGGCGTCCAGGGCTGGCCCTGCGGGTCGAGACCGGTCAGGTTGATACGCCCGATCTCGCTTGTGGGCAACCGGAAAATGCCCGGCAGGTTCAACTCCGCCGTCGCCACGTCGGTCGCGAAGAGCGTCACGGTGCCGGCGGACGTGCCCACTATCAACTGCGAGGGCGCGGCGGCAGTGTAAATGACGTTGGTACTGCTGTAAGTCTCCCCGCCCACTATGAGGGCGTCACGCGCCGTGTACGCATAGCCCGCCGCGCTGTTCCTCTCCGGGCGCACAGCCGACATGCTGCCCGGCGACGAGCGGCCAAAGAGCTCGGATATATGTCGCAGGGAATGTGCGGTTATCTTCGGGTTGCCCCTGTCGTCGAAGAGGCCGTAAGAGTTCTGCGCGGGGTCGTATCCCTGCGGGAAGTTGTTGAGCATCCACTTCGCGCCGCCCGCGAAGCCGTTCCCATACAGGTAAGTCCACACCGCCCCCTCAAGGTTGGCGGTCGTGCGCGGGTCGAAGCCCGCAACGCCCCCGCCCACCGCCCGCACCTGGCCGGGATAGCCGAACTCTTCCAGCAACACCGGCTGGGGCGCGAACGTGCGCTGCAAATTGTCTAGCACGCGAAAAGTGCCCATCAGCCCCGCCTGCCCGTGAGATGTGAATCGGTGGACCGACTGGAACGACAGCTCTCTGTTAGATGCCAGCTTGGCGAACACTACGTTGCTGTAGCCCACCGTGATAAGACGCCCCGAATCGGCGGCGCGCACAGGGTCCATCTGCGTATTCACCCACGCCTGCAACGTCGCATCCAAACCGGACAGGTATGGCCGCCACGACTCCGAATCGGGCGAGTCCATGTAGTCAAGGGTAGTGGTGCCCGCGTGCGTGCCTACCCACGCGCTGCCCGCGCCGAGGAACTCTACGTACAGCTTGTAGTAATTCGCCATGACGTGAGCCTGCTCGTCCGTCATCCTGGATGGGATGACGGCTCGGCCCTCGCCCCGCCTGTAGTCCCCTATATCCGCACGCGATACGCGCTCGCCGTAGACGGCTATCAGATCGGGCGCTTGCATGGGCACGGTCACGATGTCTGACGGGTATATCGCGCCCACTATATCCGTAAACTGAGGCTCGTTCTTCACGTCGTAGGCGAGGATGGACGGCTCGCCCGCCAGGTGCGCCGCTATCCGCCCGTTAAGCTCACCTGCTTCCAGGAGGTCCGGCTCGGCCCAGTCGGTGAAAGTCAATATAAGCCACATGTTGTACTCGCGCGCCAGGGCTGTCACCGCGTCGAGCTTGGAGAAGTCGCCGCCGTTGATGTCGTCCCGTAAGGGCGTCTGGACGAATATTCGCAGGGTGTTGATGCCCAGCGAGCGCGCCCTCGCGAAATCGGCATCGATCAGCGCCGGGTCGAACTTGTCGTCCTCCCACATCTGCCATGCCCAGTCGGTCGGCCCCTCATAGTTCGCGCCTATGACGAAGAAGGGTTTATCGGCCCCGCGCGGCGTTATCCAGGCCGCAGCCGGGCGATCTTGCTGCGCTTGGGCGGGCACCGCGTCCGTATAGAACGCAGGCATGCACACAGCTAGCGCGAGCACCAGGCAGACGAGCGGTAGCAGGTAGAGTATGCGATTGGTGAAGAGATTAGAGTGACGCATGAGTTATGTTTCTTTCCTGAAAACCTGGACGTTGCCAACGGAGAAAATATTTGTAGGGGCGTGATTTATCGCGCCCTTGTCTGTCGTTACCGAGTCTGCCGTCCCCGCCAGGGCGCGATAAATCACGCCCCTACACCCCTATTATGAACACTTGATAGCCATAACACCTGACCCTTGTCTATGTAACGCTCAATCTGCGCGATGGTTGCTTACAGATGACCAGGGGCGCGGCATACATGCTGCCGCGCCCCCGATCCTGACTGGCCTCTAATCGTTATTGGGTAGCGATCCAGTAGCCGCAGTACTCTTCGTCCAGTCCCCGGCAGGTGACCTCTTCTATGGCCATCGCGTGTCCCGTTGCCCACTCGATGCCTGCTGCCAGGAAGCCCGACGTGACGTTGCAGCGTGCGTTGGTGAGGCGTCCATAGCAGTAGGGGCAGTGCTCAAGAACGAACATATAGCCACCCTCGTGCTCCTCGAAGTAGGCTTCCATGCCCATGCGAGCGTGGGCGTCGGCTAGCTCCATCAGGATAGTGTGTAGCTTCTTTTCGGGCGACATCAGCTTGAATTGGATGCCCTTCATTGCGGCCATTTTACCCTTTAGCGATAGCTCCTGCCGGAACATCTCGCGCCCCACCTTCACCTCCATAGGCTCAACGGCGTGGTCGTAGAACTCTTCCATCGCCTCCGCGAACGCGCTGAAGCGGGTGTAGTTGATGCCAGGCTCTTCGTCGGCCTCTGGTATCACACCCTTCAACTCGCCCATCTCAGATGTGGTGAGCATAGCTTCCAACCCTGCGTCCCCCGTGACCTTTTGCACGGCCCGCCACAGGTTGTGCAGCGCGGTATTGCTCACGAAGCGAGGTGAAAGGTCGTCGGCGGCCAGCACTTCCTCGCGGTAGACAGGGTCGGTGACTGGAACCTGGGAGGTCGTGATGCGGTCGAGGGTAGCACCGGATACGGGCATCGTGGGCGCGTTGCTACGCGACATGCGGGAGTTGGGCAGCGTCAGGCCGATGGAAGTCCAGGACGCGGGTCGCCGGTGGGTCTCACCAGTGGCCGTACCCGTAGAGGCGTGCGCGTTCTTGACGACATTGAGTAGGGGCTTGGGCTTGGAGGTCTGCCAGTAGGGCTTGACGCGCTCGGCGGCAGCGCGGGCCTCGTCTACTTCGCCCTGGCGTGCATTCAGCCATTCGAGGCCACGCAGGGCGCGGGCATTGTCAGGCTCGATACGCAGGGTCCTGTCCAGGCAGTAGCGCACCTGTTCGGGCACGTCCACCACGCCGCTCAGCCAGAGCCAGCCTTCCGCGTTCGAGGGTTGGAGGTATACGACATAGGCCAGCATCTCGCGGGCCAGGTCGCGCTGTCCACTCATCGCTGCCTGCTTGCCCCTGGTCAACAGGTCGGTTATCGAGGGTAGGGTTGATGCCTGTAACATTGCCGTGCTCCTGTGGTTCTGAACTACCGCTTTCAGCGGCCCGGCATGAGCGTTAGATGCCAGCATTTGCCGCTTAAATGTGAAACCGGACTACGCGCCTGTTTCACCTACTTCGCTCATCATAGCACAGGGATGTGGACTTGTGTCGAATCCGTGAGAAGGGTGTTGAAAAGGGGTGTAAAGGTGTGGAAATAGTGTGGATAGATGTGCAAATCGGCGTAAAACGTGAAACGTGAAACGTATTGCGTAGCTCGTATTGCGTATTAAGTGCTAAGGGACCTCGTGCCCAGGGGGATGGATGAGGTAGACGGTGCCGCCTGAGTGTTGGAGCCAGAGGCGCTCCAATTCGGCGCGGGGATAAGTGCGCTGCACCGTACCGTTGGAAGGGGCTGCCGGGTCGTTGACGATGGGATTGCCTGCGCTGTCAAAGCCGACGAGGACCGCGAGATGGCCGTTGCTGGACGGTATGGAAGCGCCCGTAAGCTCTCCCGGCTTCCAACCGAAACTGAATATGACCGGCACGCCCACGGCAATCCACTTTTCGGCCTCGGCTAGACTTGAGAAGCGAGCGACATAGCCTTCCATGCCAGCCGTTGCCGCGTAAGCCGTGTTGAAGGGCCAGTTGCCGTGCCCATCGTACAGGTGGTCGTACACGCCGTCTACTGCCGCACGCACTCGCGGCTCGCAGGCCGAGGTATCCCCGCGCCAGTATGCCAGCACCATAGAGGTAGACGTGGGGCTGCACCACACTTCCCCGCCGTCCTGGTAAACCATCTGCGAGCATTGTGGTACCGCCAGTTTCTTGCCCCACAATTGAGGGTTGCCCGGTGTCAGAGTGCCAGGCGTGGTTGGTTTGGTTGAGATAGCGACGGCTGCGCTGCTGACGAGAGGAACACTTGCGGGATCGGTAGCGAACAGCCGCAACTTTAGCTGGAAAGCGTTGGCGGCGAGGCCCCGGCGCGGATTCTTGAGGAGGAGCGTGTCCACCGATACGGACCCGTCCATGTCGCGCTGTCTACCCATAGAGTGGCGCTTGACAGTAGCCTCGTCCGACGCCCACACGCCCATGCTGTACCAGCGCGTCCACCTTGCTCCCGTGCGGCCTCGAAGCTGGATCTCGATCCAGGTGCCGGGTGGCGTGCTGGCGTTCCAGGATGCTATCGCCTCTGAGAAGCGGAAGGTCGAAAGCGTGACAGGGCCGGTGGCTTCGCCCACGAGGAAAGCGCCGCCATTATAGTAGCTCAGCCCATTCGCCGGGCCCGGGTAATTGTCGCTGGACTGGGTAGCGGTCTGCGGGTCGAGCCGGAGAGAGCCGCCCGCATCCGGAGCGACGCCGATGACCTCCCAGCCCGCGAAGCCCTTCTCGGCGGCCCGCCAGCGCGTGAGGGCGGTCTTATACTGCGCGTTGGGTGGCGTGCTCATACTGGGCGCGCTGTAGGCAGCCAGGGGCGTATGGCATATGAATAAGACAAGCAGCAGGCGGGCGACGACGTATGGTTTGGGCATACCGGCTCAGTCGCTACCCCTTCTTGCGGGACTTGGAGGAGTCCTCTTCTTCGAGCGGCTTGCGGAAGAGCAGGTGCCCCCAGCCCGCGTTTACGTTCCAACCAAGGACTTCGTGGTACTCCCAGCCTTCCCCCGCGAGCTTGTTGATGTCGCCCCACGACGAATTGGGTGAGAGATCCCTGCCTTCGTCATTGATCTTGATGACCTTGTACTCCCACTTTTCGTTTGCCATATCTCGCTACCTCCCTGGTCAAGAGGACACTGTACAAAATAAGAGGGCACCGCGCTCTGGCGGTGCCCCCATCATACCATAGAACCGGCTTCTCTAGGCACCGATGCCGTCGAGGAAGTCGAGCACTATCCGGTTGAACTCTTCCGGGCGCTCCATGTTGGGAAGGTGGGCGGTGCCCTGCATGACCACCTTCTTCGCGCCCGGTATGCCCTGGGCCTGTACGTCCGCGATCCTCATCACAGCGGATTCGTCCAGGGTGCCCACGATAACGAGGGTAGGCACCTTGATCTCACCGAGGCGGCCAATCGCGGGGGGCGTGAGGGTGCGCGGCTTGCCCTCGTAGGGCTGGTTCGAGTAGTTGTAGTGGATCATGCCGCGCACCTTGTCTCGTAGCTTGGCGGGCACGCGGTCTTTGGGCTGGGTGGGGCCGTTGAGCCAGTAGTTCATCTCCATCTCGGAGAGGCGGTCCCAGTCCTTAGCCTCCCACAACTTCTCCATCTCACCGGAGAGAGACTGCTCTTCCTCGGTAAGCTCGCCCTCGTTGTAACCTCCCAGGCCCGCAGCCACCAGCACCAGGCCGTCCACCATCTCCGGGTGCTCAAGGGTGAAGTCGGTGGCGATCTGCCCACCCCGCGAGACGCCGACCACATACGCTTTATCAACCCCCAGGTGTGTGAGCAGGTCGTGAATATCCTGGCGGTTGGAGAAGGAGACCTCCTCCGACTCAAGGGTAGTCTTGCCGAACCCGCGCGTATCGTACCGGATGACGCGGTAGCGCCGGGCGAACTCCTCCCACTGGCCGTCCCACATGGCGTTGTGGGCGACACCCGCATGGATGAGCAAGAGTGGGTGCCCCTCCCCCGCCACTTCGTAGTAGAGCTTGCCGCCCTCCACCTCCAGGTATCCCGTCGCGCTCTGCGTCGTCAAGTCAGACATATCGCATTTCCTCCCAATAGATTAGAGTTAGCGGTGAGCTTATAAGTGCCTGAGCGCGTTGTATGTCCTACCGGAACAATTATAGCGGCAGGACATGCGAACCCTAGGACCCCTCTTGTTGAGTTCCTTAGCTGCAACTTATACAATTGCTTACTGCCCCACGACAACATACGAGTTGCCGTCCTGGTCCTTGAACTGAGCTTGCATGCCCCAGGGTTGCTGGTTCGGCTCCTCTGTTATGTCAACTCCCTTCGCCTTGAGGTCCGCGAAGGTACCCACGATGTCCTCAACAGAGAGAGCTATACCCGTATTCTTGCCGACGCGCTCCTCCGACCAGTCGGCATAGCCCTTTATCAGCACGATCTCCGTGCTAGAGCCTGGGGGCGCGACCGTCACCCACCTGTGCTCGCTCTCCTCGTAAAATGGCGCGTCGAACCGCTTCTCGAAGCCTAGCTTGTTGGTGTAGAAATCGAGCGCCTTGTCCTGGTCGCTGACGTAGATGGAAACAACCGAAATGCCTGTAAGTGCCATTTGGTAAAGCCCTCCTGGTTATGGGGTGATTCTCGATTGCCCTGTTGGTGTGATGCCTTTTTCATGGGCATATACATTATAGCACATATGTTCTATAAGGGCAAGGGGTTGTTAGGTAAGATGTGTATATAGTATCCAGGTAGAGGTAATAGCCCTGCATATAATGCTTCTTAACTCTGTTGTTGCCTATAAAATGTAGTTTTGCATAAAAATTTCAGCATGAAGTTTGACAAACACGCAGGAGCTTGCTATAATATGATTCGCATTGGGGCGTCGTCTAACGGTAGGACAGCTGACTCTGGATCAGTAAGTTGAGGTTCGAATCCTTGCGCCCCAGCCAGTAAGATAGGCGCGAAAAAACTCGGACACGATGTTGTCCGAGTTTTTTATTTGGCTGCTGTAGACAACTATGCAACCCCTAGCTTTGCTATACTTGTCCTAGTAGTGCTATACTCGCCCTGAGAGTAATTTCATATGTATAACTTGCACTATAGGAGCATGGCATGTCAAGTCTCACCCCGACCTCGCGTACTGAGAGGCCGATGCTGCGTATCATGCAGACTGCCAGGCACGGCGACACCTATCATGTCTTGCTTGATTACCAGGGCGGTCAGCAGTTCCATGCGCCCATCCCAACCAGCTTTACCTTCACCTTGACCCCCCAGGAGCAAGAGCAACTGCGCTGGTATCTAGAGGACTACCTCGAGCACCCCACCGACCCCGCACCCAAGATAGCAGCGAACGTTGAGAAGAAGATGCAAGAGGTGGGCGAGCACCTCTTCAACAGCCTATTTGGCACAAACGCAGATGCTCGCTTCCTGTGGGCCGACCTCCGCGCCCGCCTGAGTGACATCCGCGTGGAAATAGTCAGCGGTGTGGACGCCACTACTATCCCCTGGGAATTGATGCGCGACCCACTTACCGGAACCCTCCTCGCCCTGCGCGCCGGCGACTTCGTGCGCAGCCTGCCCAACCCCGCCCTCCACCCCCTGATCCCACGCACCCAATCCGGCCCCATCCGCATCCTACTGGTGATCTGTCGCCCTGGTGGGCGCAACGACGTGCCCTTCCGCTCGGTCGCCAGCCGCATCGTCAAGGGCCTGAGCGAGGAGGCGCGCGCGCACTTCCAGCTTGACGTACTGCGCCCTCCCACTTACGACCGGCTGGCCCAGGTGCTGCGGGACGCCAAAGACGCTGGCGAACCTTACCACGTGGTTCACTTCGACGGGCACGGCGCATTCCTCGACGTGCAGAGGCTATTCGATGAATGGGACAAGCAGAAGAAAGAGGAGCAGATCGAGCGGTATCTGAACGAGCTGGGGTTGGGAGCTTTCGACCCCGCCAGGTTCTCCCCGCAGGCCATGTACCCCCACCAGCCCAGGGAGAGGCAGCGCGGCTACCTGCTGTTCGAGAACCCGGAGAGCACCCACAACATCCGCCTGGTGGACGGCCCCGATCTAGGCACACTGCTGAGGGAGGCGGGCGTTCCCCTGCTGGTACTCAACGCCTGCCGCTCTGCCCACGCCGAGGCCCCACCCGCGCCCGACAAGCTGGGCGATGGTTCTCAGGCAGGGGAGGCCGCGCAAACCCGAACGCTTGACGCGCACGCGAAAGTACGGGCATACGAGTCGTTATCGCAGGAGGTGATAGAGGCTGGGGTGGCAGGGGTGGTGGCGATGCGCTACAACGTGTACGTCGTCACAGGCGCTCAGTTCGTGGCCGACCTGTATGCCTCCCTTGTGCGGGGTAACACCCTGGGGCAGGCAGTGAGAGAGGGTCGCCGCCGCCTGTTCGATAACCCTATGCGCTCTATCGCCCACCAACCTCTGCCCTTGCAGGACTGGCCCGTGCCTGTGGTGTACGAGGCAGCGCCAATCGCCCTCTTCCCGAGGCAGCAGGATGGTGGCGCGCTCAACATCACCATCCACGCTGCCGACGCCACGCAGGCACGGGGCGCGCTGGATAAGGACCTGCCCAGGCCACCGGATGTGGGCTTCTACGGGCGGGACGAAACCCTGCTGGCCCTGGACCGAGCCTTCGACAGCCGCCGAATCGTCCTGCTACACGCCTTCGCGGGGAGTGGCAAGACCACCACCGCAGCCGAGTTCGCCCGGTGGTACTCCCTCACCGGAGGGGTGGAGGGTCCGGTGCTCTTCACCTTGTTCGAGCGGCCCAAGCCGCTGGCGAGGGTGCTGGACCAAGTGGGGCAGATATTCGGCCCCGTCCTTGAGCGGAACAGCATCCACTGGCTGGCCCTGGACGACGGGCAGAGGCGGCAGGTGGCCCTGCAACTACTACGGCTGGTGCCTATGCTGTGGATTTGGGACAACGTGGAGCCGGTGGCAGGCTTCCCGGAGGGCACGCCCTCCACCCTCCCGCCGCCAGAGCAGCAGGAGTTGCTGGACTTCCTGCGAGACGCGCGGGACACCAAAGCCAGGTTCCTGCTGACCTCGCGGCGGGATGAGCGCAAGTGGCTCGGCGACCTTCCCGCCCGCCTGACCATGCCGCCCATGCCGATGCAGGAGCGGCTGGAGTTGGCCAAGGCGCTTGCCGCCAGGTACGGGCGGCGCATAGACGAGGTGGAGGACTGGCGGCCCCTCCTGCGCTACACGGGGGGCAACCCCCTCACCATTACGGTTGTGGTGGGCCAGGCGTTACGAGACAATCTCTCCACCAGGCAGCAGATCGAGACCTACGTCGCCAAACTGCGGAAGGGTGAGGCGGCCTTCGAGGATGAGGAGAGCGAAGGACGCGTGAAGTCGCTGGGAGCTTCCCTCTCCTACGGCTTCAACCACGCCTTCAACGAAGAGGAGCTCAGGCAACTGGCCTTGCTGCACATGTTCCAGGGCTTTGTGAACGTGGACGCTTTGGTGCTGATAGGCGCACCCGAAGTGGAGTGGAGCCTGCCGAGTGTGCTCGGATTGAGCCGCGAGGCAGGCGTCGCCCTGCTCGACCGGGCCGCCGAGGTGGGCCTGCTCACCGCGTTGGGCGGTGGCTACTATGTGATTCATCCTGCCCTGCCCTGGTTCTTCAAGGCCTTGTTCGACCAATACTACGGCGACAATCCCACCTCCCCCATCCGCGCCTATGTGGAGGCGATCAGCCATCTGGGGAACTACTATACTGAGCAGTATGAACGTGGCAACCGGGAGGTGATAGGGGCGCTGGTCGCGGAGGAGGAGAACCTGCTGCATGCACGGCAGTTGGCGCGGGCTAACGGTTGGTGGGGTGGGATCATTGGCCCGATGCAGGGATTGAGGACACTCTACGACTACACAGGCCGCAATGGGGTGTGGCAGCGGCTGGTGGAGGAGATCCTGCCCGACTTCGTTGACCCGGCCACAGGCGGCCCTCTAACGGGCCGCGAGGAGCAGTGGAGCCTGGTGACCCAGTACCGCGTGCTCCTCGCCCGGGCAGCCAGGCAGTGGGAAGAGGCCGAGCGCCTCCAATGGGCACGTGTGGAGTGGAACCGCGCGCGCGCCGCCCCTCTGCTGACTCTACCGCCGGAGGAGTTGGATGCTACGCAGAAGAACGCGATACGCACGCTGGCTGCATCAGTAGTGCAACTGGGTGATATACAACGGGAGCAAGGCAAAGCGGAGTGTATTCGGTCTTACGAAGAGGGCTATGACCTAGCGTTTCGAATAAATGACAAGCCTCTCGCGGCCATCACCGCCTTCAACCTAGCCCACACCTACATGGATGTGCTTGCACTGCGCGACCTGGACCAAGCCGAGCGCTGGTACAGCCGCAGCCTCGAACTGTTTGATGAACGCGACCGTCTCGGGCGCGGGGGATGCTACAGCCAGCTTGGACTCGTAGCCTACGAGCGCTTTAGGGCTGCGCGAGACGCCGAGCAGCCAGAGGAAGATCTGCTGCGCCATCTCAACGTTGCCTTGGGGTACTACATGCAGGCCCTTGCCCTGTTGCCCTCCGGCGCGGTGACCGACCTAGCGGTGACGCACAACCAGCTTGGCCTCATCTACAACGAGGTGGGCAGCGATGAGTACTTTGGCCGCGCCCTGCGCCACTGGCAGGAGGCTATCAGGTACCGAGAGCACATGGGGGATAAGTATGGCGCTGCCCATACCCAGTTCAACATAGCCAGTGCCCTCGCCAGGATAGGCCGCTTCGAGGAGGCGCTGCTGTACGCCGATGCTGCGCTACGTAACTTCACAGGCTTCGGCCCTGGGGCGTCAGCAGCAGTGGAGAACACACAGGGACTGATCGCAGAAATCGAGAAACTCATGAAGGAGATAGAGGAAGGGGGCACTACAAGTAAACGGAACCCGCTAAGAGGCAAGGGAAGAAATCTCCAACGACTTCTGAAAGGAGAAGATTATGAACAGCATGAGTCAAATGGCCAGCAAGAACAACGCGGAACCCCAAACAATGGTCAAGTGCAGCCTCCTCCTCTGCTACCTGGAAGAGCCAAGCGAGGAGGATAAGACCGCAATTAAGGAGGGGATCAGAGAATGGGCGAGGGATCTACAAAGTCCGGATCCTTTGCAATTCTACACAAGAGATGGTTCGTGGTGGATAGAAGCAATAGCAACATTGTCAGGTGCCACAGCAACTGCCATTATCGGTTGGCTTGTCAGACGTATCGCAGATCAACTCTTTCCTGTGAAAGCCAAGGAGCTTCAGAACAAGAACATCAGTTTACCGTCTGGTCCCGCCACGCTAGAGTCTCCAGACGACATGCGCACCGAAATAATGCAGACGCATGGTCAAGTTGATGAGGCGGAAATGGGTTGGCTTACTGAGGATAGACTTGCTGATATAGCCCATATTCTTGGTTACCTCCCTGCCAGAGCAAAGCCACAGCACGTCACCTTCATGCTGTTCCTTGATGAAACGGCGCAGAGTGTTACAGTTATCACGGATGATCAGGGTGTCAGACCAGTCCTGGTTGCGGAAGGAAAGCCCGACCATATTCGACGTTTGGCTATAGAGCTAGTAGCAGATTCGGTACAGAACAGGGATTGCTAGCCAGCAACTACAAGTCGAAGCATTACGCCCTTGTTCATGTGTACAGCCAGCCCAACGAACTGGTAGCGGACGCCATCACTGGATGGTAGGAGTCTACTCTCCGTTTTACTTTTCTGCACTTCAACGCTACCTACCGGATGATGAAGGGGCAGCAGGCGGCCATAATCGGATACCCCATCTACGTGGGCCTCAATGTCGGCAGCGAGGGAGTCGTCTTCAAGGGCTTCACCGTCAACGTCAAGAACAATAGCGACGAGGCGTTCCTGGGCTTCCTGGAGTCGGACGTGTTCAAGGAGGGGCTGAAGCTGGCAAAGACGGTGCAGCCAGCCATCGGTCCGCTGTCGCAGATGGCCCTGGGCCTAACCAAGAGCATCGCCTCGCGCAACCGCAACGTGCCGGTACAGGACTTCTACATGGGCCTGGACTTCAGCAGCATCGCTGCCCGTGCGAGGCTGGCCGAGGGGTCATACCTGGCAGTGCAGATACCGGACAAGATACAAACAGTATGGGACTGGAGCCAGTGGGTGTACAACCAGTCCAACGGCCAGATAGTAGACGCCGCCGCCAGGGTGCACATGATCCCATACAACTACGTGGTGTTCAGCGTCAGCCGCTACGAGGGGGACTAACCTAATCTGGATCAGTAAATTGAGGTTCGAATCCTTGCGCCCCAGCCCCGAAATATATTGATTGCACGCGTGATTACGGCTCTGGTACTAAACACCAGGGCCTTTTTGTTGTGCCTGACAGCCACGTCGGTGGACATGCATGCACACCACAAGGAGACTGTGGGTTGCGGCGAATTACCCTGGCAGAGGGATGGCCTTCCGCTGTGCACGAGACACGTAACAAGCACTATCAGGCCGCTTTATTCTTATCTCCTCAATAGCCTGATGAATCTTAAGGCAATCTTAAGGTCGTAGGGGGCAATCTTCAGGTGTAATTCAGGCTATTCAAGCTAGCATAAGAACACTACAACTAGCTCCCTCTCCTCCCGGCCCCTACTTGTAGCGAAAACTCCTCCCGCACCAGTGGTTGCCCCTCCAAGCAACCCTCCCTCCTTCAAGAACCCGACTTCCTCCCCGAAGAGGGCCTCCCACTCAGCAGCCGACGATTCCTGAAGAGGTTTGGTACGACAACTGCTAGAGATATATTCCTGAGGCCATACCCGTATCTGTTTCTTAAGCCCAGCTTTCGAGTTCGGGCGAGGACCTGCCATGAAACCCGTACTAGACTGGAACGGCCGAGGTAGGGACAAGACTAAAGGTTTACGCTCCGCTCCACAGCGTACCCAAGATAATGCCCCTCTCCTGAGAGCGCACACTGCTCTCACCGACGCTCGCAACTCCATCCCAAAATCAATTTTCCCCGGTGCAAACGGACGTGAGTTGTCGCGCAAGCCCCGCATCGCCCTCTATTCGCACGATGCGATGGGCCTGGGCCATATGCGCCGCAATCTCCTCATAGCTCAGACGCTTGCAGGCCCGCCACTCGACTCGGTGGTGCTCATGCTCGCGGGCGCGGGCGAAGCCGGTACTTTCGGCATGCCGCCCGGCGTAGACTGCGTGACTCTGCCCGCCCTCCGAAAGGACGGCAACGGCTCCTACCGCTCCCGCAGCCTCGACCTGCCCTTTGACGAGCTTATCAACATGCGAGCGCACATTATTCGCACCGCTCTACAGGCGTTCGACCCCGACGTGCTCATTGTTGACAAGGTGCCGCGCGGTATCGGCGGCGAGCTAAACATGGCTCTCGAATATCTACATGCTCGCGGCCACACCCGTTGCGTCCTGGGCCTGCGCGATGTACTCGATGAACCGGAGGCTGTCCACAAGGAGTGGGGGCGAGATGGTAATGAAGACGCGCTGAGAGCCTACTACGATGCCGTGTGGGTCTACGGCGACCCCGCCGTCTACGACATGGTGCATGAATATAGTCTTTCGCCTGATATCGCGGCTAAAGTACGGTACACAGGGTACCTGGACCAGTGCAAGCGATTGGGCGCTGTCGGTGACGACGCGAACCGCCGGTTCCGAGATTTACACCTTCCGTATGGACGACTCGTGCTTTGCATGGTCGGAGGTGGACAGGATGGCGACCGGCTAGCCGAAGCCTTCGCCCAGGTGAAATTGCCATCGGGCGCTTATGGCGTGATCGTTACGGGGCCTTATATGCCTGCCGACGTGCAACGCCGGTTGCACACCATTGCGTCCGCCCAGCCCAGGCTGCGCGTGCTCGATTTCCTGCCTGAGCCTGCGGTTCTGCTGAGCCGCGCCGACCGTGTTATCGCGATGGGTGGTTACAACACGACCTGCGAGATACTCTCCTTCGGTAAGCCTGCGCTTATCGTGCCCAGGGTCAAACCGCGCCTCGAACAGTGGATCAGGGCCGAGAGGCTGCGCGACATGGGCCTGCTCGATGTGCTCCACCCGGACGGCGTGACCCCCCAGGCCATCAGCGATTGGCTGGCGCGCGACATCCGGCCCCTCGACTCAGTGCGAGATCGCCTCGATATGAAAGGCCTCTCCCGCCTTCCCAACCTGCTTAGAGATGCGCTCGACACGCGGCGACAGCCTGCGTCGTGCCGCATCCACGTTAGAGGATATGAATATGCTGCCTACTAGATGCAACAGAGTGGGCTACGTGCTCAAACGTTATCCCCGCTATTCTGAAACGTTCATCGTAAATGAGATACTCGCCCATGAAGCGGCGGGGTTGGAGATAGATATATTCTCCCTCTACCCGCCCAACGACGACCACTTCCAGGACGCCATCTCCCAGGTGCGCGCCCCCGTGACGTACCTGCCCGCCTACGGCTTGAAGGCGGCGGACCTGTGGGCCGCCATGCAAGAGGCCGGCGACCTGCTCCCCGGCGTCTGGAGCACTATGGAAGAGGCGTGCGGCGAGGACGTGCGCGTGGTCTACCAGGCGCTGCTTCTCGCCAAGGCGGTACGGCTCCGGGGTATCGGGCATTTGCACGCGCACTTCGGCAACGTGGCGGCGGCGGTTGCCCGGCTCGCCTCTAGATTGAGTGGCGTCTCCTATAGTTTTACGGCGCACGCGAAAGACATCTTCCACGAGAGCGTGCAACCGGAGGACTTGCGGCGCAAGCTGGCCGACGCGGAGGCGGTCGTCACCGTCAGCGAATTCAACCTCGATTATCTTCGCAAGACTTACGGCGCGGCTGCCCTGGGCGTGCGGCGGGTGTACAACGGCCTCGACCTGCGGCACCTGCCGTTCACAGCGCCCGACCATCGCCCGCCTGTAGTGCTTGCGGTGGGTCGGCTCGTGGAGAAGAAGGGCTTCGCCGACCTGATAGACGCCTGCGCTATCCTCGCCAATAAGGGCTGCGACTTTCGGTGCGAAATCATCGGCACGGGTGAACTGGAAGCCGACCTGTGCGCTCAAATCGAGCGGCTGGGCCTGGGAGATAAGGTCGAGATGATTGGCCCGCGACCCCAGGGCGAGGTAATTGCCCACGTACAGGGTGCCGCCGTCTTCGCTGCGCCGTGCGTGGTAGGTGAGGACGGCAACCGCGACGGCCTGCCGACGGTGTTGCTCGAAGCTATGGCCCTGGGTACCCCCTGCATCGCCACCGACGTTACAGGCATCCCCGAAGTGCTCCGCCATGAAGAGACCGGCCTGATGGTGCCCCAACACGACCCGGTCGCGCTTGCGGCGGCGATAGAGAGGCTGCTGAGTGACCGCGCACTTGGCCGAAGGCTGGCAGCCGAAGCGCGGGGCCTGATCGAGCAATCGTTTGATATTCACCACAACACCGCCACGCTACGCGCGCTCTTCGGCGTTCCCGACCCGGCGCGCATCGAGGCAGTAGGAGGCGTGAGATGATGCGCGTAGCCTATGTTTGCGCCGACCCCGGCGTGCCCATCTACGGGCGCAAGGGCTGCTCTGTGCACGTGCAGGAGGTAATCCGTGCGCTCTGCAAGCGAGGGTTGGAAGTAGAAGTCTTCGCCTCACGCATAGGGGGCGAGCCGCCCGCCGACCTGGAAGAGATAGTCGTACACCAGTTGCCTCCTATGAGCAAAGACCCCCTGGTCGGGAGCGAGCGGGCTGCCCTCCTGAAGAACGGCGACCTGTACGCCGCGCTCGACCTGGAAGGTCCGTTCGACCTCGTGTACGAACGTTACTCGCTCTGGAGCTTCATGGCGATGCAGTACGCACAAGACAGGGAAGTGCCGGGTCTCCTTGAGGTCAACGCGCCCCTGATCGAAGAGCAGGCCGAGCATCGCGGGCTGATGGACCGTGCGCTCGCGGAGTGGGTGGCGGAAAAGGCTTTCCGCAACGCTACCGCCCTGCTCGCAGTCTCCGACCAGGTGGCAGATTACCTCGTGCGCTGCTTCCCCGGCGTCCGGGGCCGCGTGCATGTTGTACCTAATGGGGTGGACCCAGGCCGCTTCGATACGAGCAGAAAGACATTCCAGCCCGAACCTAAAAACGCTTTCACGGTAGGGTTCGTGGGTACCCTCAAGCCCTGGCACGGCCTACCCATATTGGTAGAGGCATTCGCTCAGCTCCACCGGCGAGACGATAGCGCCAGGCTTCTCATTGTGGGAGACGGGCCTCAGCGCGAAGGGATAGAAGATGCCCTTGCCGAACAGGGATTGCTCTCTGCCACCGATTTTGCGGGCGCGGTGGACCCGGCGGAAATACCCGGACTGCTGGCTCGCATGGACGTGGCGGTCGCACCCTACCCTAACCTCGCGCAGTTCTACTTCTCGCCCTTGAAGGTATACGAGTACATGGCTGCGGGCCTGCCGGTCGTCGCCAGCCGGGTCGGCCAACTGAAAGGGCTGATAAAGGACGGCGTGAACGGTCTACTCTGCCCGCCGGGCGATGCGGACGCACTAGCAGAGGCGCTTAATAAGCTGCGGCTCGACCCCGATCTGCGTGCCAGCCTGGGACATGCCGCGAGACAAACTATCTTGCGGGGGCATACCTGGGACGCGGTAGCTGATCGCATCCTGGAACTGGCCGCAGGCGCGACCTCCGAAAACAAAGTGCTGGAAGGGGTGTAGAGGTGGCACATAACGAAGCGCTTACCAAGAGCATACCGGGCCTGTCGCGCATCGCCCGGCGGTTCTGGCCGCACCTACGCAAAGAGCGCAGGCTGATAGCTACTTCGCTGCTCGCCCTGCTCGCGGAGGTAGGGCTGCGCCTGCTCGAACCCTGGCCGTTGAAGTTCGTGTTTGACAGCGTGCTCGCAAGCAACCCTGCCAGTAATCCCTCCGGTGTGCCTTTTCTCGATAAGCTCGACCCCTCCACGCTCCTGATAGCATCTGCCGTGGCGGTCGTCGCTATTACCGCGCTCAGGGCGCTTGCCGCGTACATAAATACAGTCGGCTTTGCGATGGTGGGCAACCGCGTGCTGACCCGCGTGCGTAGCGATCTTTACGCACATATGCAGCGTCTATCTCTCTCCTTCCACACAAAGGCGCGGGGTGGCGACCTGGTCGTGCGTGTAATCAGCGACGTGAGCCAATTGAAGGATGTGGCTATTACAGCCCTTCTGCCGCTCGTCGCTCACGGGTTGATACTGCTTGGCATGGTAGGCTTGATGGCGTGGCTCAACTGGCAGCTTACCCTGCTCGCGCTGGTGACGGTGCCTCTCTTCTGGCTCTCAACCATGCGCCTGACCAAGCGCATCCAGGACGCCGCCCGCAAACAGCGCAAGCGGGAAGGCGCTATGGCCGCTACCGCCTCGGAGTCGTTGGGCGCTATCAAGATAGTGCAGGCGCTCTCCCTTGAAAATATCCTGTCTGCCTCCTTCTTCAGCCAGAATAAAGAGAGTCTCAAGCAGGACGCGAAGGCCAGTAAGCTGTCGGCCAGCCTTGAGCGCACGGTTGACGTGCTGATAGCCGTCTCTACCGGCCTCGTGCTGTGGTACGGTGCTACCCTCGTGATGAACAAGTCACTCACGCCGGGCGACCTGCTGGTATTCCTCACTTACCTGAAAAATGCCTTCAAACCCGTGCGCGACTTCGCCAAGTACACGGGCAGGCTGGCGAAGGCCACCGCCGCGGGTGAGCGCGTGCTGGACCTCCTTGACCGTGAGCCTGACGTGCAAGACCTGCCCAATGCAAGGCCCGCACCTGCTTTGCGTGGAGCCGTCGCGTTCGAGAACGTCAGCTTCGCATACGAGCCGGGCCACCCGGTCTTGCGGGACATCAACCTCAATATAGAGCCGGGCCGGTGCGTCGCCCTGGTCGGCCCTTCGGGTAACGGCAAGTCCACGCTCGTAGGCATGATCTTGCGTCTGTATGACCCCTCTACCGGGTCGGTCAAAATTGATGGGCGTGATATACGCGACTACACGCTCGATTCCCTGCGCGCTCAGGTCGGGGTGGTAATGCAGGATACTGTCCTCTTCGCGGCAAGCGCACGCGACAACATCGCTTACGGAGCGCCCCAAGCCACCGATGAAGAGATAATAGCTGCCGCCCGCCTCGCCAACGCCCACGATTTCATCGAGGCGCTACCGGAAGGCTACGATACGATATTGGGCGAGCGTGGCTCGACCCTCTCGAACGGCCAGCGCCAGCGCATAGCCATAGCCCGCGCCGCGATACGCCGTGCGCCAATCTTGATACTGGACGAGCCGACCACCGGACTTGATGAAGAGAACGAGCGGGCCGTGATGGAGGCCCTTCAACGCCTAATGGTTGGGCGCACGACCTTTCTCATCACGCACAAATTGGCCCACGCCCAATTCGCGGATACGGTCATGGTCCTGGAGAATGGCCGCATCGTCGAGCAAGGCTCTTACAACGAATTGCTAAAGGGTGGTCGCCTCCACCGGCAAATATACACCGTGAAGACCACCGCCAGGGAAGATGGGGTGCATCACATGGTACCTTCAACAAGAACAACTCGGAAAGAGCACCAGATCGTGCTGGCTACATTGGAGCTTTCAGGCAGGCATGATACGGCATGGCCTGACGGCCAGGATGGTGACAAAGAGAAGAGCCTGAATCCGCCTACACAGGATGCAGAAGTGTTGGCCGCATTGCCTCCTTACGTTTCGCAAACGGCCAACCCCCGGCATCTAAGCAGGCGATGGACACTGGCTGGTGGCCTGGGGGCTATACTGGCAGCCGTTGTGGTGCTTGCCGTTGCGACAGGCACGGGCGTAGGCGTGCTCGGGGCAAAAACGGTGTCTGTGCCGAGCACACCGGCACAGAATACTCCTATCACAAGCATAATCCTCCCCACGCAGGTCGCCGCCGTGCCGCCCATCGAGACGGCACAAGCCCGTATGGGCAGCACGACCATAGAGGGTAGAAGCGTCGTCACTTTCTCCGGCGAGCTAACCGGCGTAGTCGCGACTGCATGGTCACCCGACAACCGGAGGCTTGCGCTCGGCTCTATGGATAGGTCCGTGCGCATCCTGGACACGCAAACCGGGAAGGTAGCAACCCTCAAAGGCCACAAGGCAGAGGTATTCAACGTATCATGGTCGCCCGACGGGCAGACCCTGGCATCGGGCGGCGCGGACAGGACGGTGCGGCTGTGGAGCGCGGAAGGCAAGCCCGTCGCGCTGCTTGAGCACGATAGCGGCCTATCGTCCAGCTTCGCATGGATGCCCGACGGCAAGACGCTGGCTTCCGTCTCTACCGGGCTAGACCTCTTCTTGTGGGGTCCCTATAGCGAGAAGGTAACCTATCTACAGGGTGGGGCCAACGCGATTACGAGCCTGCGCTGGTCGCCGGACGGCTCGACCCTGGCGGCAGGCTCCAACGACAGGAGCGTGCGCCTGTGGCGAGCCGACGGCACGCTTATAAAGACGCTGTACGGGCACGATAGCGAAGTCTACTGCCTGGCGTGGTCGCCCGACGGCAAGATACTGGCGTCCGGGTCCAACGACAAGACCGTGCGCTTGTGGAGCGCGTCCGGCGATGCCCTGGCTACCCTCTCCGGGCACACCGAATTTGTAAACAGCGTCGCGTGGTCGCCCGATGGCAGCACGCTCGCGTCGGCGGGTGACAGGACGGCCAGGCTATGGAACCCGGACGGCACGTCCGCCGCAGTCCTGACCCACCCGGCAGCGATGGTGCTTACCGTCGCCTGGTCGCCCGATGGCAAAACCCTCGCCACCAGCACAGCCGACGATACCGTGTGGCTATGGCGATAGGCACCCGACTATTGGATTAGAATGCCCGGAACAGGGCGCGACAGGAGAAATAAGCGTGCTTTCAACCTATGATGCCGACCTTGTCGGGCGGGACACCGCGATACCGGGCCTGGGCGTATTACTCGACCCCGATGCGTTCCTGGCTGCCTTGAGATCGCGCCTGCCGGATAGCGGACTGAGCGCGGCCCACCCTGCCTATATCAGGTATAAACCCGGTATGAATTGCCTGGTCGGGTATGCGCTGGAAATAGATGGTGTGAAGGTAGCGGCCTACGCCAAGGGGCACCGGGCCGACGCCAGGGACCAACTGGATAAGGCACGAGAACAAGCCAGTGTAGCAAGCCCACTTGGGCCGGGGCGCATCGTGCTCGATAAGCACTCAATAACTGTCTCAATCTTCCCCAACGACAGTGAGCTTAAGACGCTCGCGCGTCTAGGAAATGAGAGTGCCTGGCAAGCTCTATTGCGCCGCATTTTTTCTAATCGCCCAGACCTGTGGGAAGGCACTATACGCAGCATCCGGTACAAGCCCGAACGGCGCTACGTCACGCAATTGGTGACCGAGGACGGTCCTGCGGCTGTGCTCAAACTTTATACGGAGACGGGTTACCAGGAGGCAAAGGCCAACGTGCGAGCGTTTAAGTCACGCGACCTGCTGAACGTGCCCAGGCGCGTGGGCCATTCCGACCGGCACAACATCCTGGCCTTCGAGTGGATGCAGGGCCGCCTGCTGAGCGAAGCCCTATCTGATCGCAGTCTTGACCTGGCCGCAGTGAGGCGCGTTGGGGTTGCGCTGGCGGAAGGGCACTCTCAGCCTGTGGCAAAGCTGGCACCCCTCACGCGAGAGGCCGAGGCGTCCACGCTCCTTTCGGTGGCGGCTGGCCTCTCGTTCCTGTGCCCGCATCTCGCCGGGCGCATCCAGGGTCTCGCCAGGAAACTCGCGGGCATGTTGATGCAGGAGCCGCCCCTGTATTCACCCATTCACGGCGACTTCTACGCCAAGCAGGTGCTACTTGACGGCGATAGCGTGGTGATCCTCGACTTCGATGCGGCTTCCGCGGGCGACCCGGCGGCGGATTTGGGGCTATTCACAGCTCACCTTGAGCGAGGTGCGCTGCGCCGGAACGTGCCATCCGACCGGGTAGCGCCCCTGAGTCACGCTTTGCTGGAAGGCTACGCCTCCGCGACGAGGCACTCTCCATATGAGCGTGTTGGGTTGTACACGGCGGCAGGGCTGCTAAAGCTGGCCCCACACCCCTTTCGCAACCTACAGAGAGATTGGCCGCAAGGCATAGAGGCTACCATAGCGCGGGCCGAGGCGATAATGGAGCGAGTCGAGTCTTCCTTTGTAAAGCGTAGTTTCAACCTGGCACAGACACGAGAGCATGCGCTGCCACAACTAGAGCGCGCCACGCTTTCGAGCGTGCCGGTTATAGACCCGTTCAATGTTGCCGCCGACCCGACGATGCCTTTCATGGCGCAGGCGCTCAACCCGCTCGACGTTCATATGCAGTTCAGGCGTCGCCTCTCGCGGCTCGCCGGACCCACGGGCCAACTCTCTATTCTTGATATTCGCGTGGTGAGGCACAAACCGGGAAGGCGCTGCCTGGTCGAGTACGACGTGGCAATCGAGAAGCCGGGCGCTCCCGCCGAGTTGATAACCCTGGTAGGGAAGGCGCGGGCGCGCGGCCTCGACAAGTCCACGTATCAAACTGTATCCGCCCTGTGGCAAGCAGGCTTCAGGGACGACAGCGCGGACGGCATATCGTCGGTACCGGAGCCGGTTGGGGTCGTGCCGGAGTTCCAGATGTGGCTCCACCGCAAAGTAGAGGGCAGCCCGGCAACGCGACTCCTCCCGGAACCTGGCGGTGAGGCGCTCGCAGGGCGAATAGCATCCGCCCTCCATAAGCTGCACAATGCCGGCGTGAGGCCGGAGCGCCGCCACACCATGAGGGATGAGTTACGCATCCTGCACGAGCGCCTGCCCATCGTTGCCCAGGGAGAACCTGGTTGGGCACAACGTATCGAACGGCTGCTCAACGCCTGCGACCGGATAGGAGCATCCCTTCCGAGGTCCGCACGCACGGGCATCCACCGAGACTTTTACGCCGACCAGGTAATAGTGGACGGAGATCGCCTCTACTTGCTGGACTTCGACCTCTACTGCGAAGGCGACCCCGCGCTGGACGCGGGCAACTTCCTGGGGCACATGAGAGAGCAGAGCATCCGCTCGCTGGGCGACCCCCATGCTTTGAGGCACCAGGAAGAGGCTTTCGAGGAGAGGTTCATCGAGCTTCACGGAGAAGGCGTCCGCCACGCCATAAAGGTATACACCGCCCTTACGCTTGTGCGGCACGTCCACCTCAGCACACTCTTCCCGGAGCGTCGCCGGTCCACTCAGGCACTCTTGGAGATGGCCGAGGAAGAATGCGCCCACCTCCTCAACACGAGGGTAGCAACGCGGCCCACAAGACTTGCGGTTGCCGCTCAGCCGGGTTGAGATCGCGGCGCACTTTCCTTGCCTGTTACTTATAACCAGGCCATAAGAGTCTCGTCTTTGCTCAGCAGACGTCATGGATAAGGAGATGAGATGCCAACTCAACTACTACCAGCAGCGGCAAGAGCCGCCAAAATATGCCTTGCGTGCGCGGCAGTCACGTTGCTGGCGGCCTGCTCATCGTCCAGCCTCTCCGGCTTGCCGCAAGCTCCCACACCTGGCCCCCCAGCCGCGCGGGAAGCCGTAGCCACACCGGACACGCCTGCGAGAACCACGCAAGATGCTGCGCCGGAGGATACTGCCCGGCCAACTGCGGCGGCAGCAAATACTCCGAGGCCTAAGCAAACAGATACCCCGGAGAGGGGAGATACCGCATCTGACCCCACGCCAACCCTTGCGCCAACGGGCGAGGAAAGTGCGGTGCTGGTGGGAGCGGGAGATATAGCATCGTGCGACTCCGACCAGGACGAGAAGACGGCTAAACTGCTTGACGGCATCGCCGGGACGGTCTTTACGCTTGGCGACAATGCCTACGACGAGGGGAGCTCAAGCGAGTACAAAGAATGCTACGAGCCGACCTGGGGCCGTCACAAGGCGCGCACGCGGCCCGCGCCGGGCAACCACGACTACCGGACTTCGGATGCCAAATCTTACTTCAGCTATTTCGGTGAGGTCGTGGGCAAGCAAGGAGAGGGGTACTACAGCTACGACCTGGGCGCGTGGCATATCGTGGTCCTCAACAGCAATTGCAAGTCCATCGGCGGTTGCGGGGAGGACTCTAAGCAGGTGCGGTGGCTCAAGGATGACCTGGCGGCGAACCCGGCTCACTGTACGCTGGCTTACTGGCACCACCCACGCTTCACTTCGGGCAAACACGACAACAACCAGGAGATAAGCCCACTCTGGCAGGCGCTATACGGTGCGGGTGCGGAGATTGTGATGTCAGGGCACGACCACAACTACCAGCGATACACACCCCAGGACCCCGCAGGCAAAGCAGATCCGGCAAGAGGCATTCGCCAGTTCGTGGTGGGCACGGGCGGCAAGAGTCTGTACGATATCGAGAAACCCAACGCGAACCGGGAAGCCGCCAGCGACAAAGCCTACGGCGTCCTGAAACTTACCTTGAACGCAAGCAGCTACCAATGGGAGTTTATAGCTACAGAGCGCGGAAGATTCACCGACTCCGGCAGTGGGACTTGCCATTGATACTCGTTTTGCATGAGAAGACACTGTAACCGCCCCCGTATTTAAGCTGGGTGTATGCGAGCATACTGCCTTAAACCGTGCCTCCCGCATTTCTAATACCGTAAAGGAGATTCGATGAATAGTACGTTACAGCCTTCCTCCAGGCGCAGAGCCATTAAAGGGGCGCTCTTTGTCATGCTCGGCATGCTGGCCGTTGGAATGGGCTTGTCGGGGTTGGTGACAAGCTCATCGGCTGCCGCCATTCCGGCAGGCGCATGTGCGGTACCCAGCTTCAGCGCGCCTACCAGCTTCCCGGCAGGCATAAACCCTGTGGGCGTAGTCATAGGGAACTTCAACGCCGACAGCAACCCGGACCTCGCCGTAGCAGACTATAACTCCGGCAATCTGCTCATATTGCTCGGCAATGGGAACGGCACCTTCGGCGCGCCCACCAGCTACCCCGTAGGCACCGGCCCTTCCAACGTAGCAATGGGCGACTTCAACGTGGATGGAAAGACCGACCTCGTGGTAGCCAACTTTCTGTCCAACAATGTGTCGGTCTTGCTCGGCAACGGCGCTGGCGGCTTCAGTGCAGCCGTTAATTACGAAGTGGAGAGCGATACCAGGTCCGTCGCGGTGGGCGACTTCAACGAGGACAACAAGCCCGATCTGGCGGTAGCTAACAGCTTCGCCAACGTAGTCTCCGTGCTGCTGGGGAACGGCACCGGCGGCTTCGGCGCGCGCACGAACTTTACGGCGGGCAACAACGCCGACTCGGTAGATATAGGCGACTTCAATGAGGACAACAACCTCGACCTGGTCGTAGGCAACGCGGGCGACGATACGGTGTCCCTGCTGCTCGGCAACGGCGCGGGCAGTTTCGGCGCTCCCACCAACTTCGCGGTTGGGGACAACCCCCGGTACGTGACGGTCGCGGACTTCAACCACGACAATAACCTCGACCTGGCAACGGCGAACAACAACTCCGACAACGTGTCGGTGTTGCTCGGCAACGGCACGGGTGGGTTCGCGGCAGCCACCCATTACGCGGTAGATAATACCCCGTACACCGTCGTAACGGCGGACTTCAACAATGATACCCACCCCGACCTGGCGACGGCGAACGCGTTCTCTTCTAGCGTGTCCGTGCTGCTCGGCAACGGCACCGGGGGCTTCAACCCGGCTGTGAACTTCACGGTAGGCTCGACAGTCTACTCGGTGGCGGCTGGCGACCTGAATAACGACGGCAAACCCGACCTTGTCGCCACGAGCGCGAGCAACGGCACCGTCTCCGTGTTGCTGAACACCTGCGGGCAGCCGACGGCGACTGCCACGCCAACAGCAGTCGGGTGCAGCGCGCCTAGCTTCAGTCCAGCCGTGAACTACGGCGTGGGGGACCAGCCCAGCGCGATAACTACCGGAGATTTCAACCGGGACGGCAAGCCAGACCTGGCTACGGCGAATAACGCATCAGAAAATATATCTATCCTGCTGAATAACGGCACGGGCGGCTTTGGAACACCCACTAATATAACGATAGGTAAAGGGCCGCTCGCCATTGTGTCGGGAGACTTGAACCATGACGCCAACCCCGACCTTGTTGTGTCCAGCACCGGGGCCAACGGGGCCGTTACGGTGCTCCTGGGGAACGGGACGGGGGGCTTCGGCTCGCCTATCCCCTACGCTTCAGGAGCATTCTTACCCTACGAGATCAGGCTCGCAGACGTGAATGCCGACACCAACCCTGACCTGGTGACGGCGAACCTGGGTGGAGACACTATATCGGTGCTCTTGGGTAATGGGACGGGCGGGTTCGGAGCGGGCACCACCTACCCCGCAGGGGACGACCCCGCCTCGCTGACGCTGGGGGACTTCAACCACGACAACAACCTGGACGTGGCCGTTGCTAACACCGGCACCGTAAGTGGAGTGTCGGTGCTGCTCGGCAACGGCACGGGCGGGTTTGGAGCGCCTACGAGCTTTTCAGGGGGTAATAGCCCAAACGCTATAGCGACGGGTGAATTCAATGGAGACGGGCACCTCGACCTGGTAGTGACGAACTCCGGCTCGAACACGGTGTCGGTTCTGCTCGGCAACGGCACGGGTAGCTTCGGTGCGCCTACCAGCTTCCCCGCTCAAGGCGCAGGCTCGTCAATAGTAGTGGCAGACTTCAACCGGGACGGACGTGACGACGTTGCCCTGACCGGGAACTTCCCGTCAGGCGTGGTGGTCATGTTCGGCAATGGCACGGGTGGATTTGGATCGCCCGCTAACTTCCCTGCTGGCTCAAGCCCGTTCGACCTTACAGTGGGTGACTACAACGTGGACGGCGCACTGGACATAGCTGCGGTAAATGCAGGCTCAGACAATGTGTCCGTGCTGCGGAACAATTGCGTACCTGCCGGAACGACGGGCACGCCCACGAGCGTAACTACCGTTACAGCTACGCGAACGGCGACTACGGTGGCTAGCTCGACAGCCATTGGTTCGGCGACCAGCATAGCCACAGGCACAACTATAGCTACGCAGACGCCCACAAGTGCAGCTACCGGCACAGTTACGGGTGTAGCCACTGACACATCCATAGCTGCCACCTCCACATCCACCGCGATGCCTAGCGGCACGCCTGGGGAACCCACAAGTACATCTGTGGCTGCTACAGCCACAGCATGCGCTATAACGTTCACGGATGTGCCCAATACCAACACCTTCTACGCAAACATCAAGTGCCTTGCGTGCCGGGGCATCCTGGGCGGTTACTCCGACGGCACATTCCGCCCCAACAACGACATAACCAGGGGTCAGATAGCCAAGGTAGTCTCCAACGCGGCAGGCTTCAATGAGAACCCAGGCGCGCAGATATATGAGGATGTGCCTCCCAACAATACCTTCTACGCCTGGATAAACAGGCTGAGCATGAGGGGCCACATGGGAGGCTACCCCTGCGGGACCGTGCCTTCCGAGCCGTGCGGCACGCCCAGCAAGCCATACTTCAGGCCCAACGCCAACGCCACGAGGGGGCAGCTAGCCAAAATAGTAGCTTCTGCTAAGGGCGTAACCGGCACACCCACAGGCCAGAGGTACGCGGACGTTGAGCCGGACAGCACGTTCTACGTATGGATAGAGCAGCTATCCTCCCTGAACGTGATGGGAGGCTACCCATGTGGAGGGCCAGGCGAACCTTGCGGCAGCGACAACAAGCCGTACTTCCGCCCCTCCAACAACGTGACAAGGGGACAGGCGTCGAAGATAGTGGCTAACACCTTCTTCCCTGCTTGCCAGACTCCCTAACGCTGGCAACGCGCCTCGGAACAACACCCGATAAGCGCACACTAATATAAGAGTTACGCCTGCCAGGCGTAGAACTCTCAACAATAAGAAAATGGGCGGCTGAGCCGCCCATTTTCTTATTGTTGAGAGTCCTTCTCGGACATGGAATAGACACCAATACAAAATTTGTGACACTTTTTGTGCCAGTACATCAGGGCGGCGCGCAAGTATAATTCTCGTAGGTTCTGCTCCAGTACAAATATCAGGGTCATACGTGGTTCATATTTTACTGTCCGTTTGTTAGACCGATACATGGAGGTGTTGCATTGAAAGTCAGAGTCCCCCTTATGATCAAGGACCCGGCCAGTTCGGCGGAGGGCGAAAAAATGTCCGAAGGCTTTGAAATAAAGCATGAGGACTTCTTCCTTGATGGCCCGGTCACGAGGCGCGTAGCAATACTCGATTTTGATGATAAGACAGGAGAGCTACGCAAACCCGTAGCTTTCGTTCCCGCTCCGAAAGGCAAAAAGATCAGCAGGTACGATGTGGATACGGAGGATATCTTCTCCGATGCCTTCATCCAGACAAGCGTCTTTGCCACCGTACTTCGAACGATGTACCTCTTTGAGAGAACGAATTTTCCGGACCACAGGGACGTGCCGATACTGGGGCGCAAGCTGGTGTGGGCGTTTGATGCTCCCCAATTGCTGGTCGTGCCCCGCGCGGGCCAATGGGCAAATGCGTTCTATGAGCGTGAGTCCCACAGCCTGCAATTCTTTTACATCCCTGACCCAAATAACCCCCAGCAAACAGTATTTACCTGCCTATCGCGCGACATAGTGGCGCACGAAACAGGCCATGCGATCCTTGATGGAATCGCCCCAGACCTCTATGACAATCTTACTCCTCAGTCTCTTGCCATGCACGAAGCCATAGCCGATCTCACAGCCTTGTTTATGGCCTTCAGCAGTAGGTCGCTCACACTAGAAGTGCTGGACAAAACCGATGGCTCAATCGAACAGACCACAGCCTTCAGTTCGATAGCCGAGCAAGTGGGGCGAGCTATAGACCCCACCGGGCGAGCAGGCTACCTCCGGCCTCTGTTCAACCAGAAGACGCTCAACCCGAAGGATGAGAGCCGCGACGAGGAAGGCAAGCCCAACTTTATTGACAGCGTGGAGTCTCACGAACTGAGCGAAGTGTTGAGCGGGGCGCTTTACTCAGTGATGGTTGATATCCATAACGAGAAGAAGGTCAAGTACAGCCAGGAGTCAGGCATGTCCGACTTCTCGGCTTCCGGCAAGGCTTTGGCCATAGGGGCCGAAGAGTTCAGGAGGATGATCTTCCGAGGTCTTGATTACATGCCCCCCGGAGACGCCTCCTTCGCGGACCTGGCACGCGGCATAATTGCTGCCGAGCAGACGCTCTATCCCGATGACCGTCAGCGCCAGGACTGGATAAAGGAACAGTTCGTGAACCGGCTGATTGTAGAGGATGCGTCAGAGTTGGACGTGGAGACAGATGTTGACTATGAAGGGCTGAAGAATGTTGACATAGGTATTCTGGCGGAGAGCGATTGGGCCGCCTATGAATTCGCCAACAATCCCGACAACCGGCGATTTTTGCGTATTCCTGATGGCGTGTCGAGTTTCGTAATCAGACCGCGCCTGGACGTCAAGAAGCCCTACATAGACGCGGACGGCAATTTTCAAACCCGGCACGAGTGCTTGTTCAAAGTGTTCTGGAACCAGAAGGAAGACAACCCCAAGAACCTCTTGCAAATGCTCCCGAAAGAGCGCCAGGTCACGATGGGTACGACGCTGGCGATAGATTGGGATACCAAGAAGGTGATCGCCCGGCTCACAACAGACCAGCATCCCAGGCAAAAGAAAGACCGTGACCGGATGCTCGAACGGATGGTGGGGCGGAATATCTTGAAGGTTGGGGCCGAAGCTATCGGGCCTGATGGAAAACCCCTCTGTACGGTGATACGCGCAGAGGTCGCAGATGGCGTGATGCGCGTCCGCGAGACCGCAAGAATGTTACACATAGCGCAAGGAGACCAAGATGGATAAGCTACGCGTGAGGGTTTACGATGTGCATTTTGGAGACGCCATCCTCATTTCGGTCCCCGATAAAGGGCCGGATGGTGTGGAAACCAAACATATACTCATAGATTTCGGAAATGTGTCTCTCGTCAGTGGAGAAGGTGGCGCTGACAGCGTTTTCGAGCCTGTTGTGAAGGACATCATGGATGAGCTTGACGGCAAGCCGCTCGACCTGTACGTCATGACCCATGAACACCTCGACCATGTGCAAGGCCCTCTCTATTCGGCGCTGAAGCTCAACCAGAAGCTAACGGCTCGCTACGCCTGGCTCACAGCCTCTGCTGCGCGAGACTATTACGATGAGGACAAGCACCCCGACGCAAAGAAAAAGAAGCTGGCGGCGATGGAGACGTTCCAGAATATCCGTCGCTTCTGCCTGACAGCCTTTAATATCAAGGGGCTAGACACCGATGCCCCTCAAGTTGGGGACGTTGATGCCGACCCGGGGGTAGCCAGGACCGCGAATATGCTTGCCACGCTCTTGCTCAACAACAGTGTCGCAGGCGAGGAGCTGGGCACGGCCGCCGCCCCCTTCCCACCCACCAACTCCTTACGCACGACACACTGCGTCGAGTTCCTGCGTGAAATAGCCCCCGCTGAGAACACTACTTATGTCTTCAGAGGGGTTGATCTTGAGGGGAGGCACCCATTTACGGAGGCCAAGTTCAGTATATGGGCGCCCGAAGAGAATACCGCCGTCTACTATCGTCCGCTCCAGCCGATGGCGCTGGGGCTAACAATGGCGGAGGCAGGCCAGCAAAACCAGGCGGGCGAATTGGTTGTCCCCAAGCCTCCTCCTGGTGTGGATGGTGGAGCTTTCTACGACCTGGTTGAGAAGCGTCGCCAGGGCGTGTCCGATAATCTGCTGGCGATTGATGCAGCCGCGAACGACACGAGCGTGGTCTTCTGCATGGAGTGGCGCGGTTGGAAGCTGCTTTTTCCGGGCGACGCAGAGCTACGAAGTTGGCGAACGATGAGTACAATTCAAGGAGGGGTCCTTGAGCCGGTACACTTCCTCAAGATAGGCCACCACGGCAGTTCCAACGCCACTCCGATGGACGAGTCGCTCGACAAGATTCTGCCACTCAACCGTCCCGACGACCGGAAGCGCGTAGCGGTAGTCTCAACCTACCTCGAAACTTACAATAACGTTCCAAGCAAGCCGGTGCTGGAAGAGTTGATGAAGCGGTGTGATGAAGTATATTGCCCGCTCGCTATCGGCGCGAAGATAGACCTGGATAAGCCTTTCATAAACGTCGCGGACCGCCTGTTCGTAGACGTTGAGTTCGAGGGTTGAGGGATTCCCGCAGCCCGGCGCGTCTTATCGTAACCTTAGAGGCCCGGCCATACCGGCAGCGCCTACTTCAACTCAGGAGGTAAAAAGCCATGAAGATTTTTACAATAGACGATAACTGTGATGATATGCCAACGATGGAGGATATGCGAGCACGGCTAAGCCTGGCGTCGGGCCGGTGAGCGAGCACGTAAAGGCCATCTCTTAGCCCTTAATAAACGTCGCGGACCGCCCGTTCGTGGATGTTGAGTTCGAGGGTTGAGGGAGTCCCGTAGCCCAGCGCGTCTTGTCTTATTTGTCACCTTAGAGGCCCGGCCACACCGGCAGCGCCTACTTCGCCTCAGGAGGTAAGAAAGCACGATGAAGGGTTTCACAGTAGACGATAGCGACGGTGATACGCCAACGATGGACGAGATGCGAACAAAGAAGGTGCGGCGGAAAAAGGCCAATCCAGCCCCCCCTCCAGCTTTCAGGCGGTTGCGTGGATACGCTTTCGATCCAAGCCTTTCCCTGGAGCTTGATACGGCATTGGTCAATGAAGTGGTATTCAAGGTCACATGGGAGGGGGCGGATAAGCTTGGCGTCGGGCCGGTGGGCGAGTATGTGGAGGTCGTTGATTACGACCCTGGCACCAAGTATTTCTACGAGCCTGTAGATCTCAACGACCCCCTGGTGCTCGCCCAAGACGGATTATCGCCTTCCGAAAGCAACCCGCAGTTCCATCAGCAGATGGTATATGCTGTGGTGATGACCACCATAGATAACTTCGAGCGCGCCCTGGGAAGGAAAGCTCTATGGGCATCCCACAAAGTCAGATCCCGGGAGGACCCGGACAAAATAGAGGAGAGACAGTATGTGCCCCGCCTGCGTGTCTACCCACACGCGATGCCCGATCTGAACGCCTATTACAGCCCCGATAAGGTCGCTCTTTTGTTCGGCTATGCTCTCTCGTCCATGGATGCGCGCGGTCACGTATACACATGCCTTTCACATGACATCATAGCGCACGAAACTACACATGCCCTGCTGGACGGCATGTACGATAACTATGCTGATCAACTGAGCCAACCCGACGTAGGTGCCTTTCATGAGGCGTTTGCCGATATAGTTGCCCTGTTTCAGCACTTTAGCTTCCCTGAAGTGTTGCGGCACGAAGTTGCCAGAATACGTGGCAACTTACACCTCGAAAACCTGCTTAGCAAGCTGGCTGCACAACTTGGAGCAGCTATCGGGTTAGATGGTGCTCTGCGCGACGCCCTCGGGGAGATTGACCGGGAGACTAAGAAATGGGTGGCGCTGAAGCCGGACCCAACGCAGTACCAGAACGTACTCGAACCCCACGCTCGTGGCGCTATCCTGGTAGCCACTATATTCGACGCCTTCGTGTCTATCTATGATAGGCGCGTAGCAGATCTTATACGTATCGCCACAGGGGGGAGTGGGATCCTGCCGGAGGGCGCGCTCCACCCCGACCTGGTAAACCGCCTTTCCAAAGAAGCAGCAACAGCCGCTCAACACGTTCTTCATGCTTGCGTGCGTGCCCTCGACTACTGCCCACCGGTAGACATTGACTTTGGGGACTATTTGCGCGCCATAATTACGGCGGACGTAGATATAGTACCGGATGATGAGCGCGGCTATCGTGTTGCTTTTATCGAGGCGTTTCGCAGGAGGGGAATCTATCCCCAGCATGCGCACGGTCTCTCGGTAGATGGCTTGATCTGGCCGAAGGTCAGCCCCCAGGCGAACGCGCTGTTCAGGCCTATCGCCAAGAAGTTGCGCGACTTCCCGGACCGGGCAAAATACTTTGCCACCCGGGAGGAGGCTTTTGAGGAGACCCAGCATATGAAGGAGCGCCTTGAAGAGATGCTCAAAGAGCATGTTGCCAATCCGGAGTGCGCCAAGCATTTCGAGAAAATCACCGGCCTGGTGTTCTCCCCGGACAGTAACATTTTCGGCAACGATGAGCAGCCGGATTTTGAAGTTAATTCGCTCCAGCCCGCCCGTAGGGTGGGTCCCGATGGCAGGTTCCTTAACCAACTGGTCATTACCCTCACTCAAAGCACAGAGCATCCGCTCATCAAGACCAAAGGTGGGGATGGTGAAGGCTTCGTCTTCAAGGGCGGTTGTACTCTGATCCTCGACCTGGATAAGCTTGAGCTGACCTACAGCATCGTAAAAAGCATACGTGATAAGGCGCGCTGGAAAGCATACCGGGACTACCGGAGCTACGATCCCTCCCTGAGGGCCACCTATTTTGGGGCGCTACCTCACCATGGCGTGGAGGAGCCTTTCGCAATCTTACACAGAGGGTACTAAGAAAGGGACCAGTCGATGATCAAGTCCAAGCATACGCGCAAAGCCGGTAACAAGCTGGAAGTGCGGGTCCGCATGTACAGACAGGGTCTTGGCGATTGTTTCCTCATAAGGTTCAAGCGTGGCTCTCATCAATCCTTCATGCTCATCGATTGCGGGGTCTTCGTCGGTACCGAGGATCAGACCAACCGGATGCGCAGCGTTACCCAGGACATCAAATGTGAAACCGGCGGCCAGATCGATCTGCTGGTCGCTACCCATCAGCATTGGGATCACCTGTCCGGCTTCCTTCAGGCGCAGGATGTCTGGGACGACATCGAGATAGCGAGATTGTGGCTTGCCTGGACGGAGAAGCCTGACGATGGGTTGGCTCGCAAGCTACGCGGGGAGCAAGAACTCGGCTTGCAAGCTGCGCGCCTGGCCCTGGACCGCTTTCCCAAGTCCGTAAGCGCCTACAGAGATGGTATAGCCGGGGTAATTGACTTCTTTGGTCAGGCCGATGCCACTGATAAAAAAGTCAGCGGCACCCAGGCGGCCATCGAGTACTTGCGACAACGCGCCGGAGAAAGAATATGTTACCTGTATCCGCCCTTGCCTGACAAGGTGGCAGAGCCGATTGAAGGCGTATTCGATGGTGTTCGCTTCTACGTGCTCGGACCTCCCTACGACGAACAAAAGATCAAGAGGAGCGACCCACGGAAAGGAGAAGCGTATGGATTCAGCCGCGCTGCCCTCGCTGAAGGCCTGCTGGCTACGGTGCGGCCCACTTCAACAAGCGATGATGCGGACTCGCAGACGGGGTACGTCCCCTTCGATCCTTACTACCGGGTCTCAGTCAGTGAGGCAAAGGGCGATCCATTCTTCAAACAACACTACGGGTTCAACAAAAGTCACTCGCAACAACCCTGGCGCAGGATTGACGACGTATGGATAAGTATGACAGGTGGGCTTGCTCTAACCCTCGACAGCGACACCAATAACACGAGCCTGGCCCTGGCTATCGAATTGGTGGAGTCTGGGGACGTTCTCCTTTTCCCCGGCGACGCCCAGGCAGGCAACTGGGCTTCCTGGGACTCGTGCCGGTGGTCCGTGTGCGACGGCAACGACGCGAAATGCATCATCAATGTTGAGCAACTCCTGAACCGAGTCGTCTTCTACAAAGTAGGACATCACGGCAGCCATAACGCCACTCTACAGGGAAGAGGGTTAGAACTGATGACGAACAAAGAGAAAATGGTTGCTTTTATTCCTGTAGACCGCGAGGTGGTAAACGAACGGAAGTGGAAAATGCCCTTCCCCCCACTGGAGACGGCGCTGCTGGACAAGACTATGGGGCGGCTCTTGCTTGGCCACGAAGACGAACTTCCACCTGACCGCTTGAAGGGCCTGAGTCCGAGGCAACGAGCAAAGTTCAATAACGCCTGTGAAATCACCGAGCTATTCGTTGACTATACTCTGATGGATTGAAAACCCTGACAAAAGGAGGCCCCAACAATGGAGGAGGAGCTGATAAGTATGGATACACCCTCGGACATGGAATTGATACCCGGTGAGCTACCGGAAGCAGCCCTGCCAGCCGGTGAGAAGAGTGTGACCGAACACGATGCGGTTACTTATCTGCCAAACAGAGTGCGCACTCACGAAATCGCACTTTGCCTATCCGGGGGTGGATTCCGGGCCGCGTTACTTCACCTGGGGGCAATGCGACGCCTGAACGAGCTTGGCGTACTTTCAAAGATCGAGACGATCTCCTCCGTCTCAGGCGGCAGCATCGCAGCCGCGTACTTTGCTGCTCACCTGGACCCCTGGCCTTCGCCCGGCACCATAATAGAGACCGACAAATGGAACAACCTTACCCAGCGTTTCCTGGAGTTCACTCAAAAGAACCGGCGCACCGGGCCGCTCCTCAAGAGGTTATGGCCCCCCTGGAACCTTATCGGGAAACCAAGCGTGTCAGTCGAGGGTCTCATGGAAACCTATAAGCGCCACATCAACGGCAAGACGTTGCGAGACCTGCCCGACCGCCCCAGGTTCATATTCTGCGCAGCGGAGCTATCTTATGGGGTGAACTGGATATTCTCCAAAGAGGCGGTAGGCGACTACCAGGTTGGATATATGCGGCCGGCGCCTGATTGGCCGATAGCGCGTGCGGTAGCCGCCTCCTCATGCTTTCCTCCGGCCTTTGACCCGATGCCGGTGCCCGACGACTTCAAGTCGGCCAAATTGGTCGACTCAAATGCCAGGAAGAATGGAGACCCCAACTACAAGAAGAATCTCTCTTCACTCATGCTTAACGACGCGGGGGTCTACGATAACCTGGGGCTGGAGCCGGTCTGGAAGTCGCACAAGATAGTGTTGGTATCCGATGGGGGAGCCACCTTCGACCCAGACTGGGATAAAGGGATCGTGTGGCGACTATCACGCCCCATGAGGATCATGGGCAACCAATCAACGGCCCTACGCAAGCGCTGGCTCATGTCGAACTTTATCGCCCACGATCTTTGCCCCACAAACCCCTATACCCTGCAAGGCACGTACTGGGGCATAGGCACGCCCACGGCTCGTTATGGGCTGAAAGGACAAACGCCGCCAGCGGGATACTCCCCCGGCTCCGTGAGCAACTTCATCGCGCAGATACGGACCGACATGGACACTTTCAGCGATGCGGAAGCGCAGATATTGGAGAATCATGGCTATTTGCTGGCCGATGCGGCTATACGTCGATACACGCCCCAGCTAATCGAGCCTCATGCGCGACCTTTGGCGGTACCCTACCGTGCGTGGTTCGAGGGGCCGGACCTCGATGACCGGATAAAATCTGCCCTAGGGTCCAGCGGAAAGGTCAAGGTACTGGGCAGATAGCAAGACCGGGGCATACAATCCCCAGGTATAATAAGCAAAGCTGTAGGCTTTACTCTTCGCACTTTACTCGGCGCAATCGTCTCCGCCCAATAAATGCAGACGAGAATTGTGGATCAACCTATATGTTAAGAGGAGGAGAGGATAACCATGGCAGATCCAACCGGCAAACTCGACAATGAGGTTGGCATTAACGATGTAGCGAACAAAACGCCTGATGACGCGCCGCCCAGCTTCGAGATAGAGGGCACTGTCTATGAAGGCAGGACCAAGGCACGGATAGCCAACTCAGCAGTACGAGCTTCCAACGAGGACGGGGAGGTAACGATCAAGCTAACCGACGATGACGGCGACTTCAAGTTCACCGGCCTCGCGCCCGGCACATGGACTCTCACAGTTCTCAGCGATAAATACTCCAACACCAAGCCTGTTACAGTCAACCTGCTGGACAAAAATTTGGGGGGCATCAGCCTCTATATACGTGAAGTGGTGGGCACGGTCAACGAGCAAGTCGGGAAGCGCTTTCTAAAGTTCATATCTGCTCTCTTTGGCGTGCTTGTGATCAGCTATGTGCTGCTGCATATATTTTTTCCACCGCCGGTAAAACCGCTCAGCCATGAGTTGACCACCCTGGTCAAACAGGCCCGGGATGAGGCAAACAAGACGCCCTCGGTGAGTGATAACCTGGCGCTGACCAATACTCTCACGTTGATGAAGAACACCCTGGAGACCGTCGTCGCGGAGGACCCAAAGCTGATCAACGCTCCGGTACAAACAATTATCAGCAACACGATCGGCCAGGTCCAGGAGTTGATCAAGGCCAACAAGAAGGCTGACGCCGTCAGGCAACTTGAGTCCCTTGAAGCGCAGGTCTCCGCTCCACAGCCGCGAGGATTTTTCTGGGTGGATGAGCCCTGGCGCTTTCTGGAAATCGCGCTGTGGGGGTTGGCAGGGGTGCTCGTACACCTGATTTTGAGCAGCGGGAACTATTTACGCTTCAAGCAGTTCTACGAAGAGGGCATCTACCTGCACAGTGCCGTGCTAATAGTTATGCCCATAATCGCCCTGGTCGTCGTGCTCCTCCTGGCTCTAATCACCATCAATGTCACGATAAGCGGCGGTAATGAGGTGGTGCTGGACCTATCTGACCCTCGTATACTGGCAGTGGTTTCCTTCCTCATAGGCTCAAGACCCTTCGAGAGTGTGAAAATCCTGAACCGTGCCGCTCGCTTTATCGACAAGAACGACAATACGACACCCCAATGATCCACGCCGCAGAGTTAGGAGGACACAAGATATGGCGATGATCGAGTCCCCCAATCAGAACATAGACTTTCTACCGACAGTAGCCTATTATCATGGAGAGGGTGGCGGGGGAGGGGGTGGCGGGACCGCCACGATCCAGTATGTCCCATCGCCTCCCATTCCAGCCCAACGCCGGAGTAAAGAAAGGCGCGCGGCGGCCAATGCGAACAACAAGCCGAGTATCACGCGCGTACCGCCACCTGCTTACCGCCGCCTGCGGGGATATGCCTTCGACCCTAGCCTCTCCATGGCTATGGATACGGCGTTGGTGAACGAAGTGACCTACAAGGTCAAATGGGAGAGGCCCAGGGTAGCTGACGAAGAGCCGGGTACTTGTGGGAAAGGACCTGTAGGTGAATACCTGGAGGTGGTTGACTACGATCCGGCCAGCAAGTGCTTTTACGCTCCGGTCGATCTGAATGACCATCTGCTGCTTGCCCAGGACGGCCTTGCGCCCTCAGAGGGCAACCCGCAGTTCCACCAGCAGATGGTGTATGCGGCCGCGATGACCACCATCCAGAACTTCGAGCGCTCGCTAGGCCGCTTCGCGCTCTGGTCGCCTCGCTTACCTAAAAACGCCTCCGGCGAAATAGAAGAGGAGCAGTACGTTGGGCAGTTGCGTATCTACCCGCACGCGTTGCGAGAGGCCAACGCCTACTATAGTCCCGAAAAGAAGGCGATTCTGTTCGGCTATTTTCCGGCCTCGGCAGACAAGCCGGGAGATCACTTCCCAGGCGGCGTAGTCTTCACCTGCCTCTCCCATGACATCATCGCCCACGAAACAACTCACGCCCTGCTGGACGGGATGCACCGGCGCTTTGTCGAGCCGACGAACGCGGATGTGCGCGCGTTTCATGAAGCATTCGCGGATATCGTCGCGCTCTTCCAGCACTTCAGCTTCCCTGAGGTATTGCGCCACCAGATAGCCAAGACCCGCGGCAATCTGGCCTCTCAGAATCTGCTGGGCGAGCTGGCGCAACAGTTCGGCAAGGCCACCGGCCCATATGGGGCGCTCCGCTCGGCAATCGGGGAGGTAAACCCCAACACTGGCAAATGGGAGCTGAAACCCCCGGAGCCCAGGGACATGCAGACGATGTTCGAGCCTCACGATCGTGGGGCCATCCTTGTCGCTGCCGTGTTCGACGCTTTCCTCTCTATTTACTCCAGCCGGGTGGCTGACCTCTTCCGCATCGCCAGCAATGGCACAGGCGTGATGCCGGATGGAGCGCTGCACCCGGACCTGGTCGTTCGATTGGCAGACGAGGCAGCCAAATCAGCGCAGCACATCCTCAACATGTGCATTAGAGCCTTAGATTACTGCCCACCCGTTGACATCACTTTCGGTGAGTACCTGCGCGCCATCATCACAGCCGACTTTGAGATGGTGGCCGAGGACGATCGTGGCTATCGAGTGGCCTTCATCGAGGCCTTCCGAAGGCGGGGCATCTACCCTCATGACGTACGCACCCTTTCGGTAGACAGCCTGCGGTGGCCCACCACCAGGGAGGAGGAGTACGACGCGGACTTGCGAGCCATGATTGGCCGTATAAGTCAGAGGGTGAAAGATTTCACCAAGGATGATACCTACATCCGCACACGTGAGGAGGCATTTACCAAGGCCCAGGAGCTTCGCGCATCCCTCCATAAAGACTTGTACAACCTGCTGCCGGACTTTGAGCATAAGAAACAGATGGAGCTAACCGGCCTCGTGCTCGCCAGGTCGGGCGAGAACTTGCCATTCCCAAGCACCGAGTTCGATTTCGACAAGAACAAGCGGCCCAAATTCGAGCTACACTCACTGCGATCCGCCCAGCAAGTAGGCCCTGACGGAAAGCAGGTCAATAATACGGTTCTATCTATTACCCAGAAGAGGAAGATCCCGATGCCCGAACGCCCTCCGATGATTTTCCGGGGCGGCTGCACTCTGATACTCGATCTCAACACTTCCGAGCTACGCTACCGGATCGTTAAGCGAATCGATGATGAACTTCGCCTGACGAAGCAGAAGGCCTATATGAACAATGGCACCGGCTCCTTGCGCGCCACTTACTTCGGCGATGACGGGGGCAACGAGCCATTTGCTGCTCTGCACCGTGATTACGAGGGAGGAGGACTATTATGACCGACCAGACTACGTCTGCGAGGGGGAATGAACCGGCCACATCGAGACTACAGGAGGTCAAGATAAGGATGTACCGCCAGGGCCTCGGCGATTGCTTCCTGCTGACCTTCGCGCGCCCGATAGGCCCGTATTACATGGTAATTGACTGCGGGGTATTCACAGGCACCAACGAGATGAAGAAGCGCCTTACGGCGGTCACCCAGGATATAAAAATCACCACCGACAACCACATCCATCGTCTTGTGATAACGCACGAGCACTACGACCACCTATCGGGCTTTATACATGCGTACGACCTGTGGAAGGATATAAAGATAGACGAAGTGTGGTGCTCGTGGGTGGAGAAGCCAGGCGACCAGGATGGTGTGGCACTCAAACAGGGGATCACAAAACGCCTGGACAACTTACGCAGAGCGATGCGGGCCTTCCCCGCAACGACCACCGAGTTGAAGGGGCAAAAGAACAAAGTAAAATATCTGCTCGACTTTCATGGCGACGACACTACCGATATGGGCGTGGCCTCCGGCCCCAGATCAGTCAGGGCTGCCCTGGAGTGGCTCAAGACGCGCCAAAACGCAGCCATCAGCTACCGGGAGCCGGGTGAACCTCCAACACAATTACCAGGCACGAAGGCGCGTATTTTCGTGCTTGGGCCACCCCGCAACGAGACACTCCTGGGCAGGATGAATTCAACCGGGGCTGCGGGCGAGGTGTATGGCCTGGGAACCAGGGCTCAGCTATCGGATAGCTTCGTCGCGGCTCTCAATCCAGGCTCGGCAGATATTGGGGAGCGCGATATCGTAAACCAGTGTTTCCCGTTCGACAGCTATTATCGAATAGATGTTGAGCAGGTGGAACAGTCGGAACATGCTAGCTTCTTTAAACGCTACTACGGCTCTCCCACGGGCAGCTCCCAAAGCGGCAAGGAAGCCTGGCGTCGCATAGACCATGATTGGCTCCTGGCGGCTGACCAGTTCGCCCTCAATCTCGACAACGTGGTGAATAACACCAGCCTCGCGATGGCCATAGAACTGACCGAGACCGGCAAAGTGCTTCTGTTTCCCGGCGACGCACAAGTAGGCAACTGGCAGTCATGGGAGGAGATCAAGTGGGAACTCAAGATGCGGGATGGCTCGACCCGCAAGGTGACCGGCCCCGACCTGCTGGCGCGCACCGTCTTCTACAAGGTCGGCCATCACGGGAGCCACAACGCCACCCTACGCAACAGAGGGTTGGAAATCATGGCGGCTAACCAGGACTTGGTTGCCATGATCCCTGTCGATGAGGCGGTAGTGAAAGATAAGGGGTGGCAAATGCCGTTTGGCCCGATACTGGATAAGCTCAAGGAGAAGACGGAGGGACGGGTCCTCGTCGCCTTCGCAGGCCACCCTCCCGATAGCTCGGTCAGCTCGGCGAGGCGCGAGGAATTCAAGCAAGCCCTTTCCCCCGAAAACGATCTATACATTGAGTACACGTTGCACGGATAACCACGAGCGAGGCCAGGCGAGTAACTGTAATTGAATCCTTGCGCCTACCCCATAAATGCCCTAACTGTATGCGTGATCTAAGGCCCTGGTACTAAAACACCAGGGCCTCTTGTTGTGCCTGTCAACGTCTCTTGCGCCCCGGCAGGGTCGCCGCGGGCCTGATTGCGCGCCCCAACGCTGCTTCGGATCTCGCGGACGGAGCCAGGGTAAATGTTCAGTCCAGGGTTATAGGGGAGAAGAGTGCTTCTCCCCTACCGATAGATACTATCACCCTGAGACTGAACATTTACACGGACTAGCTTCCAGTTCCATTATGGGTTGGAATCTGATATAATGGTTGGCACACAAAAGGGTACAGGAACTGGTCAGCCGGTCCTGTGCTACCTACTTCAGTATAGGTTGGCAGCCGGTAGTGCGGTGCGGGTTGGGGCAAGACTATAGCCCTGGCTGCTAGCCCGTTTGCAAATCTAAGACGCGGTATGCGCGAGGCCTGCGGGTTTGGGAGGCTATCTCCTCTCGCGTGGTTGGACCAGGGTAATAGGAATGGACACAATTAAGGGCGAAGCACAATTTGGCCTTTGGCTAAAAGAACACCGCCGCCAGTTCGACCTGACTCAGGAGGAACTGGCGATGCGGGTCGATTGCTCCTGGGAGACGATCCGTAAGATCGAGGCTGGCGTGCGTCGCCCCTCCAAGCAAGTGGCTGAGTTATTGGCAGAGTTCTTCCAAGTCCCCACTGAGGAGCGACCAGCCTTCGTGCAGTTCGCTCGTTCCGGGTTGGGCAACCGTGGCGCGTTCGCCGGTGCACAGACGCAGTCATATGCAGGCAGCCAGCCTCCACTCAACAACCTTCCAGGAGAGCGTACCACCTTCGTCGGACGAGAGGCAGCGCTGGCGGCGGTGCGCGATTTGCTGCTGCACAAGGAAGTACGCCTGGTGACCCTTTTCGGGCCTCCGGGCATCGGTAAGACCCGACTTTCGCTCCAGGTGGCGGCCACGCTGCTGAGCAATGATAAGTCTGGCCCGGAGGCGGAGCCGGTGTTCCGCGACGGTATCTTCTTCGTACCTCTTGCCTCGGTCACCAACCCCAGCATGGTGACCCTTACTATCATGCAGAGCCTCGGCGTGAAAGAGACACCCGGCCTTACGCTTGGGGAGCATCTTACGGCGTATCTGCGCGACAGGCGGATGTTGTTGGTGCTCGACAACTTCGAACAGGTGGTGCAAGCGCGGGATGTCGTGGCCGATCTGCTGGTCGAGTGCCCCTGTCTGAAGGTGCTGGCGACGAGCCGTGAAGTGCTACGGGTGTACGGGGAGCACCAGTTCCCCGTGCCTCCCATGTCGCTGCCCAACCGGGGAAAGCTCCCGATACCTGAGGTGCTCGAAAGCTACGAAGCTATCCGCCTCTTTGTGGACAGAGCGATGGCCGTGCACCCAAGCTTTGCGCTAACCGAGGAGAACGCACTGGCCGTCGCCGAAATCTGTGACCGGCTGGACGCGCTGCCTCTGGCGATCGAGTTGGCCGCTACGCGCGTCAACATACTCTCGCCCCAGGCAATTCTCGCCAGGTTGGGCAACAGGCTCGATTTGCTCACCACCGGCGCACGCGACCTCCCAGCCCGCCAGCGTACCCTGCGCGACGCTATAGCATGGAGCTATGACATCCTAAACTCAGACGAGCAGGCGCTATTCAGGGGGTTGGGCGTGGTCGTAGGTGGATGCACCCTTGAGGCCGCCGAGGCGGTCGTAGAGCATCGCGACTCTTTCGTACTGATACTCGACTGCCTCTCTTCAATGGCAGATAAGAGCCTGCTGCGTCAAGAGGAAGCCGAAGGCGAGCCGCGCTTTGTGATGTTGCCACTGATCAGAGAATATGCCCTGGAACGCCTGGTGGAGAGCGGCGAAGAGCAGATTACCAGTCGCCGCCACGCTCTCCACTTCCTGGGGGTAGCCGAAGCAGTCGAACCTTACCTTACCAGTGGGGAGCGTGCCCTCTGGATCGAGCGACTGGACGAAGAGCAAAACAATCTGCGCGCCGCCCTGGAGTGGTCTATCTCGCCGCAAGGCGATCCGGAGATAGGCTTGCGCCTGGCTGGCTCACTCGGCTGGTACTGGTATTTCCGGTCGCACCTGAGCGAGGGATGCGAGTGGTTTGAACGTGTGTTGTCTTGCGCACCTGCTTCAGAGCGCTCAGTGGCCAGGGCTAAGACGCTGAGCGCCCAGGCAAGGCTTGCCATGCACATGGGCAGATTCACGGAGGCCCGACCCTGGCTGGAAGAGAGCGTGGAAATCTGTCGGCAAATGGGCGACCGGCGAGAACTGGCCTATGCGCTGGCGCTTCTAGGTTTGATCGCCGTGCGCGACGGCGAGCACGCCATGATCTCCCTCTGCGAAGAAAGCGTAGCCCTCTTTCAAGAAGCCGGGGATAAGTGGGGCACAGCTTATGCGCTTGAATGGCTTGCGGATGCGACAACGTGGACTAAGGACTACGCTCGTACAGAGGCCATATTGCAGGAGAGCCTGCAACTGTACAGGGAACTGGGCGACCAATCGGGCATTTCGGCGCAATTAAGGTATTTGGGCGCTCTGGCGGAACTCATGGGCGAGTATCTGTCCGCAATCCAATACTACGAAGAAGCTGTTGTCATAGACAGAAGCATTGGAGACCAGTGGAACCTGTCATATTCAATTTACGGGTTGGCTCTTACTTCCCATTTTCAGGGATATCGCGAGAAAGCGAGAGCACTTTACGAGGAAGCCCTCTCCATGTACCGGGAAATAGGAATCAAACGTGGCGTTGCGGGCGCATTGCGTTTACTGGGCCACTTAGCATGCGATGAGGCCGATTACAAAAGCGCTATAGCGCTCATGCGAGAAAGTTTATCCCTAGCCAGACAACTAGACAACAGCTTCAGTGCAGCCCTTTGCCTGGCAGCAATAGGCGGGCTCGCGTCAATAGATGGGAAGGTGGAGCAGACGGTAGTCCTATTTGGTGCGGCTAACGCCCTCAAACTGGAACAGGCTATACGGCCTTTTCCAATTGACCGCCTGAAATATGAGGAGCATCTCGCCAATGCACGCGACACCATTGGCGAAGATGCGTTCGTGGCGGCATGGGAGCGCGGACGAGCTATGAGCCTCGATGATGCGGTCGAATTCGCCTCAGTTACAATCTCTGTCTGGCAAGCGCAAGCAAAGAGGCCGGTTCCAGCTTGAGCGTTGTCGCCTGTGTATCTTGCCCCATCTCAAAACCCCAGGCTCATTGTATCAAATTCCACGAAGCCTTCTAAACTCGCAGTCCGGTCCTTAGGCTCCACCTGGAAGTCCGCCCGCAAGTAGAATTGCTCAACCGGCAAACTCGGAAACTGGTCCTTCGCAAATTTGTAAAAGGGAAGGAAAGGCGAGAAGGATTGGCGACAAGGCTTCCATACCAGGGTAGGTCTCACCCTTTCCCTATGGTTTAGTTCAAATACAAAGTCTTTCTCGGAGCCCTTCGACAGGTCGTTGTCGTCCGACAGGTCATCGTCTCCCAGCAGGTCATTGTGCCTGACCTTGATGGACACAGGGCCTGGCGGCAGCGACGATAGTCTAGTTATGTCTAGAACGCTCACGGTGGTGACCCCGTCAGGAGGCAAGGGCACGGCGTCACACCGGATAAGATCAAACCCAGGTACGTCCACTTGCACCACAGCCGGCTTTGAGCCGGATTTCAGTTTAATAGGCACAACGAAATAATCGGGGCTATCATCTACACCTTCTACAAAGTATATATTAGCAATTGTGGCATCCTTATCAATATCGGAGGCCAGCTTGGTGACGAACGTATCCCAGGGAAATCGTTCCGCAAGCCGATATTTTTCATGCGTCAGATAGATAAGCGCGACTTGGTAAGCTGCTTCTCGGTTCTCTTTTGTATCCAGGTCCATTACAGGTGCCTCCCTTTACTATGGTCCCCCGTTGTGGGTCTTGACTAAGTTATAGGGTATATCGAGTCCACCTGGGTTGCCAGGGGACAGGAGAACTCAGGCGCATATAAATTTCTTGAATTTTGCGGTGTTATCTTTGCCGCTGCTGGGAGCGTGAATAGCGCACACGGCAACAAAGCGGCCACTCAAGAAACCTGTGGGCACATTATTAGACTGCGGCGTGACCAACATGGGCGGTACGGGCTTAGCCATGTAAGTGTTGAGCCAGCCATGACAAGAAATGTAGCCCCGTGGCGCACTGGCATTATCTTGGGATAGACCTTGGCCGCACCCATCATTTGGCTTATGGTCCCTGCTGGCCGCAGGGAGGCTGGGCGGCCAGGGGTCGTTGACAATGAAATCTATGACCTCGATCCCGTCGAGCGTCCCAGGCACTGGCCCAGGCACCAGGTTGTAATTGCAACTCGTAACGACGATCCAGTGCATTCCGCCATTTACCAGAACTGCGGGAGCAATGTGATGTTCATCGAGTGTGTGGACTATCCGGCAAATGATTTCTTCTGGGCTTGGAGACACGAACACCTTAAACTGGATGTCCTTATAGGCCAGCTTGTTCCTGAAGGCGTTCAGAACCTGTTTGAGGGCTTTCGGGTGAGCTCCTGCGCCAAAATTCGCTGACGGTACGTTATGTATCGCGGTATTGAGCCCTACTCCGGGAGACCCAGGCACGGTTTGTTGATAGTCTTCATTAGGTGTACTGGCGAGATCCCGTCCGAGGTGAGGTCCGAGGTTAGGGCCAATTTTTACCTGCGAGACGAGCACCATTTGTGCGCAGGCTGCCCCGCAACAGAATCTGTTGTCTTGTTGGTGATACTCGACGTCTAAATGACTCAGGGGCATAGTTGCCTCCATTGTAGTAGCTCCGCAGGCTAACTGCACGCGGAGAAGCAGAGCAAGGACTCTATCAGTTTACTGGTAAGCGTAAATGGGCCTCCAGGAGCCGGAGAGACATGCTGTGATGCACGACTACTCTGACCGACGCAACAGATTACCACCGGCATATCAGCGGCTAAGAGAATAAAGATGAAGGTTGCTGAGAATTTGAGGCGGTCGAGTTGAAACTGGTGAGATTATACAACCAGGTATATAAGTTGTCAATATAATATTGAATTGAATTCGTTATACTCTTAAAGTATTGACATTTACACTGAATCGCAGTACAATAGCCAACGTCCGGGCATTCATGCGGCGGTCTTTAGAGTGGCCTGTGCTAGTAAATGGCTCAGGTCTTTGCTGGGCGTGCTAAGACAGCCAGATTTCTCGCATCCCAACATTTCCCGTCTCTCTGCTACCTGCGATGCTCAGCAGCCGTTGGCAATTCAAAGCGAAAGCTGGATCGGAAAAGGTAAGCTCTATAGTTAAGGAGGGAGAACAATGGCAGATCATGTAACTGACCCTAGACTGGCTGGCGGCGCCACAGATAGAGATGATGAAGATGAAGATGATGGGGATGGGGATGGGGATGGCTCTACACCTTCTGGCGCGATCCAAGCCCGACCCAAGCCGGTGGCATCAGGCGCCATTAGTGGCCTGCTCGGTAAACTGCGTGAACAGGCGGATACTCAGGATTGCACTGGCCCCACATTTGGGAACTATGTGATGTTATGGGGCTATTTGTATGAGGGCCCTTGTGACTGTAGCGATAAGAAGAAGAAGAAAGCGCCGGAGGAGAAGGATGCCACATGGCGGCTTTATCTTTCGCTCGACTTCAAAGAGTATTTAGAGTTCAGTGAGGACGCCTTTATCAAGCAGATAGACCTATTCACTGATGCTCAACCTCTTGCAGGCTCCCTGGTCTGGATAAAGAAGGATGAGACTGTGAAGCACGTACGCGAAAGAACGGCAGAAGATGAAGCCGATTTCCTGCAAGGTGCTATCGCTAACGGCTTCCTTGGCACGTCTGGCCCTTCTTCGATAAAGGGTCTCGCTGTCTTGTCAGGCAAATTGTCAGGCAAAGTTGTGGACCCTGGATCGGGAGGCGGCTGCGGCACCGGCGCCGCCACTAGCATATGTACCTAGCTTTTGGTGGCTAGCTTAGTGGCTGCGGCGAATATATGACAAGGAGAAGCGGGTATAGATAAGCCACTGCGAGTTGGTATATGTACGGGGGAGGACAAACAATGGAGGAGAACTCAGGCAACAGTCGGCAGGCCAGTGATACAGCAGGGCTTATCGGCGAATATGAAGAGGCCAATTTCCTGATTGGTCCCGTCGAGCAAAGTTTCCTGGCGCACCTCCCGGCTTCTTTCATGTTCTGTGGGGCCAGACTGAGCCAAGGCGTAGTTGGAATGAGGGTGCCGCGTCCTCATGGCTCCGGGGCCGCTACATCCTCCTGTGAATGACGGGTTATAAGCCTATTATACTTGAGTCCTCCTCGGTTACCTTATACCTCCTGAGTCGTGGCCTGGTGAGCGAGGCGGCGATAGTGGGCAACGACCTGACGGTAACCGAGTCTCCACACCGCAACGCCAACTACAAAGTCATCAGCGAACATGGCCCCTCCTATCTGGTCAAACAAGGAGTGGGCGCAGAGCGGGCAGCTACCGTCGAACGTGAAGCGGCTTTGTACGGCTTCTTCGAGTCGGTTCCGAGCGGGGAAGCCGTACGCCGTTATCTGCCTCGCTGCTGCCTTTACGATCCCGAAGCGCACGTCCTGGTTATCGAGCTGGTAAGGTATGCTGAAGACCTCGACCAGTATTACCAGAGGGTTGGCCGTTTCTCCGTAGAGCTTGTCGCCAGGCTGGGACGCGCCCTAGGCAGGCTCCACAGTATGCGCGCATCAGGCTGGAAAGAGTACGTCCACGGTCGGAGCGTCGCCTTGCTGCCGCTCAACGTCTTTGCCCTCCACAAGCCCCGCATCGAGCGTTACACTGCGCTGAGCGGCGCTAACCTTCATCTCCTGCGTATCATCCAGCAGTTCCCGGAGTTCGGCCAACTTTTCGACCAGCTTCGGCGTGACTGGCGGGAGGAATGCTTCCTGCACGGTGATGCCAAATGGGGTAACATCCTCCGCGTGCATAGGGGTGAGAATGGCCGGGCCGGGCTGAAGATTGTAGATTGGGAGCTTGCCGGTATGGGCGATCCGTGCTGGGATGCAGGCTCTATATTCAGCGATTACCTCAGTTTCTGGCTACTATCGATCCCTATCACAGGCAAGGACCCGCCCGACAGGTTCCTGGACCTTGCCCGCTTCCCGCTGGCGAAGATGCAGCCGGCCATACGCGCTTTCTGGGGCGCATACACCCGGACGATGAGGCTGGACCCCCTGGCCGCTGGGGAGTGGCTCGATCGTGCGATGCGGTACTGCGCCGCCCGGCTCGTGCAAACAGCCTTCGACGAGAGCCAGGTTGACGTTGAGCCTACGGCCAATGCCATCTGCCTGCTGCAACTTAGCCTGAACATCTTGCAGCGCCCACGTCAGGCGGCTGTCCAGTTGCTCGGCATATGGTGACGGCAGTTGTGGCCCAATTAAGCAGCTACGCAGAGCAGATAGAGGAAGCCGTAAGGGCCACCCTCATCCACTCACCCACCACCTTCTCCTGGTTCGGGAAGAAGTCCCCGCAACTCCCCTCCAATATCCTACGCGCCCTCAACCCGAATACCGCGCGCCAATACCTGCTCTATAACCTCCAGGCCCGGCTCTACACCGATTTCTATTGCCGGGGTGGCGCAGCCTCCTCGAAGGCAAATATAGGCAGCCATCCTTTGTCGGGGGTAACGCCCTTCGTTGAGCGGTTGTCGGCAGCCAACACCGGCAGCGGCCAATGGGCAGAGGGCTGGGAAGTGGAGGCGATTGAAGGGGCTGAGGTGGTCGCGAGAAAGGGCGGGGTAAGCGTCTGGGCGCGCCCTGGGGATTGCCTGGTGTCAGGTGGCGAGCATCTTTCGCCGGGCGTGTCTATGCATTTACGACTCCCGCCAGGGTTGATAGCCATATCACCCGGCTATTACATGGCGCTCGGTAACAACCGGCTTAGGGGCGACGACGCCGAGCCACTGGTGAGGTTCTACTGGAACATCGATCCAGAGGGGGCAAGTTCATTGATGCGCAATATGACGGCTTCACTGAACGATGCCGGTCACCCCTTCCGCTTAAAGGTCCTCAACGACCCTGCGCACTTCACTCGATGCGACGCGGGTGTACTCTACATAATTAAAAGCCACTACGAACAAGTAGGGAGGCTCCTGGCGAGCATCTACGAGGCAGTCGCCCCCCACATGAGGGAAGGTGTGCCTGCTCTCACGAAGATGCTGGCACCCGGCCTGGGCATAGCCGAGGACCCAGGACGTGGCGAGAGCTTCGGCCTGCACCGCTGCAACGTACTGGCCGAAGGGTTGGTCCGGGCATACGAGCGTGGCGCTCACTCGCTGCCCGACCGTATAGCGGTAGTCGAAGAGACCTTTTCCGAGTATCATATCAGTCTACACGCGCCCTATCTCAACCCCGGCTCTGAAGACGCCTACCTGCCGATAAGGGATATGTCTACTGTCGTACCTTATGCTCCGATCCCCCAGGCTGACAGTGATATTCTCTTGCTCACAGCGCGGCAGATCGGGGAGCGCATCTGCGATGAGGCAATCTGGCACGAGGGCAGATGCAACTGGATAGGAGCCCAGGTGGCCCCTTCCCTCGGCCCCGGCGGCTACCCGCACCTGAGCTACGGCGCGTTGGGGCCGGATTTATACGATGGCACGGCAGGTGTGGCCCTCTTCCTTGCCTACCTCTACGCTCATACGGGAGATGCCCAGGTCTACCGGACTGCCCTGGGCGCTGCGCGCCACGCGCTCTCTTGCCTGGACAGGCTTGCGCCGGAGGTAGAGCTGGGGGCTTACACCGGCTGGCCGGGGGTGCTCCTCGCCGCCATGCGGGTCGGGGCGCTACTTGACGAACCTGAACTGATTGAGGCCGTGGCCGGGGTGTCGCGAAACCTGGAACCTGACGGCGGCAAGGGGCACGACCTGGACCTTCTATCAGGGAGTGCCGGGGCAATCGTTGCCCTGCTTGCGTTGCGAGAAGTGCTGCCGAACGGACCTACCCTGGAAAGCACTACCCGGTTGGGTGATGACCTGATCGTGCAAGCCGAGGTGAGACCGGACGGCTACTCGTGGCCTTCCCGCCACTCTAAAGGTCGCCGTAACCTCACCGGCTTCTCACACGGGGCGGCGGGCATCGGCTATGCCCTGCTCAAGCTGTTCGCTGCCACCGGAGAGCGGAGGTACCGGGAGGCCGCCGAAATGGCTTTCCGGTACGAACGCTACTGGTTCGACGCCAACGAGCGTAATTGGCCCGATTTCCGCGAAGTGCCGGGCCGAGGCAAGGACAGAAAGCGGGTGCAAGCGCCCTGCGGCGTGCTTTGGTGCCACGGCGCACCCGGCATAGCTCTCTCGCGCCTCTACGCATACCAACTGCTCGGTGACGACATTTTCAAGGAAGAAGCTGTAATAGCCCTCTCGACCACCGAGGAGACCACCCGCGATATGCTCAAGTCGAGCACGGCGAACTTCTCACTATGCCACGGCCTCGCGGGCAATGCCGAGATAACTGACCTGGGACGTGCCACCTTGAACGGCCACGCGGCTGGCCCGGCCGAATTGACGCGGGAAGTAGCCTCCTCCGGCATCGAGATGTACGCCCGCCGGGAGCGTCGCTGGCCGTGCGGCGTGCGGGGCGGCGAGACCCCGGGACTCATGCTCGGCCTCGCGGGGATTGGCCTCTTCTACCTCCGCCTACATGACCCCGCAATTCCCTCGGCGCTCATGCTCTAGCGGGTCCGGGGTAACTATAAACATGGGCCATCCTGAATTTAAGATTTTCGCTTGGACAAGCGTAGTAACCTAAGCTCAAACAAATGAAAAAAGCAGACAAAGGGCGGCGCAGCCGCCCTTTGTCTGCTTTTTTCATTTGTTTGAAAGTCCTTCTTTTTAGTGCAGGGAGAGGAGTACGAATTATTGTGTGCATGAGGCAGGCACCGATATAAAATTCGGGATGTCTCGTGTTTACCAGGGGGGCGAGACCGTAGGGTTCTCAATTAGAATGTGCTAGACTCAGGAGATGAAAAGAGAAGATGATGTATACGAGGGAGTAATGATGACACCAGGGAACGACACAGACGGCCAGGAAGACGATACTGCGCCAACGCAACAGCCCCTGCGCTTCGGGCATGCGTGCGCGACGCGCCCATCGGAATGGCCGCACGATGCCCACCTGGTGCTCGCCATGCGCCGCCCACGCTGGCGGACCCGGCCCGTGGTTGAGGCAGGCGGCAGGAGCGTGCCCGCCGCCGGACCTTCAGACGCCCTGCTGAACGCGTACCTGGGTAAGCCCCCTCGTGGTGCGCGTAACGCTCTGGGCATCGCGCCAGAAATGCCGAAGCTAACCTGGGAGGAGTTCGCGGAGGGCTATCGCCACGAGATGCGAACGCCGGAGGGGTTGCGCGTGCTAGACGAGTTGATAGATATTGCCGTACAAGACCCTGCGCGCCCTCTGATCGTGCTCTGCTGGGAGAGGCTCGACGGGCCTAATGCCCACGCCCACTGCCACCGCACCGTCCTCGTGGAGTTGCTCGAAGAACGGGCACGCGAGCGGGGGCTGGCGACGGAGGGGCCAGGGGTCGGCGATTAGGGTCGGGCTAATTACCGGCCCCTGTACCCTCAGGGTTGCGGCCTTTGAAGACGGAGAAGAGCAGGAATAGCGAGGGGATAAGGAGCAAAGCACCCAACGGCGCGGTCGCTAGCAGGAAAGTGAGGGTCGAGTCGGGTGCGGCTGCGGCCTCGACGGTTAGATCGGGGTAGATAATGTAGGGCCATTGGGCGAGCGCCCAGCCCCATAGCAGCATCGTGACCTGGCCCGCCGCCGCGACCCGCGCCAGCCGGAAGCGCCGGGTTAGCACGGCCCACAGCGACACCAGCGCGAACAGCGTACCAATCGCCATCACAGGCAGCGCCGTGTAGCTTAGCAACTGCCCGGCTAGGTGCGGGGCCTGTATCGCGATCAACGGCAGCAGGATAACCGCCAGCGCTACCACTACCCCGCCTGAGATGAGAGTGCGCTGCCGGAAGTCCTCCCGTAGCGCGCCCTCCGTCTCGACGCATAGGTAGGTAGCCGCAAGGTAGGCGAACAGGGCCAGGGCGAGCAGGCCGCACGCTATGGATAGGGGCGTGAGCCATGCCGTGAAGTAGTCAACCCGCACCTGCCCGTCCACCACGCGTATCCCGCCCGCCGACACTGCGCCCAGGCACATCCCCAGTAGCACGGGCGTGATGATGCTCGCGCTGCCGAACGCTCGCGCCCAGACGCGTTGCGGCCCCGCTTCGTCCGACCCGTGCGCCCTGAAGACGAACGCCGCGCCCCTCAGGATGATGCCCGCAAGCAGCAGGTGGAACGGTATGAAAAAGGCTTCGCTCAAAGCCGCGAATGCCACCGGGAACGCCGAGAAGAGTATCACGATGAGGAAGATGAGCCAGACGTGGTTCGCCTCCCACACCGGACCCATCGCCGTAGCAATCGCCTCGCGCTGCTCCCCTGCCCGCTTGCCGCGCGCAAAGAAGTCCCAGACTCCGCCTCCGAAGTCAGCCCCTCCCAGGAGGACGTAGGCCGTCAACACCAGCAGGGCCAACCCGGCGGCCATCATGCTAAGCGGAGGCAGCACCACTCGCCTCCTCGTCCGGGCGACTCGTTTTGGCGTGCTCGCCCTCGTGGTCAGCATCATCCACGGGCCGCCCGGTAGCCAGCCTCAGGAGCAGCCATATCAATGTAACGGCCAGCAGCACGTACAGCGCGACGAAGCTCACAAACGTCACCCAGATGCCGGGCGCGGGGGTCACTGCGTCGGCTGTGCGCATGATGTTGTAGATGATATAGGGCTGGCGTCCCACTTCGGTCACTATCCACCCTGCCTCAGTGGCTGCCACGCCCAGCACCCCACTCAGCACCAGACCTCTGAGCAGCCATTTGCCCGCCTCGCGCTTGCGCCACCGCAGCAGCCAGTATATAGCGCATATCAGCAGGATGAGCAGGCCGCTACCCACCATCACCTGGAAGGCAATATGCACCAGCGCCACGTCGGGCCAATCCTCACGTGGGAATGCCTCCAAGCCTTTTATCTCGGCGTTGAAGTCGTGCGTAGCGAGCAAACTGAGGCCACCCGGAATCTCGATCGCGAAGGGCACGGTCCGGTTCTCCACGTTTGGGAGGCCGCCTATACGCAGGGGAGCGCTCCGCTCGGTGGCGAACTGCGACTCCATCGCGGCCAGCTTTGTGGGCTGGGTCTCAGCCACCAATCGCGCCGCGAAATCTCCACTGATGGGCTGGGCAATCGCCGTTATCGTGCCGAGGATGAGGGCGATTGTGAGGCCCGCGTTGTGGTAGCGGTCGCGCCTCCCACGCAGCATACCCCAGGCGTACACCGCCGCCACCATGAAGGCCGTCGCCATGTACGATGCCAGCGTCAGGTGTACCGCCAGTATGCCCCAGGATGGATTGAACAGCGCCTGTAGAGGGTCTATGTTTATGGGCATGCCGTTCTCGACCTGGAAGCCCACCGGGTTTTGCATCCAGGAGTTGGCGGACATCACCAGCACGCCCGACATCATGCCGCTCACGGCCACAGGTATGCCGCACAGCCAGTGGGCGCGTGGGCTGAGGCGCTTCCAGCCGTAGAGGTAGAGGCCCAGGAAGATCGCTTCGATAAAGAAAGCGTACCCTTCGAGCGCAAAAGCCGGGCCGATTATAGGGCCTGCGAACTTCATAAAGGGCGGCCAGAGCAGGCCAAGCTCGAAAGAGAGGGCCGTGCCGCTCACCGCGCCGATTGCGAATAGCAGCCCGGTAGCCTTCGCCCACTTCTTCGCGAGGTCGAGGTAAACCTGCTCCTTGCGCCGGAGCCATAGCCCCTCCGAGATGAGCATGAGCAGGGGCAGGCCGATACCAAGCGCCGCAAAGACCATATGGAAGCCCAGTGAAATCGCCATTTGGGCGCGTGCCGCTACCAGGTTGTCCATACGTCTACCACCCTAAGCAGTACCGAGTACCGAGTGCTGAGTGCTGAGTGCTGAGTGCTGAGTGCTGAGTTATGCCCTTATAGGATATTATAGTGCGAAGATGACAGCACGCCCTAATGCCTGTCACGGGCAGTTTATAGGCTCTGGCCGGGTGGGCCATGCGAAAGACGTGCCTGGGCCGGCAGAGGCGGTGTAGCGGAAGCGGTATGAGGGTATTACCTCGCGCACGCCGTCCGGGCGCTTCCAGAGCCATTGCACCCCCCGGTTGCTCGCCCCTCCCATGACATCCAGTTGTACGTGGTGCCACCCCTGGGTGAGAGTTACCTGCGCCATGTGGTCGCCGCCCGCCACCGCACACTGGTTGATTAAAGGCAGCCCATCGAGCGCCAAGCGGACCTGCCAGTCCTCACCTGTGTACACGTCCATCTGGTACTGCCCGCCATCGGTGTAGATCTCGCCTTCCCAACGGATAGCGCCGCGATCTATGGGCTGAGAGCCAAGCAGGCCGGGTCCGTTGAACACGCGGTAGACTTCGTCAACGCCCAGGCTGCCGGGCTGGAGGATATCTCCATAATTGCTGATGGGCCACATTAGCCCAGACCCAACAAACGGGTCTATCCTGTGCGGGTACCCATCCCCGCCCAGCGTAACCGCCAGCCCTGCCTCCGGCGGCTGAGGCCACAGATTCAGCCTATCAACAGGGGGCATGGGGTAGCCATTTACCAGTAGCATCAATTGAAGTTGCGCGGGCTTATCTAGCGCTGCCTGCGCCACGAAGGGCACCCACCCGGCGTCAAGGACCGAACGCCCACTAACGGTTGTCTGGCCGGGCAGCCAGACCTCGGCGTTGGACGCACCTGACAATCGCGCCTGGACTTCGCCAGGCATCGGCACGTATAGAGCGCCGCTCCACGTCGCAGTTACGGGATAAGTGAGCGTCACCCCGCCGGGCATCTCTCCTACTGTGGATACCGGCCCCTGCCAGGCTGGTTTTTGCTGCGCGCCCGCCTGCGTAAAGCGGGCGTTCACCCCATACCGGGCCTGCAATTGCGAGGGGGACACGCGGTAGGTCTCGACACCCACCTGCCCGTCCGACGTGGGGAGAAGGACTTCCTGCCCCTCCGGGTAGTAATACCTGATTATTGGCTTATACGGGCTCTGGGGCAGGTAGGCGAATATCTGGTTGTTCGCTGTACCACCGACCAGGGGCAGTTGGCGGGTCTGGTTGAGCCACGCGCCCGCGGGGGTTTGTGGGCCAAGCCACCTCGCGTACTCCCGGTCATAATCATACGCATATGGGCCGCCGCCCACCACCCGCACAAGGTCGCCCGGCCCGGTCTGTAGATAAAGCCGACCCTGGATCGTGCGGAAGGAGTCCTGCGCCGGGACCATTGGTGGGTACTTGACCAGGTAGAAGTATACGTTGGACGCCAGCAGCCCGGCAGCGCCAATGCCTACGAGCGCAACCCCAACCTGCCAGGCGCGCCTCCCAATACGCCGGAGGGAGATGAGCCAGAACGCGGGAGGCAGGGCCAGCGCCAGGTAGAACGCTGCCCAGGCGGGACGGTAGTGCGAAAGGTTAGGGTTGGGGTTCTCCGGTATCTCAATGATTGAGTTGAGCAAGAGCAGCGAGCCTCCCCACAGCAGCACCAGGAAGGCGGCGGGCTGTTTCCACCGCCACAGCAGGCAGGCTGCCCCCAGCGCCAGCAGCACGCCTTCCCAGGGGAGGAGCATCGAAGCGTAGTAGAAGAAGTCGCGCGAGGGGATGACGCTGAACATCAGGATATTCTGCCGCAACTGCTCCGACACGACGTTCCAGACAAGCACCCAGCCGTCCCACGAGGTAGGGATAGACATCGGTATCAGGAAGCCCTTGCCCGCCCTGCTCCCCCACATCTCAGGGTGCAGCACTAAATAGCCGGTTATGGGGCCGGAGCCTACAAGGAAGCCCACAACCACCAGCGCGAGGTGCCCCAGACGCTCGCGCAACGCTTTGAAATGGAATATAGCAAGGTAGGCGAAGAACGCCGCCAGCACAAGAGGCAGCATCCGGGAGCCGTACTGGGTATACTGGCTCGTGCCCGCTATCAACCCGGCCCACGCGAAGTCGCCAGGGCGGCGAGAGCGAAGCCCACGCAGCAGGAAGTAGAAAGCGCCGGTCCACCAGAGAGCGGTAGACATATCGGGCAGAGCGATTCGGCTCATGTGGACCATGCTCGCAGATACCGCTACCGAGATGGCGGCTATGACAGCGGCGGCTCTCCCCCAGCTAAGCCTGGCGATGCCGTAGACCGGCAGCACGAGCAACGACCCGCAAACCGCTATCGGCATGCGAACCCCGACCTGCCCCATGCCGAAGACCTTCATGAACTGGGCCGGAACCACGAACCACAGGCTCGGCTGTCCGAGGCCCAGGTAAGTGGTGGTGAAGGCAGAGATGCGGGGCGGATCGGATACGAAGTTCAGCGACTCGCGCCAGTTCGTATACGCGTCGCCATGTATCTGCCAGGGAATATCCTCCAGCCAGGTCACGCGCAAGGCAAAAGATAGCACCAGGATGCCCGCGAGAATCAACACCTCTATTGGCGTCCAGGGCGGGCCTAAGTCCGCCTGGTTGTCGGGGCCGGGACGCGGGTACCAACGGGCGCAGGCCGCAAGGAACAGCGCCATGCTCACTAACCATAGCTGCCCTTGCAGGCCAAATATCTCGTCGGGGTGCGCGAAGTACGCCCAAAGCGAAGCCGCCCACAGCGCCAGCGCGCCAAAAATGCCCGCCAGCCTGAGCAGCAAGCTGCGCCGCCATGAGATGAGGCTACCCTGGCCCGCCGTACGCAACCAGAGAAGGGGAAACCCTCGGACGCCACTCCACGCTATGACGGCCAACGTCATGGCAACTACCAGCAGCGCCGCCCCCACCCCCCGCGTCTCCTCCTGGAACAGATAGGCTTCGCCCACACCGCCAACCGCAGCGGCAGCAACGCCAACCACCACCCCACGATAGGGCGCGGCGCGCTCCCACCATGATACCTCGGCCAATGGCTCTAGTGGGGTCGTCGGTTCCCAGGGCTGAATAGAACTTACAGGAGGAGCAACTTCGTGTTCCGGCAGCGATAGGGCCGGTTGGGACTTCTCATCCGCCGTTGTCGCCAGGGCCAGGTTGGGGACCGTTTGAGGTCGCGGCGTGTTACCAGGCAGATCACTATCGAGCCAGCTAGGCCGCAGGGGAATGGTGGTTGTGTAGCGAGCCACTCTCCCATCCTCTTGCGTATCGACAGAGTGCGCCAAGCTCCCAGTTGGTGATTCCTCCGCGACACCTGGGGCAGGCACGCTACCGGCTGCCGTAGACTCTATCTCACCTGGAATATCGTGCTGTCCATTGCGTCCCACGCGGTCAGGCGCTTCTGTGTCGCCCCAATTGGCAGGCAGGTCGTCAACTGGATATTGCTGTGGGTCGTCCTTGTAGCTGCACATGTGGGAGGTCCGAAGAATGGTAGGTCGCTGGCGGAAATTGCCCCGGCGCGAAAGAAGCCCCTCGCACCCGGTCTGCGTTTGCGAATGGGGCTTGCGTCCAATAGCTATTTTAGGACCTGGCGTACATGCATGTCAAACCGGGGACGGTAATAAGCGTTCAGGAATGCTCAAAAATAAGAAAACAGGTGGCCGCGCCACCTGTTTTCTTATTTTTGAGCTATAGATTTTACGCTTGCCAGGCCGAAATCTTAGATTCGGGAGGTCTCATATTTCCTCCAAGGAGGAGCGTTGCCTTTGTTGATTACACCCCTATGGTAGCCCGGCCAGTCTTCTCAGGCCAGCCGTATCGCCATTGAAGCGGTTCATATCAACGTTGCCGCTGACCCCGTTTACGCGCCCGGAATCGGTGAACTGGTGGAAGGTTTGGAACGGCCAGTTATCCGGTATAGTCGGTCTGCCCGTAGTATAGTGGGCGATCCAGAGGGGAAGCGTCTGGCTGAAGGCGCTTGAGTTGCCTGTCCGCGACTGCCAGAAACTGGGGCCTGTGTAGATCATCGGGTCGCGCCCCAGCGCGTTTTGTACGATCTGCACCCACTGTTGGATACCTTGCACGATGGCCGCAGCCGAAACGCCGTCCGCGACTTCCACGTCGATAACCGGGGGTAGGTCGCCTGGGTCCAGCCTTCCGACCATCTGTATGAAGAGGTTAGCCTGGGCCGTGGCGTTTAGCTGAGGCCGGAAGAAGTGATAAGCCCCCCGCAATAGCCCGGCACTCTTCATGCCCTGCCAGTTGCGGGCAAAGAAGGGGTCGCGGAAGCCTGTACCCTCCGAGGCCTTAGCAAACGCGAACGCCATCCCTGCGCCTGACACCTTCGCCCAATTGACGATCCCCTGGTGGTTGGAGACATCAATGCCCAGCGGGCGACTTATCGCGGCTGCGCCCGGTTCCGGCGCTTCGTCACGCGGAGACTCAGGCTCAGCAGGCTCCTCACCCTCCTCAATTATTACTCCGGCTCGCGGGTAAGGTATCGTATCTATCTCTACCTCTTCCGGTTCTGCGTCCTGCCCCTGCTCGCTATTTTTGGTGTCTGCTGCCATATCTGCCTCCTCTTTGGTAATGCCTCTCAGCTAAAGTGGCTGCCTCCTGGCCGTAAAGCGATCACTAAGGTAATCACTACTACGGCCAATCCCGAACACATGGAACCAGGTGTCTGATATGATAATACACCCAAACAGCAGCGTAAAGCTGCCGCGAAAATCGTCACAATCCAGCGTATGAAGCTGATAGCTGGTATCTAATAACAGCCGACTCGGCCAGGGAAATGCGGGTATACCTCTGGTTGCCGGTCAAGATGCCCAAAATGGCGGCTCTACAGGCCGAGCCAGCCCCTACCGCGCTCTTCGTGGAAGAAGTGACGCTGGGCTATGATGAAAGTGATGAGCACCGGGAGGGTCAGCACAACCGATCCCGACATGAAGAGGGGCCAGTTGGTCAGGTCCATCTGCCGCAAGCTCAAAACGCCCATCGGGACCGTATAGTATTCCTGGTTGGAGATGTAGAATAGCGGGCTGGTGAAGTCGCTCCAGTAGAACTCGGTGCTCAAGATGACTACGGCAATGGCGATCGGGCGCGCCAGGGGGAGGGCTATCGAGCGCCAGATGCGCCAGGGGCCTGCGCCGTCGAGCCGGGCCTGCTCAAAATACTCGCGCGGGATGCGGCGGAAGGCCCAGGCGAACATCAGGACAAAGAGAGGGCTGGTGCCCATCAGCGCGGGCACGACCAGCACGATAGGGGTGTTGATTATGCCTATCCATTTGTAGATCAGGAAGAGGGATATCCAGAGCACCATCTTCGGCACGAGCAGCGAAGCAACCGACACGGCTACGATTATACCCTGCGCCCTGCCGGGTAGCTGGCTGATAGCGAAGCCGCCCAGCGAGGCCGTCACCAGCGTAATAGGCACCGCCGTCAGCATGACAAGGAGCGAGTTCCGCAAGAAACGCCCCATCTCCACCACGCGAAATACCTCGACGTAGTTCTCAAAGGAGAGCGCGGGCGGCAACCATTCAAATTGCGTGGCCGGTGGTATGCCTATGGGCCGCAGCGAGGTGGAGACCATCCAGATTAATGGTATTACGAAGATTGCAGCCAGCACCACAGCGACAACCAGGCGTAGCACGCTCGTCCGCCGGGTCCCGCCGTGCAGGATATGGCGTTGCCTCTCGGCAGGGTCATACAGCATTATCCAGCCCCTTCCACCGGCGCATCAGCCAGAACTGCAAGGCGATTATCACCGCCGATGCTCCGTACAGCACCCAGGACATGGCAGCCGAGTAGCCGAAGCGCAGGTACTCGTTGCCGTTCAGGTAAATATAATAAGGCAGGTAAGTGGTGGCGTAATATGGCCCGCCCTTCGTGACCACCAGGGCAAGCGCGAAGCTGGCTTGCAGGCAATATACCGTGTCGCGCAGGCTGAGCAGGAGGAGAGAGGGGGCGAGCAACGGCAGCGTGATATGCCTGGTCTGCCGCCCATATGACGCGCCATCTATGGCTGCTGCTTCGTACAGGTCGTGCGGGATCTCGCGCAACGCCGCCAGCAGCAGCACGAACCCTTCCCCTACCGTGAAGAGCAGCAAGAGGATTATGCCTGCGTGCGTAGCTCGTGGGTCTATCAGCCACAGGCCGGGCGTGTTGCCTCGCGCCACGTCGTTTGCGACTAATGAGGGGTCGCTGCTGAAAAGCTGGGACAGGCCGTTCAACGGGCCGTAGAGTGGATTGAAGATGTAGAGCCACAGCATCCCGTAGGCCACTATGGGTATAACGGTAGGCAGGTAGACCGCGCCCCGGAAGAGAGAGAAGAAGCGGCGGCGGCCCTGCAAAAGTAGCGCGAGGAAGAATGTGCTCGCGACACGCAGGGGCACGGCAAACACCACGAGGATGAGCGAGGCGCGCAGCCCGTTCCAGAATAGCTCGTCCTTGCCCATCTCTTCGAAATTGGCCCAACCGACCGGCTCAGGGGGAGAGAGCGCATCATAGGAAGAGAAAGCCAGGGGGGCAGCCAGGAGAACGGGCGCTATCACCAGCAGCGTGAGGCCCAACAGGAAAGGAGCAGCCATCAGCCAGATATGCACATAGTATAGCGAGATGCGCCGGGGCTGTCGCTTTCCCGGCAGCGTCCCTACCCGCGCCTGGGACCCCGACCTCATACGCGGTCCAACCCGTGCGCGGCGCTCTGTGCTATCTATCTCCAAGCTGAGTTAGACCTTTCCATGATGTATATGTCCAAACAGGTCACTATACCAAACGAGGACTTTCAAAAACAAGAAAATGGGCGGCTGCGCCGCCCATTTTCTTGTTTTTGAACTAAGGATTTTACACCTGGCAAGCGTAAACCTTAGAATTGGGAGGACTGACGTTTATGACGACCGGCGGTAACCCGTTTAGGGTTTGTTCACTTTGGCGAACTCGGCGGCTGCTTTGTCCGTGATAGCCTTGATCGCGACGTCTACGCTTGTCTGGCCGTAGAAGGCACGCTCGATCTCGGCGTTGCCCGTGCTTTCGATGGCGGGCCACGCCGCACTGACCGGCACACGGCGGATGGTAGGTATCACGTCGAGATACATCTTGCTGTTGGCAGGCGGCTGCGTCGGGTCGAGGAACGCGGGTGAGGTGGATATGCTCTTGAGCGAGGGCACTATGCGCCCCAGCTTGGAGGCTACCGTCTGCCCGCGCGGTCCGAGCGCGTACTGGATGAAGTCCCACGTAGCGTCCTTGTTCTTGGAGGCTGCCGCCACACAGTATGCATCGCTGTGCAGGATGGTGGCTTGCTGCTTGTTGCCGGGGAGTGGGTTCACGTCCCAGGTGAAGGTCTTGATGGTGCGGTAGGTGGGCGTGTCGGCGCGGCTTCCCAGCCACATACCGAGCGTGCCGTTCAGGAAGCGGGAAGCCGGTGACTCGGCCTGGGCCTCCGCCTGAGTGGGCGCTACCTTATGCACCAGGCTCAGGTCCACGAAGAACTGGAAGGCTTCGCGGGCTTCGGGCGTGTCAATCAGCATCTTGGTCGGCTTATCGTAGTTGTCTACAAGCTCGCCGCCGTTCTGCCAGATGAAGGGCGCGAGCCGGATCAATTGCAGGTCCGTACCCAGGCCGTAGGTGTCGGCCTTGCCGTCGCCGTTGGTATCCTTGGTGAGAGCCTTCGCCGTGTTCAGGAAGTCCTGCCATTTCCAGTTGGCGGTAGGCAGGGGCACGTTGTACTTCTGGAAAAGGTCTTTGTTGTAGTACACGCTCAGGCTGGAGATGTTCTGCGGGATGCAAGTAAGCGTGCCCTGGTACGTGAAGGCGCTGAGCGATTGGGTGTAGTAGTCGGACGCCTTCAGGGTCGCACTCCTGTCCAGGTAGGGGCCGAGTGGCTCAAGCACGCCCTTGTCGGCGAACTGGCCGTAGCGCCGGTAGTTGATGAGGAACACGTCGGGCGGGTTGCCCGCGGCCAGAGACGCGGTCAGCTTATTGATGTGGTCGCCCTGCGCCGGTACGTGGTCGATGCTCACCTTGACGTTAGGGTTTACGGCCTTGTAGCCTTCGACCACCGCCTGGAACACCTCTAGCTCCGCGGGGTCGCCAAAGGTCTGGAACCTGACCTCGCCTGTCGCTGCCGGGCCGCACCTGCCCGCTTCCTTGTAGCGCCAGTCGTAGTAGTGCTGGCCGATGTTGCCCATCTCTACCTTGAACCCTTCCGGATTGGTGGGAACGTAGGTGAGGGCGCGGCGCTCGTACATCTGCACAAGCACGTCGGTTGACTTGCCGCCTATCATGGCCTTCGTCCAGTACGCCTCGCTGATGGGGCGGCCACTGGCGTAGAACCATGGGGTGTTTATCTGTGCTTCTTGTGTCCTCCCGTTTTCGTGTACCATGCCACGCTCATTGAGGAACTTCCAGAATACGTCCGGGATGTTATGCCTGGTCACATCGTCAAAGAAGGCGTTCTTGGCCTCTGCCATGCTGCTCTTGGAAGCGTCTGCGCCCACGTCGCCTTTGCGGTTGTAGGTGGCGGTTACCGGCCGGCCGACCGCGTTCTGCGCCGGGTGGTCGCCCGCCGTAGTGTTGCTGACGCGCTGCATTGACGCATACGTCGGCGCGGTCTCGTCGCCCGCATCGCCCGTGACGTTTATGCACGCCGGGTACCGTTCGTTGTACGCGGCTGCCCCTACCTGCACCTGTCCCGAAATTAACTCGACCGTCAGCAGGCCGTTGGTGACGAAGAACGGGTCATTCGGGTTGGCGCCGGGGTTGTTGATCTCCATGCGGCTCTTGTCGAAGTATTGCACCTGCCTGTTGCCGCCGCTCGTCTCTTTATTCGGCTCCGTCATAGAGGCGGTATTAGGCTTGGGTCCCCAGTACCACGTACGCTTCACCGTGCCGTCTGCTACCGGCTTGTCCGTGCGCTCCCAGACTCGCTGGAAGGCGGGGCTGGCGAAAGTCGCGGGTTGCGGCGTCTGCGCGGCGGCGATATTCGAGAACAAGGCCGCGACGCTCAGCAGGGCAACTCCGGTGGCAAGGCGGTTATTTCTTTTTCTCATTCTCCTGGCTCCTCCTCTATTCAGTAAAACCTGCCCCGGGCTATTTTTCCGTACAAAGTTACGGGGACGCGGCCCCGTGACCACGTCCCCGCTTGCAAGAAAGGAAGAGAATAGTGTCAGATAGCACATCTAACGTATCTCACAGGTCTTATAGCCTATGCTTGAATAAGTAAGCAAGAACATGGCATAGAACTATCTTCTTCAGACCGCGATTATATTCTTTTGGGCAAAAGAATGTTCTTTCGCTGCTACTGTGCCTGGCAGCGTGCGTCTTGTATACTATCCGCGTCATACATTGTTACTACGTCCGGCTCGCAGGCGGGTCATCAAGGAAAAGTTACTAATCATATGCATAGGGGAGGAGTATAAAGTGAAGTTCGTGACACGTAAAGGCGTGCGGCTCGACCGGGCTGCGTGCGCCTGGCTCATCAAGAGGCATATAGCCCCGGACGCCCAGATAATGTACGTAGAGGAAGGGGCATTACCCCAGGCGGTAGAGCAGGGCGCTATCCTGTTCCACAACACGACCTCGGAAGATGCAGGCTTGCGCGAGCGCACCAGCTTTCAGGAGTTGCTGGCGGAATACAAGCTCGACCAGAGCAACGAAGCCCTGGCGTTGATGGGCGATATAGTGCGGGGCGCTGAGACGAAGGAGCCAGGCTCCATCGAGGAGGGGGAGGGCCTGCGCGCAATCGCCAAGGGGATGAATGCCCTCGTAAGCAGCGACGAAGAGATGGTCGAGCGAATGCTGCCCGTATTCGACGCCCTGTATGCCTATTGCGTGCGGCGCACCGAGGGGCACCGGGGCTGGGCCAACGCCGAGGCGGGCTGGGGACAGGGCGACACTCCCTGAGCGCGGGCGCGCTTACGAGGAGTGTAGCATCTGTGATGGAGGGAGAGCGTATCCATAACCGAGATTGGTTCTGGGAAGGCAACGTGCAGGAGCGCGTGCTCGATTACATGCAGAACGAGGAAGGTTTTACCGTCCTCAGTCACGGCCAGGCCACGTCCGCCGAGCAGGGGATTGATATTGTGGCCGAGCAGCTTGTGGCTGGCCGCCCGATACATCGCCTGGTCACCGTGCGCGGGTGGCCGACCGGGGTGCATACGCGGGGCACGCTCACCGGCCAGCCACGCGGCGCGCGGCCCGAAACGGTGGCTCGCGGCTGGATAGCCCAGGTGGTGTTCGACCTGGCGTTGGAGCGCGGGGCGGACCCCGATCTCGACCTGAGCCTGGCCCTCCCCACGATGGCCGGGTATATCCGCTACCTCCAAAGACTGCGCTGGTTCCTCTCGGCGGCGCGCGTGTCAGTTTATATGGTCTCGCAGGACGGGCGGGTGGTGTTCATGCCGCCGGGCGCGGCCCCGGTGAGCGTGGTCACCTCTCCTAACGCAGAGGTGTCCGACACATCCGGTACGAGGCGGCGAAAGCTCGGCTTGCCCGGCGCTTCCCGGTTGCAGTTGCCATTATTGCACGCGCTGACCATGCTGGGCGGCACCGCGAGCCGCATGGAATGCATCTCAATGGTGGCGCAATGGTTCCCAGAGGTGCTTCAGCCTCCCACCGCCGAGTTCGGACAGCGCCTCTCTATCGCCCAGAACACCCTCCAGGTAGAAGGACTGACCGAGATAGTAGGGCGTGGCACGTGGGCCATCACGGAGGCCGGGCGGGCGGCGCACGACGCCGAGTGGGAAGATTGGCTCAAAAAAGAAGGCCGCAAAGCAGGATCGAGTGGCGAGGCGTGAGGGGCGAGGGGCGAGTACCGAAGTAACATATCCGTAGGGGCGACCTGGTGGGTCGCCCTGGTGGGGATGGCAAACCAACCTTCCGCGTGAACCCAGGCAGGGCGACCCGCCGGGTCGCCCCTACGGATATATTTTCTATTTGACCTTTGATAGAGTATGAGCGTCGTTGATTCCTCAAACAACTTACAGGCCGGAAACGCACCTTCTGAGGCCAACGAGCATGACTTGTGGCTGCCGTCGCTATACGTTTCGGCTGCGACCACGATCCTTGCCTTCATAACGCCTGTACATATCCAGTTCCAACCCCGGCTCGTTGAGACTGTAGTAGCGGCGGGACTCGCCGTGCTTATCGTGCTGATTGCTACGTTGCGCCGCAATATGCCTCTTTTGTTCGCAGGTGTGGGCGCATTGTTCCTTATCGCGGGTGCTGGCGTGGTCACTCAGCCTAGCGTGCTGACGGTGCCGGTGGTAGCTATATGGCCCCTGCGCATGGCGCTGGTGCTGCTGATAGCGCTACCCTGGGCGTTCCTTATGCGCCCACCCCAACTGCTGCGGCGGGCGTTAGTGGCCGTCGCGGTGCCTACTTTCCTGGCTATCCTCCTGTGGGGAGGGCCAGCAACGGCGGCTACTCTCCTGGGCTGGCGGGTGCAATTGCCGCAGAGGAGTTTCTCGCCCTTCTGGTTGGCGGTGGGTGAGGGCGGGACCGTTTATGCTACGGATAGTCGCGGCGGTCTGGTATGGGTATTCGACGAATCGGGCAGCCCGAAAGGCACCATCAGGCCGAGCCGCGCGCCTATCGTGGGCACGCCCGGCCCCGGCCTGATACCCATCGGCTTTGAAGAAGAGATCAACATGGCGGGCATGGGGCTTGTGCCCACCGCCACGCCGCGCGCCGACCTGGCGGCCCTCTCTTACCCATCCGCTTATTTCGAGTTCTGCGGGATCGCCGCCGATGCCCAGGACAACTTCTACGCGGTAGATACGCTGGCCGTCGGCGGGTACAAGCTCCTGCGCTTCGACCGCGATGGCATCATAACCGCGCGTTGGCCCGTGCCGAAGGAATACGTGCCGGGCAACAACTGCATCGCTACTGACGGCGACCACATCTACCTGAGCGACCGCACCGGCAAAATCTATGTGCTGAGCTACGACGGCCAAACACAGAAGGCGCTCGATTTACGCACGATGCCCTTCGGCATATCAACAATAGGCGACGACAAGCTGACGGCCATCACTCCCAACCTCCTCACACACTTTACAATCTCTAGCGGCGCTACGATGACCGTCACCCTGCCGCCGCCGCAGGACAAGCTACAGACCCCTATGCTAGTAAGGCGCAACGGCGAAACGCTCGTCACCAACCACGAGACGAGGGAAATAGTGCGTATTGACGGTACGACCGGCAAAGTGTTGGGTACGATAGGCGGGCCGGGCTTCCTGCCTGGGCAGTTCGGGGATATAGGAGGGCTTGCCGAAGACGCGCAAGGGCGGCTCTACGTGACCGACTACCAGCACCGCGTCATACAGCGGTTCAGCCCTGAAGGGAAGATAGACGCCGTGTGGTGGGCCACCCTGACCACCAATGAGCCTGGCGAAATAGAAGGGGAGATCGAGTAGTGGCCTCGACCACCGAGGAGATAGCCGAAACAGGAAGCGTCACGCAGGAGCCGCGCAAAGGGTGGCGCGCGCGCTTCATGGCGGGCATTTCGCGTAACGTGCTGGTGCTGGGACTGGTCAGCTTCTTCACAGACGTCAGCAGCGAGATGATCGTGCCGGTGCGCATACTCTTCCTGGTGCTGGTGCTCCATACGCCATTGCCTCTAGCGGGGCTGATAGAGGGGGTAGCTGAAAGTACCGCCAGCATCCTCAAGATAGTGTCGGGGCGCATGTCGAACAGGGTAAGCAACCGCAAGCCCCTCATTGTTGCAGGCTATGGCGTCTCCAATGTCGCAAAACCCCTCCTTGCACTTGTCAGCCATTGGTCCCTCGCGCTTGGGCTGATCTTCCTTGACCGCGTCGGCAAGGGAGTGCGCGGCAGCCCTCGCGACGCTATGATGGCCGACTCGACGCCCAAACAATACATGGGTAAGGCCTTCGGTTTCCACCGGAGCATGGATACCTTCGGCGCGGCGGTTGGCCCTCTCTTCACTTATGTCATCCTGCTCTTTACCTCCGGCGACCTGCGCGCGGTCTTTGCCTGGACAGCCTTGCCGGGCATATTGTCGATAGTCGTCATGGTCCTGTTCCTCCGCGAGCGTACCCGCCCCACATCCGCCAAACCGGTCGAGGCACTGCCAGCCGAGGTTGAGATTGCGCCCACGAAAACTGAGGAGAAGGTGAGCGTGCGGGCCTCCACGCTGGGCACCCGCTTCTGGCTCTTCACGATCATATCGACGGTGTTTGCCCTGGGCAACTCATCGGACGCCTTTATCTTCTTGCGTTCTGCCAGTCTCGAGCAATCTATCATCCTGGTCCCGATCATGTACTTCGCCTACAACTTTATCTATGCGCTCCTGGCGACCCCGTTGGGCGCATTGAGCGACAGGCTGGGGAGGCTCCCCGTACTGATGTCGGGTTACGCTGCCTTTGCCCTGGTATACGTGGGGTGGGCTTTGGCGACGCAGGCGTGGAATGCCTGGGCGTTGTTCCTGGTGTATGGGGTATACGCAGCCGCCACCGAAGGGGTAGCCAAGGCATTCGTGACGGACCTCGTTCCCAAGGCATCACGCGGCAGCGCGATGGGCTGGTTCAACGGGATGATCGGCCTTGCCGCCCTCCCCGCGAACATCATCAGCGGCTGGCTGTGGAGCGTCGCCGGTCCCTCGGCCACTTTCACCTTTGGAGCGTGGACGGCAGGCGTGGCGATGGCCCTGACCATCGTGTGGCTGCCCTGGCTCCGACGCCAAACAACGCAGGCCGCCGTGCCTGTCTCCACATAAGTAGATTAGTAGAAGCAGAGTAGCAAATTAGTATGTGGCCGATAATATTAAGCTACCAAGTTATTTGACTCCCCTTTAAAAGCCTTTCTATAATTATAGGTTCCAGGAACGCCGCGGACCTCGCAGGCGGACCTCCCCGCCGCGCCTATTATGCGAGCAGGCCGCGCATAAACGGAATATCCTTCTGTCCCGAAGAAAGGCTCACCCTTTGAAATCCTCACGATTTACTCTTTTCCGTGCGCTCACGGTCCTGGTGATTTCCTCCCTATTGCTCGCCTCGTGCGGCGGGGAGAACGCGACGCCTACGCCTCCCACAGCGCCCGCTACTCCCGTTGCTTCGACGGCCACAGACGGCCCCGGCGCGGAGGCCACGAGCGCCGCGCCCGGCGACCAGGCTACCCCGCAGGCTTCCTTGAGCGGCGAGATCCGCTTCCTCGTCTTTGGCGAGCCTGCCGAGGCTAAGGCTTTCGTTGATGTTGCGAAGGGCTTCCAGGAAGCTAACCCTGGCGTCAAGATCAACACGGAGGCCGTGCCCTCCCAGCCAAACCACCTGCAAAAGCTGGCTACCTCCTTCGCCGCCGGGGACCCGCCCGACGTGTGGGTGATAGACTATCGTCGCTTCGGCCTCCTCCAGAATGCCGGGGTGGTCGAACCCGCCGAGCCTTACCTCGAAAAGAGCCAGGTCATCAGCGCGTCCGACTTCTACACGAAGCCCCTCCAGCCTTTTACGTTCAACGGCCAGCTACAATGCGTGCCTATGAACATGTCCAGCCTTGAGGTCTACTACAACAAAGACCTGTTCGATAAGGCCAAAGTGCCCTACCCCAAGGATGGCTGGACGTGGGACGATTTCCTGGCGGCGGCGAAGGCGATAACCGCGCTGAGCACCCCGGACGAGAAAATCTACGGCGTCGGCATAGACCCGCAGCTTATCAGGCTGGCGCCCTTCGTCTGGCAGAACGGCGGCGACATAGTGGACGACCTGAACAAGCCGACCCGCATGACGCTCGATACGCCCGAAGCCAGGGAAGCCTTCCAGTTCTTCGTGGACCTACAAGTAAAGCACCACGTGGTCGCCAGCCAGATAGAAAACGTCTCTGAGAAAGACCAGACCCGCTTCATGTTCAACACGCTCGGTATGTGGCTGTTGAGCAGGAGGGTGGTGCCTGCCCTGCGGACCACCAGCGGCTTTACCTGGGATGTCGCGCCCTTGCCCCAGCGCAAGGTGAAAGCGGGCATACTGCACAGCGATGCCTACTGCATCTCGAAGGCGTCCAAGAACAAAGAGCTTGCCTGGAAGTTCGTTGAATACGCCAACGGCCCAACGGGGCAGGTGATAGCAGCTAAGACGGGGCGCACGGTGCCCTCGCTCATGAGCGTCGCCTTATCGCCCGTCTATCTGGAAGCCGATAAGCCGCCGACGAGCAGCCACATCTTCCTCGACATGGGGCCTTTTTTGCGCGCCACCCCGCAGATCGGCACCTGGCCCGATATTGAGTTGCGCGCCAACGCCGCCATCGAGCAGGCTTTCTACGGGCATATGACGGTGGACGAGGCGATACGGGAGATAGAGGCAGGCACCGCCGATGATTTCAAGGCGGACCACTTCCCGACCAGCATAATCGTGCCTACTCCCGTGCCTGGACGGCACCCGGAGGATGATTAGTTACGAGTGGTCAGGGATCAGGGATCAGGGATCAGGGGTTAGGGGTTAGGGGTTAGCTAGTTGGATGGTTGGACATAGCAGGTAAGGGATACATCAATTCGGTAATTCAGGAAGGAGTTTACATGAAGAAGGCATTTGTGATTTTGGTTGCGGCTCTGCTGGTGCTGGGATTTGGGCAGACCCCACACGCCAGCGCGCAGGGGAAGGTGGTACGCATCACGCTGATTGACGAGAATGGTTCGGGAGAGGACGGCTCGGCTCAACTCACCGACCAGGGGGATGGCACCACCAAGGTAGAGCTGATTATGCTCAACGTGCCGGAGGGCGACGTGCAACCCGCCTCCGTCCACAAGGGTACTTGCGCCACCCTCGGTAGCGACACGGCTTTTGCGCTCGACAGCGTAAAGGAAAGCAAGTCCACGACTATCGTCAAGGCCCCCCTGGCGGACCTGACGAAAGAGAAGCACGCCATCGCGGTATACAGGTCCGCCTCCGAGAAGGTGGTCATCTCGTGTGGCAATTTGCCAACGGGTGCGGCGGCCAGTGGCGAGGCAATGACCCTTGACCAGGCGCTGACCAAGCTCGTGGATGATGCTACCGAATTGCTGAATACCATCAAGAAGAAGGAAGTTGACGCCTCGTTGCACGCCTATGAGATATACCACGCCACCTTCGCCTCCAACGAAGAGGCCATCAAGGCGAAGAGCGCCGATACGCAGGCCAAACTGGAAGATGACATGCACGCCGTACGCGATGCCGTGCAGGCAGGGAAGTTCCCCGAAGCCGAGACGGCGGGTGAAAAACTCGTGGCAGACCTGAAGGCCGCACAGACCGCGCTTGCAGGACGCGGCGGGTCGGGTGCCGCGATGAGCCTCAACGACGCTATAACCAAGCTGCAAGCGGAGGCGGGCGACCTCGTGCGCGAGACGACCAACAAGGACAAAGAAGGATCGCAACGGGCCTACGACGAGTTCCACGAGACCTTCGCCGCCAACGAAGAAGCTATCAAGGCGAAGAACGCCGAAGCGCAGGAGCACATCGAGGAGGCAATGCACGAGGTGAGGGACGGCATCCAGGCAGGAGATTTCACCAAAGCCTCTGCCGCCTCCAACGAGCTAGTGAGTGAAGTCAATGACGCCGCGAGAGAGCTAGGTGTGAGCAGCGCCCCGGCGAGCAACACGGGGAGTGCCGGTAATGCCGGTAATGCCGGCAACAGCAATATGCTGAGCGTGCTGCAAAAGCTGGCCGCCGATGCCGGGAATATAGAGCACGAGGCGAACAACGGCGACAAGGACGGCACCCAGAGGGCATACGACACTTTCCACGACCTCTTTGCCTCCAACGAGGCTGCAATCAAGGCCGCGAACCCCGAAGCCCAAGAGCACCTTGAGACCGCTATGCACGAAGTCCGCGATAATCTCGCGGCAGGTGACCTCAAGAAGGTAGCCACCGCGAGCGCCGAGCTTGTGACGGAGGCCAACGACGCCATCAGAGAGCTAGGCGGCGCACCCGACAGCGACCTGCCGACCAGCGGCTCCACTCAACTGCCCTTACTCTTGCTCGTGCTCGCGGGTGTCGGCGCGGCAATCATCTTAGCCGGAGCAGGCTTGAAGTGGTCGCGCCAGCGGGCACAGTAGCACACACGGTGGCGGCCCTCAACATAGTTTAAAAGTAGAGAGCCGCTCTCTCCAAGGCTTAATCATTCTCGCAAGCCCCGCCCGGCGACTGAAGTCGCGGGCTACGAAAACAAAGTCCGCCTACGCGGACTATGCTGGCTAGAGTATTATCTTAGTCGCCGAAGGGCGACTTTGTATTTGTTGCCTGCGACTGAAACGTTTGGTGTGAGATAAATGAGAGATAAAGAGGAAAGTTGAACAGAAAGGTGCGGTGGACTAAAGTTAGCTTGATCACCCTTACAAAGGAGCTAACGATGGTTGACACCGACACCTTCCTGACCACATTGT
>DASWMJ010000084.1:0-345187 GCA_036399775.1 Chloroflexia bacterium | reverse complement strand
AGGGGCGAGGGGCGAGGGGCGAGGGGCGAGGGATTAGGTGTGGTGTGTATGTTGCTTTCCAACATCACGCGTAGGCCGGGAACTTGCCTGACGCAAGAGGGGTATTTACTGTATAAAACTATATGTGATACCCATCTTTCGTAATAGAATGCACAGTCGAATACGTGTTTGATGAGAGCGAGCCAACTCCCCCTGTGTCATTCTGAGCGCAACGAAGAATCTCGTTCCTCGCGTACGATGCTTATTCTCAGAGTTCTCAAGGCGAGAGGATGCGCGAGGGACGAGATTCTTCGCTGCGCTCAGAATGACAAGGATGTTAGGGTGGCCTTCCCTATACCCCGACTTTGCAACAGCTTTATACTTCCCAAGAAATAGATCCCTTCCCATGCAACATCACGCCCCGATAGGACACGACTCATGATAAGACGGAACAAGATAGCCAACCTGGCTTTGCTGGCAAGCATCTTCTTGCTGGTGGCCTGCGACAACACCGTGCCGTCCATGCCTACGCCTACAGTCACGTTGGCTGTTACGGCCACGTCTACAGAGATAGTGCCGTCGCCTACCGTGCCGAAGCCGAGCGCGACAGCATATAGCCCTACAGCAACCATATCGCCTGCGTCAGCGCCCTCCCCTACAGGAGAGGCCAGTCCTACGCAGACGGTCAGCGCCGGTGCGACTGCATCACCTGTAGGGAGGAGCAAGCTGGCTGCATGCACGCCGCCGGAGAAGGGGACGGTTGGGCTTGACAGCCTGGGCGACCCTCTCTACCCGCAATTGGGGAATTCGGGGTATGACGCGCAGCATTATACGCTGGACCTGGCCGTGAACATGGAGACTGACGTAATCTCAGGCTCAGCCACTATCAGGGCGCTCGCCACGCAGGACCTCGACGCTTTCAACCTGGACCTGGAAGGGCTGGAAGTAGGGAGCGTGGCGGTGAACGGGCAGCAAGCTATAGTCATGCGCGAGAAGGGGGAGATGAGGATCGCGCCCGCCGCGCCGCTCAAGGCGAACGAAGAGTTTACCATCGTGGTGGCATACCGGGGCGTACCGGAGGGGTCGCAACTTGAGGGTACGCCCGTCACTATCGGCTGGACGCGCTACGACAAGGGCGTATACGTCGCCAGCGAGCCTTCGGGTGCCTCTACGTGGTACCCGGTGAACGACCACCCCTGCGACAAGGCGACTTATACCATGCGTATCACCGTGCCTGACCCGTATGTAGTGGCGGCAAATGGGCTGCTGAAGGAGATGGTAGAGGCAGGTGATACGACCACTTATGTGTGGGAGAGCACGCAACCGATGGCGAGCTACCTTGTGACCGTCAACATAGCCGAGTTCACGCGCCAGGAGCAAACGAGCAAGGCAGGCGTGCCGGTACGCAACTACTTTCCGGCGCGCATCGCAGACGATCTTGACGACGCATTCGCACGCACCCCTGATATGGTGGACTACCTGGGTAGCATTTTCGGGCCTTACCCGTTTGATGCGTATGGGGTGGTCGTGGCGGATACGGATTTGGGGTTCGCACTTGAAACGCAGACCCTGTCGCTCTTTGGGCGCGGGGTGGCTACGCGCAATGCGGAGGCCGAGGAGGTTGTGGTACACGAGCTGGCGCACCAGTGGTTTGGCGACAGCATCAGCCTGGAAAGCTGGCGTGACATCTGGCTCAACGAGGGTTTCGCGACATACGCGCAGTGGCTGTGGTTGGAGCAAACCGAGGGCCGTGTCGCTTACAATGCCCGCATAGATGAGATGCACCAGGTTGTCAAGGAAGAAGCCCCGCCGCCACCGGGCAACCCGCCTGCCGACGACCTCTTCAACGCGGGCGTCTACCTGCGAGGCGGCCTGACCCTCCACGCGCTGCGGCAGCAGGTGGGCGATGCAGCGTTCTTTAACATCCTGAAAACATACGCCGGGCGGTACAAGTACGGCAACGCCAGCACGAACGACTTTATCGCGCTGTCTGAAGAGGTGAGCGGGCAGAAGCTGGAAGAGCTTTTCGACGCATGGCTCTACGCGGCGGATATGCCTGAGTTGAGGTAGATATGAAGAAGCTAATTATCTGCGCGTTGCTTCTCCTTCTGGCGTTCGCATTCTCTGCGTGCAGCGACGATAAAGGCACGCCCACACCTACTACCCGGGCTGGTGATGCTTCTCCGAGCGCCACCGTCACAGGAATAGAGGCAACCAATCCGCTCCCAGGCGGGGCCATGAATATATCTACACCTCAGACGAGCGTGGATGATACGCCCGGTAGCACTCCGGTAACAGAAGTTGCAAATGAGCCGAGCCTCCCGCAGTTGGCGGCGGGGTGGACGAAGATAGAGCCGGGCGGGGAGACGATCTGCGCGCGGGGCACGCCTTATGCGTTCTGGGTGCGGCCCGGTACGGTGAATAAGCTGCTGGTCTATTTCCAGGGCGGCGGGGGCTGCTGGAACGCCGAGACCTGCCGCGAAGGTAGCACCTTCTTCGATGACGCGGTGACCGCCCAGGACGGCCCGCAGTACCAGCCCGGCGTGCTCGACATGGACAACCTTCAGAATCCCTTCAAGGACTATTACGCGCTGTATATGCCCTCATGCACAGGCGACGTGTACATGGGCGACAAGACGCAGACCTACAAGGGCGAAGACGGTACCGAAGTCACCATCAACCACAAGGGGTTCGTCAACGGCTCGTCGGGTACGGAATGGGTATACGAGCACTTCAGCAGCCCGGAGTCGGTCTTCGTGACGGGGTGCAGCGCGGGCAGCGTCGGCTCGATTACGTTCGCGCCCTATCTCATCAACCACTACCCCAAATCGCGGGTGACGCAGTTGGGCGACTCGCTGGCATACGTCTTCGACCACCCCGTAGACCTGCAAACTGACTGGGCGGCGCACGACAATTTCCCTTCGTGGATACCGGATATGGCCGAGATAGCGCCGGGAGAGTTCACGATTGCCAGGTTCTACACCGCAATCGCACGGTTCTATCCGGGCTATACCTTCTCGCAGTTCAACTCGGCGCACGATGCCGTACAGCAACGCTTCTACTTCGCGGCTGCGCTGCCCTCCCCAACGCCGGGGCCGTGGGAGGACGCGCTGGCGGCCAGCCTGGGGGAGATCGCCGCCAACGCGCCTAATTTCCGCTCGTATGTGGCGGGCGGCGACCAACACTGCATCACGCCTCGCCAGGACTTCTACACGCGGGAGGTGAACGGCGTGCGCCTGCGCGACTGGGTAGACGACCTGGCGAACGGCAGGGATGTCGAGAGCGTGCATTGCGTCCAATGCGATGCGCCTTAGACAGGTTGTTGAGGTCTTTTATGTAGGGTAGGGGCGAGGCATGACCCCCGCTACGCTCATGCCCGTACATTGCACAGTTGCTTTCTTGCTTGCTGGCCCTTTCGCCGCAGGAGATTCTAGGGGACAAGCTCTAGCTGCCGGTAGATCAACCAGGCCCGCTGGGGGGATTGCCCGGTGAAGTACTTGCGGATGATGGTACGCACTCCGTTGCTATCCACTACCAGCGTGCCGTAGTCGTTTCTTCGGTCTATCGTCTGGGCGTAGAAGCGGCCCGTCATACCTGCGTACTCTACGTCTCGTCCGGCTCCCAGGCCATCAACGGGTAGCGCGGATACCGGACCCTGGATTATTACGGTGTCCATGCCGAGCACGCCGCTGTTTCGGATGTAATGGTAGGAGAAGGCGACCACACCCTTGCTCGCGTCATAATAGGGCAGTCCGGAGTCTATGTTTGACGGTGGCAGTTGGGCCGGTCCCATCTTCAGGGAGAAAGAGACTTTGCTCTTGAGGCTTTGCCACCGCGCTACGAGCGCCGCCTCATCCTGGGCCGTGCGCAGGTCCACGATGTAGGCACTGGGTGGTGGGGTGTATTTGAACACGTCGGGCGGTAAGGTGCCACCGACCTCGAAGCTCTCGTAGCTCTGGGTGGAGATGAGAGCGTCATCGGCGTTCCATACCATCAGCTTCAGGAAGAAGAACCTCTCTCGGTCTACCCACGCTCTGACGTGAACGTTGTCGGTCCGGATGTTATTGGGCAGATCAGCCTTGAGTCTCATATCGAAGACGTAAGCCACGCGGCCCAGTATCTCCTCGGTGCCCTCGACCCTGACATCGTAGAGGTCGCTACCGAGGTTGTCGCGCAGGGTGTCGAGGCTCACCTGGCTGAATGGCTGGAACTTGATACTCCGGGGGTCGCGGAGCATGACGAGGTCGAAGCTGTTGTTATAAAGGTAGCCTTCCACGCCGTCTGTACACCACGACTCGTGGTACTCGTCGCCCCTGGCCGGGGTGTTGACTATATTACGGCAGTAGTGGTCGGGGGCCTGGAACCACTCTTCACGCCACACTCTGACCACCCCGGGGCCGAATTCACTTTTGAACTCTCCGACAGTTACACCATGAAAGGTGTCGAAGGACGAGGTATCAGCGCCGCTCGCCAGTTCCTGGGCGTGGCGGAATGCTTGCATGGCGCTCGCGGTGGATGGGGGTTGCAGGCGCAGGAAGAGTATAGTCGAAACGATGAGAAGGGCCACCACGACGGGTACAAGGAGCAGGCGGGACGGAAGAGCGCGCCTGCGGGATAGGATGGCGTTTGGCGAACTATGTGCCTCGCGGGGGTTGGCCGCCAACAGTTTCCGAGAGATGGCAGGCCAAAGGTCTGGCCTGAGCGATTGCTCGCGCATTGCGTACATTTCCACTGCCTCCTTTATCTCTTCTCTTTCCATAGCTGTTCTCCGGCATGGGAAGCTCATTGCCAGGTAGTTACGAGTCAGTCTTGCGGCTTCAAGACCCAGGCTGGCAGGAGGCTGCGCAACCTCCTGCGGCCATCGTGGAGTCTGCGGCGCACCGTGCCTGGTGGGGCGTGTAGCGCTTCCGCCACTTCGGTATCGGTCAGGTCGAGGTAGTAGCGCATAACTACGGCGGCGCGCTGGGCGGGGGAGAGCCGGTCAAGCGCGTCCCAGATAGCCTCCCGCGTTTCGGCTGCTTCGATCAGTTCGTACGCGCTCCTGTCGTGGCTGACCAGATGGCCTGATTGCTCCAGGGCTTCAGTATCGAGCGACACGTTATGCGAGCGGGTGACGGCCTTGAGGGTATCGTTGACGACGCTACGCAAGAACCAGGGGCCGAACGGGCTGCCGAGACGAAGCTGCGCTATGCGTTCGTAGGCACGGAGGAAGGCTGTTTGCACGACATCCTCTGCCAGGGTCCGGTCGTGGCTGATGATATAGGCAACATCGAGCGCCTGCGACTGGTAGAGCGCGACAAGCTTTTCCAGTCCGGCAATGTCGCCATCCCTGAGCCTGGCGAGCGCTTCGCTCTCCTCCATTCAAGCTCCCCTGCAACAATGTGAAGGCCTTCCGGCTGTACTATCCATGAGCATGCCGTTTTGTTCGGGGTGTTATGGAGGTTTCTTTGCCACAACAAAGAGGCAATAGGCGTAGGGGCGGCCCGCATGCTCGCCCTGGCGGGGGCAGCACTCAAACATGGTACGCCATCCCAACCAGGGCGAGCATGCGGGTCGCCCCTACATGAACATTTACTCTTCGATTCTTTCTATCGCGGTGGTGGTTGGTTCTTGATGAACTTCTGCACCTCATCGCGGAACTTGTGCAGTTCGGTCAATTGAGTTTCGAGCGCCTTCACCCGTTCGGGTGACGCTTGCTTGACCAGGTCGGCCTGGACGCGTTGCAGGTCCTGGAGTTGGGTGCGAAGCGTGCCTATCTCCGCTTCCCTCTGGCTAAGCTTTTCCTGCGTGCCGGCAAGGGTGGTTTTTACGGTTTCGACCTCGCTCAACGTAGCGCGCTGAGCGTCCACCTGGGTGCGCAACTGCTGCAATTCAACGTCCCTGGCCTGCAGCGAGTCGGATAGGGTAGTGATGTGGCCCCGCAGTTCCTGGGTAGATGGGTCTTGCGGGGCTACGCTATAGTAGACGACCTTGCCATCCTCCTCGTGCAGGGTGACCGCGCTGCCCGGCGCAGGCTGCCGTAAGAAGCCGCCCAGGTTAGCCGCCAGCCCTGACGCGTCCGCAGGGTCGAAGGGTACCCGGCGCACCTGGACGCCATGGCCCTCAAGGCGGGTCTTTACTTCGTCCGTGGGCTGGTCCACGATGTCGGACGTTACGACGCGGGGAACGACCAGAGTGGCACGCGACTCCGGCTGTTGCAGCACCCGGCCCAGCAGATTGCCTGCCACATGCCCTTTGTTGAACACGTTCCGCACCAGCGTGCCCACGTCAGCGCCCTGCATGAAGGCAAACCCTGAGCGGACGGAGCTACCCCGCACACGCGGCTCGGCAGTGAACGTCTGCTCCTGGTCGAATTCGGGAGCAGTGTAGCGGAAGATGTCGGGCAGCACCATGCAGCAGAATTCCTCGATGACCCGATGCAACAACGGAATGATAGGCACAAGCGACAGCCAGTAGCCCCAGGTCGGGAAGCTGCCGACCGTCTTACGTCCCGTGAAGTTGCAAATCTTGTAGACCTGGTTGTCCCGGATGCTAACGCAGCCCAGGTAGAGTTTTTCATCGCCTGTGCATTCCGGGCAGTTCACCAGGAAGTGCTCGCACAGGCAATCCTTCAGGTATTGCAAGAAAGCTGCCGTCAGATCGGCGAACGCCTCGACCGCCTGCTTGCGGTACGCGGCCAGCGCCGCCAGGGGGAAACGGAAGTCGGGACGCAGTACTGCTCTCTCCGCTGTGGTCATAGTGTTGCTGAGGTAGTTCAGCACGAAGAGGCGCTGGCTCTCCCTGTCTGCGGCGAGAGCGATAGGGTTGACTTGCGTCGGTAACAGGTAGTCCTGCACCAGTTGATGAGTGCGCATATCTATTAGCCGCACCGAGTAATCGTCCTCCCAGGTCATGAGTAACGAATTCGTGGGAGCGTATGGCTGCAGGCGTATAGCGGTGTCGGGCACGCTCACAGGCTCACCAATCCGGCGAGCGTTCATGTCGAAAGCCTGAATCGATTTCCTCCCCTGGACAGGGCCTGTGACCACGTAGATAATGTCCCTCTCAGCCCCTTCGCCTTTCAGGGATACGGCGATATCGTCATGGCCTTGATCGACCGTGAAGGAATCGGCGTTGCCCTGAAAAAGTGGCGTAAGGCCAGGGAGCTGCACCCCCACGATGGATAGGTAGCTGAGGGCCTCAGTGTTGGGCGGGGCGGCGGTGGCGAAGGCCCGCCCGTCACCCGTTATCACCAGGTGGCCCACGCTGTTGAAGACCTTGACCGGCTCCATATTGGGATCTACGTTCTCAGGGTTGATCCTGTAGAGGCCCTTGCCCCGGACCTGGGCCCTTGTAGAGCCGCCTGGCTGAGCTGAGACTCTGGTCATGCCGATGGCGTAGACATTCGCCGGGTCGGCCCGCGTGGTCGCCAGCGTCACCAGTTTCGTGCCGCAGATGGTGACGAGAGGCCGCCAGGTGATGTTGCCTCGCAGGTCGAAATCACCGACGCGGAAGAAGGTGTTTTCCTCGTTGCGCGTCGGCGCGATCACGTAAATCCGCCGCCCATCGGGCGAGAAAGCCACATCCTGTATGGAACCTGCGCCGCTGTCGGTCTTAGCCTCCGATTTTTTGTCCCCGCCGATCTCTGTGCCTGCAATCGGGTCGATCCGGCTAATCAGCACGCCCTTCTCCAGGTTGTAGCGGTTGATCGTCGTAGCAGGCCTGAGCGGGTTCAGGCCAGGCCCTACCGAATAACCTTCGAGGCCGGTGGGCCTGACGCCGCGCCTCAACCGCAGCCTCTGATGCTCGCCTTTGGCGAAGATAGTATTCATTCGGCCCAGTTGCTCCGGGTAGTCCGGGTAGGGCCTGGCGTCGTCGAATAGAGCGCAGAAAGTCTCGCTTTGCAGAATATCACGCAGCTTATTATAGAAGTCGCGCAGGATGTCGTGCTCGCGCCTCGACAGGAAGAGCCGCTGTCCGGTCTTGGGGTTGATCCCCTGGGCCAGCAGGTTGGAGAGGGCCGATACGCGCTGGCTGGCCGGGCCTGCCGGTTGACCCTCTTCCTCGGGCGGCACGGTCAATTGCTCGCGCAGAAAGTCCTCGATATTCTTGATGCAGTCGTTGTAAATGTCCAGGAGCATCGTCCCGGCGAGCAGAATCTTCCAGTCGTCCCCTTTCGGGCGGTACTTCTCGATGTTTATGACGTGCTGGCGCTCCCGCAGGCCCAGGACCATGCTAACTTCGCCATTGCCTTTATCGTCCAGCGGCGGGTCGTCCGGGTTTTGCCGCCGCAAGATGTCAATCATCCCCATAATATCGAGGGTCTCGTCCTCCAGAATCTGGATGTCGTTCCCCTCGCAGTCTATAGCGTATCCTGAGTGGACGGTCACATGGGTGCGGCGCTCCTCCTCTCCGTCCGGCCCACAGGTCGCCTGCAAACCGCAAACGACACCCCAGCCGTGAAGATGCTTGTTGTGGAAGCGCAGATCGCTCTCCGCGCACAGCCGTTCAAGGGCGTCTTGCACCGTCTCCACGTCCACTAACTGGCAGTTTGTGTTGTCGAAGCAGACGTCTTCGGCGCAAATCTGCGTCAGGGTTGGGAAGCGGGGCCGGCAATCATCGACCACCTGCCAGGTTTTGTCTACAAAGCTCATCAGCGCCAAACGGCAATAGTGGTGGCGGTTGCCGTTCGGCGGCTGCGGGATGGGGGCGTTCGCGGCATCGCGCGGCCACTCGACGTCGCCCGTAATGGTGCGGGCGGGGATGAGCCAGTAGTCGCCTGCCCGGTAGGTCGCGCCCTCCTCAAAGCGTATCTCTACGCCATCTTCCAGGGCGAGGTAACCGCCATTTGCGGCAGGTATCTCCACCACAACTTCGGCAGGCATGCCTGATGGCTGGTCCCAGCGCCGTATCTTGGGGTTCCGGGGAAAGTCTGCCAGCGTAACGCTGCCTGTGGCCGTCGCGGGGTCGATGGTCAGCACATTGCCTTCAGCCTTGAGCAGCTTGACCAGCGTGCCGGGGTTGCCCGTGGGGTGGAGTATGTCATCGAACAGTTCGTTAGCGTCATCGGTCAACTCGACCCACTGGTCGGTGGCGAAGCCGAGCACGCTGTCGCGTCCCGGTGCGCTAATCATGAGGTTGTTGACGCTTTGCCCCACCCAGCCGGTCTGGATGGACCCGTTCTCGCGTGACCATTTGAAGGTGGCTGTGCCCACCGGGCCGCCCCGGTGTATCTCGACCCGGTATAGCTGGTTTTCCAGGCGGCGGTAGCCCGCGCCCGGCGGCACGACGCAGGGGTTGGGCGCGCCCGACTCAGGCTCGGCGCGCCCGGTGAGCCTACCACTCTGCGCGCCCACAAGGCCGTCCCAGGCGGGGAAGACGGTGTCGCAGTTAATCGCCGGATCGGGGTCCCCGACAGGCAGCAGCTTGATCTGCCAGACGACCCTCGTCCTGGTGGCCGTGTCTGGCCCGCCCAGGGCTACCTCTCGGATACGAGGGTCGTCCAGCGCCGTGATGCCGCGCTCCCAGACATCCAGGTAAGCCAGGTAAAGCCCGGCTTCGTCGGGTAGGGTGAAATCGGGCAGATCGGGCTGGCCGGTGAGGGCCACCTGCTGCTCGTTTTCGCACAGGATGCCATCTACGTAGATGCGCCCCGCCGTGCTGACCAGCACGCCGCCCTGCACCTCCACCGCGAAGCCGCCGTCTTCACCTTTTGGCACGCCGCAGGGGCCAATCAGGTCGGTGTGGATGGTATGGTCGAGGTATTGCTGAATCTCGACCTGCTCGTTCCAGTCGGCATCAAGCTGCACGCGGCCCTGCTGCATGCGGACGCTATCATAGTGGTTCTCCCGCCGGAAGGTTGACCGCGTAATATCACCCTGCATGGTATTCTCCTTAGCTGACGTAGAAGATGCCGGCTTCCAGCCCGAAGCGCAGATATTCGTTGAGGGCGGTGCGCAGGTTGGCTTCGCGCTGGGGCTGTTTCAAGCTGCTGAAGACGCCCATCTCGGAGCCGTCCCCCGCCCCGGTTGTGATCTCGCGAGGGCACACCTGGCTCAACTGCGCGTAGGCCGGTGCCCCGTAATGGGTGGAGGTGAATGAGGGGACTATCGAGGCGCGCACGCGAGCCTCAATAGTGGCTTCGATAACCGCGCTCGCCGCCGGGGTCAATATGACGTTATCCGCTTTGGCCTGCTCTTTGGCCTCCGCCGTCTGAGTGGTGATGCTCAGTTCGGGCTGGCAACGGTAACACTGGGGCGTGCGCGAGCCGGGTGGAACGTAACTGAACCGCACGCACCCGGCCTGGCGGTGCGCGGCGCGCACCGGATCAACGAAGATAACCTCCGAGGCCAGGGTCAATTCCTTGACATAAGTCGTACCGAAAATAGTTACCCTCTCAAGGGTGGCCGGTGGGCCTGGCTGCCGCCCGCCGGGGCTGCCGGCTATCGCCGGACGGTCGCTCTCCAGTGCCAGGTCTGTAAGCGTGGTCGCGTCTGCCGGTGCCACGCCAAAAAGGACTTCGGCCTCATCTGTGCCAGGTAGTACGACCAGCCGGTCGTCTGCTATGCCTACCAGCGTGCCGGTGAAGGCCTCCGAGGCGTGCGCGGCTCGAATGGCATCTTGAAGTTGGTCGCGGGCCTGCGCCAGCGTGGTGGGGGCCGAGGCCAACGCGGCGGTATGCGGGCCTTCGCCACCGATGGTGACGCTGACCTGCGGCGCTGACGCTTGCGTACCGGTGAAGCCTGACATAGAGCCACCCAACAACGCGTCAACCTGCCGGGAGTCGCCGGCGACCAGGCGAAGCTGGGCGGCTGTAGGATCGGTGCCCGCAGGTTCGATCAGGATGGGGTCCGGCACTCCGGGTAGGACGGCCAGGAAACGGCTGCCTACGGTAATCACTCGTGCGCCTGTGAAGGCCAGGCTGTCGTGGGCGGATTGGATTGCCGCCTGAAGTTGGTCGCGAGCCTCACCGAGACTGCCAGGCGCGGCCGACAGCGTTGCCGGGTACGGGCCGTCGTCTCCGATGGTGACGTTGACGACCTTCGGTGTGCCCGGTCCGAGCGCCGGGAAGGGCGATAAGTTGCCGGAAACCAACACGGGCAGCACTACGGCCCGGCGTCCGCGTAAGGGCGAGTCGATTATACTGTCGCGCACGGCCAGGGCGGCTACATCGGTAGACACGCGCAGGGCACCCGTGATGCTGTGGTCTATAGTCAAATTGAGACGGTCGTTGGTGGCGGCCACGATCACGCTGGGGGCGTCTGGTTGCTTCGGCGCGCCGCTCTCGTCCAGGCCCAGCCCCGGCACCAGCGTGCAATGCGCCAGGGTCACTTCACCCAGGTTGCCTTGCAGCCCCAGGGTACCCTCAATCCATAGACCGTTGAGAGTGAAGCGCTCCTCGCCCGTGCCGCCCGTCACGGTTATATCGCCTACCAGCACGGGGCGCTTGTGGTTAGCCGCCTGGATCACCAGTTCGGCCCCCGCCATGTTGATGGCCAGGTCCTCCTGGTAGGTGCGATTGTCATCGCCTTCCAGTTGGATCATGGCTCGCGGGTGGCCTGCCGCGTCCCATACCGCCAGCGCGCCGGCCAGGGTGGTGATGCCCGCGGATGGCACGCGAATCAGCGTGCTGAGCGCGCCGGGCACGGCAACCGTATCCGGCCCGCCAGGGCCTTCATGGGTTGGCCGCGCCCGGCGACGCCTGTCGTAGGGGCCGCCGCCTATGTCGTCGCTGAAGCCATAGTTGTAGCTGACCTCTACCACGCCGGGTACGACGTCTATTGGGAAGGCCAGCCGCCCACGCACGATGTCTACGCCCACCTTGCCTGCCGGGGGACGGTCCCAGTCGCGCAAGTCCATACAGATTATGTCCATCGGCGGCTTAGGTGTGCCGTCTGCGATGATGTCCAGGCTGCCGTTCGGGCCGTAGTAGATGCTATTGGCGGGTCGGTCATCGAGCGGGATGCTCGTGTAGCGGGCCTGGTAGTCCGCCAGGTCGAAGTAGAAGGCAACCTGGCGGATTGGACCCGGCACGTTTGTCTCGTCGGCCAGGTGGGTGATCTCGCTCTCGGTCTGCGGGCGGGTGAAGAGCGCCATGTCGTTGCCGAGTGGGCTGAACCAGTAGCGTCCATCGGGCGGATCGGCGGCGGGACGGGGCGTCCCCAGGGCGATGGCGTAGCTTTGCAGCCGCCACAGGAACAGCCCGATGTTGGGGACGTTGTATTTGCCGCGCCGCGTGTCTATATGCCGCACCTCCCCCGTGTGGGCGATGGTGTCGAACGGCGTGTTGAGGAGGTCCAGGCGGTTGATGTCGCGCAGGTCGGGCGTGCGATGGTTCCGGGGGCGGACGTGATTCATATGCTGGGTCGTGCTGAGCAACTCAAAGAACTCGACCGCGCGGGCGGGCCAGCCCGTCACGTCCCGCGCCAGTTGCTCCAACACCGCGGCGGTGCCTTTGCGGCGGCGGTACGCGAGGGTGTTGGCAACGTAGGCGCGCTGGCTGAAACCGCCGGGACCCAGGGGGTGCAGCCCGCGCACACGCAGCAAGTCGCCGATGTAGGGCACCACCCACTCGTCGCACGTTTCGATGAACCAGTTGTCGTACAGGCCCGCTATATCGCCTTGCAGTTTCCCGACTTCTCGCTCGATAACCGCCAGCAATGCGCGCAGCGGCTCGCCCTCTCCCGCGTCCTCGATGCGGTAGACTGCCGGTAGGAGGTTGTAGAGGCGGTCGGCGGGCGGCTGGCTCATATGGTCATCTCCTTCAGCTTGATGCCGCTGGGGTTGATGGTCAGCAGCTCCGCGCCCTGGCCTACGTGGGCGGTATCGGCGGAGAGCAGAGTGGGAGGCCGGTCGGCAGGGCGCGTGCCGTTATCGGGCGTGAGCGTATTCAGGTCTACGGCGATCACGCCGGGTATCGCCTGCACCGCCGCGATAACCTCTGCGGAAGTCACAGGCTGGCTGAAGCTGCGCGTCTCGAAGGAGAAGGTCCCCAGCAGTGCGGTTGTTACCTGCGCCAGTACGTCGGCGGCGACATAGCGGCTATCTACCAGCACCCCGGCGTCCAGGCTGAAAGTGCGGGGGCGGAAACCGGCAATATCCACCTGCTGCAACTGGTCGCGGGCGGCGTCTATGGCCTTGCGCAAGTTCTTACCCAGGTCGGAGGTAGAGGCTACCGTGTCCCCGCGGGCGGTGGCGACGGTCACCTGGACGACGGCGCGCTGACCGTTCCACAGCATCGTGGCCTGGGCCTTGCCGATCCCGGCGAAGGCGCGGGCGAAGTCCTCGAAGTCCTGCAATGACACGATGCGGTCCAGGGTGAGCACCGTCAGGGGTGCGTTGGTGCGCGCGGTTGCGAGCGTCTCCGGGGCTTCCGCGCCACCGGCGGAAAGGGGGTTGGTCACGCCCCGGATGCCTAGCGGGCGGGTTTGCAGCAGGGTCAGGCTGCCCGCGCTCACCTCGCCATCGGGGCCGGTGCCTGTGCGGTAGGTAGCGATGACGTTTTCCTGGCCGGTCGGGAGCCGCGCACCGCTCTGGCCGTCGCCGAAGATGACTGTCGCTTTGCCGTCGTCACCGATGCGCACGACGTAGTTCTGGCTGCGGGGGCCGAGACCGTACAGGGAGGAGACCTGCTGCCAGAGCACGCCGTCCACGCGCACTTCGAGGGTGCTCTTGCCGCCGCTCGGTGTCGGGGCCGAGACGTAGGTCAGGGGAGGCTTCTTGAGCACGAAGCGCTGGTTGGGTAGGGAGCCGTCGCCGTTGCCCAACGCCTCGCGCGTCGTCTCACCGTGGGTCGCCCGCGCCAGGTTGGCGGTGAGCAGCACGGTACTGCGGGTGTAGCTATACTGTAGTGGGGAAAGGAAATAGAGCGTGGTGTAGCCCTTGTCGTGGATGATGTCGGACAGAATGACCGTTTCGCTGACGGCCACGCCCGGCAGATCGGCACGCTCGCCACTGAGTATCAGTTCCTGGCCCACTTGCAGGCCCAGCACAAGCCGGTCGAGCGCCATACCTGCCGCGCCCGCCGCTATCGCCTCCTGGATCGGCACATCAACCAGGGCCATGCACTCGCTCTGCACGTGAGCGCCGGTCTTGCGCACGGTCAGGGTGGCCTTACGCGTCAGGGGGCTACCATCCGCGTTTTTCAGCAGCAGCCCGCTCGCTTTGCCACTCACGCTGAAGGCCGCCAGCGATGCCTCGTTGACCTCGCTCACCTGGTAGACGGTGTATTGAGCCTTCGGCAACTCGAATACTGCCCAACCGTTGCCGACGAGACCCTGGACGGCCCGCTCAAGATATACGTGAGCGTCATCCCAGTAGGGATCGAAGTGTGTGAACCGCACGTCTTCCTTTAATTCGATACCAGTTATTGCGGCACGAGGGGCCTCGATCCGTGCCTCCGCCGGCATCTCAGGCTCGATGCCTTGTACCGGCGTAGCCTCCCGGCTATCCATAGCGAATGAGCCTTTGACTGAGCCGGTATTTACGGCGCGGAATATCGAGTCGGCCAGCTTGTTGGGGTCTCTCCAAATTTCCCACCCGGAGGAGCCGTCCCAGTTGTTGGGGAAAGCATCACCGCGCAGCACATCTCCCTGTACCGGCAGGCTGTTGTACGCGGGCGCGTTGTGGCCGAAGAACCCCAGCCGGGCACGGAAGGCAAACACCCCCTCCATAGGCGGCGCAGATACCTTCACGCGTGGCGAGTTCACGGTCCTGGCGACCTTGCGGGCGCTCCACCCCTGTGCCTTGAGGAAGGCGCTCAGTTCAGACTCGCGCCACCTCCGTTGCAGGATATAAGTCTCAACGTTCGTATTGTTTAGTGGGAGGTGCGGCCCTTGCAGGTCTGGTGGGGCATCGGCTACCGGCTGCGTGGGGGGGCTGACGGCGGGCAGTATGGGCGTACCGGAGAGGTTGCCCGCCAGGTCCACGCGCGTTCGGCTGAGTTCAGGCTCGGCCACGACGGCGCGGACGGCGATGGGGAGGGGTTGCAGCACGCCCGCACTATTCAGCACGGCCATCAGCAACAGGTCGCCCGCCTTGAGGTTCGTGCCGGTGCCAGCCAGGTAGAGTTGCTGGGCGGGGATTGTCGTGCCGTCCAGCCCCACCAGCTTGAGCACGCCGCCGTCGATGACCAGCCTCTGCGGCTGGACCAGGCGGGGGCGCAAGGCGTTCCACTCGACGCGCGCCCGGATAGGCTGGACCGTCTCGAAGGTTTGCGGGAGCTTGCCTTGAGCAGGGATGCTCAGCACCCGCGTGCCCAACGGCACGAGCGCGCTGCCTGGGGCGTTGGGGTCGTCCTCCACCGACTGGCCGGTGGGGGTAAGTGTGGTCTGGGCGACGGTTGCGGCGTTCAACTGGCCCGGCGCGTCCTCCATCGTGAAGGCCAGGAGCGTGCCAGCGGCTACCCCAGGGTTGAGTTCGTAGCCGATGGCCCGCGCCAGTTCCAGCACGGAGCGGCGCTCGGTCGCCGTGCGCAAGTAACCCTCGTTGGCGATACGCTCCTGGTAGAAGGTCAGCACGTCGGCAACGGTGGCCCAGGCGTCAATTATCGCCATAGAGGGGTCGTCATCGTCCCGCGTCTGCAAGCCGCTCAGCCTGGGGTCCGACAGGCCCGCCTGCATCGTCATTTTGAAGCTGCTGTGGGTGCCGATTCGGTAAGCCAGGGCAGGCAGGCCGGGCCGGTTCTCGTGCGGGTTGGGAGTTAGCACATGGACGCCTTCGCAGCATCCGCAGTTGTCGTCCGGGGTGGAGATGCCGGTCGTACTCATCAGCTACCTCCCAGTTCGAATTCGATCTTGCCGTTCTCGCGCCTGTTGGGGTCGTTGTCCAGGCGGGCGATCTCCAACCTCCCGAAGGTGATCAGGCCGTTGGCTAGCTCATCGTGGGGGTTTTGGCCCCAGCGCCCAAAACGTGTCGCCTCCACCCAGGCCACCCCCGGCACCTGCATTGCCGAAGCGATGATCCGGCTGAGGTATACGGGCTGGCCGAAGGTGAAGTTATCAGGGTGGAAGAACCCGCGCCGCCCACCGGGCAGGTCTACGTTGCTGAAGATCTCAAGGAGCGCATGCTCAACGTCGCTTGGGAAGTGGCCGGGCGCCGCGCAACCTGTCAGCATGATGTCCAATGGCACGAATTGCGGCGCGTCAATCTCCACGTCATGGCCTGCCATGCGGAAGCGGTCGAGGAAGGCGCGCAGGTCGTCTTCGAACGCCGCGTCTATGGGTAGCCCGCCTATGCGGTCCACCGTAATGAACACTGTATACCAGCTACCCGTCCAGCGCATGGTGGCCGCCGCCTTCTGTACCTCAGGGTGGCGGCCCGCGACCTCGGCGTAGTCGCTGGCGGTGACGGCTCGCTCCTGGGTGCGGAAAGCCTCCGGGGCGTAGAGGCGCACCTGCTCGATGGACTCCGGCTCGGTGCCGCCCCTGGCAGCCAGGGGGTTGCGAACGTCTAAGATGGCAGGATCGTTCGACAGCACATGGGCGATAGCATCAGCGCCTACGTTACCGGCGCGCCCATTGCCCACGCGGTAAGTCGGCAGCAAGCCGGGGGGAGGCTCGCGGCCCTCCACGCCATCGCCGAATCGCAGCGAGGCCGTGCCGTCATCCTCTGTTTCCACCACGAATTCGGATGCGAAGCGGCCACTGTTCAGGAGATCGCGCTGCGGGTGCCAGATGATGTTCTCGGTGCCATTCTCCAACAGCGTGATCGCGGGCAGCACATCGCCCATCTGCCACCGGAGCGCCGTGCTGGCCGGGGCGTTGGAGTCGAACAGGGCGGGTTGCCCCGTATTCGGGTCGCGCAGCAACCGTCCAAACCTGCCCCGGACGCGGCCCTGCTGCGTCAGTGGCCCGCGCGTCAACTGAGGCAAGGCGTCACCGTTGACGTTTGAGGGCGGCGTTGGCGGCGTGGGTAACGAAGACAGTGAGGATAGCGAGGACAATGAGGGCGGCGAGGGCGGAGGTACTGCGGAGATTGTACGCCCGTGGTCGGCCAGGACAATGTTGCCCCGCGCCACGCTCACGGGCTGCTTCACGCCGGGAGTTGTGGGGTCATCGAACTCATCGAGGCAGAGCGGGAAATTTACTAGAGCGTCGGTGTTCGCCCACTCCACCTCGGCCACACGTAGGCGCTGGCTGCCGGGCGGGTCCGCAGGGTTCTCCGGGAAGAGGGGGTCTTCCGTGAAAGTAACGTTGGTGAGGCGCACGGCATGGCGGTGGGTCGGGTCGGCGTCGGCCAGCAGTCCCGTTATTGGCCCGCGCACCTCCTCGAAGATCAGCACGTCGCCCGCCGCCAGGTTTTGCAGCGCGTTGCCGGGGTTGCGCAGCGTGGCTCGCGTGGCCCCCCGCGGCAGGCAGCATGACTCGTCGCCCCAGGTATAGAAAGCGATCTCGTTGTGCCCTTTGAACAGATTGACATCGTGCATCGTCTCGAATACCTGGGCACCCTGGTTGACGGCTAACTCCAACTCCTGGGCAGTGAGGTTCAATGCGCCACGCTCAGCGTCTATCCTTGTCAGCATCTGCGTGCCGCGCTCAAGATGCACGTCATCTGCGTTCACCTGGACCTGGACCCATGCCCGCGCGTTGGCCCCGTCGTGCATCGGGTAATCGAGCAATCGCGCGTGGCGGCGGACCGACACCCGCTTGCGCGCCGTGCCCAGATAGGCTTCGGTGCCGACGGCGTCCTGGTAGTAGCTGAGCTGGTCGGCGACGTAGGCCAGCACCTCGACGACGGCGATGCCTATATCGGCTGGGTTGCGCTCGCGCCAGTCGGGCATTATCACGGCCATGCGGTCGAGCATCAGGCGGCGGAAGCTGGCGTAATCCTTTGCCAGGTAGTCTATGAGCGGCTCTACGGGTTTGGCGGGCGGGCAGGCCGTCTCCGGGGCGCAGTCGAATTCGCTGGGGCAATCAACCTTGAACGTGAAAGGCACCCTGGCGAGTTGCGTATCTATATTACCGGGCAAGGGGGCGTCAGTTGGTGAGGGGACGAGTCGCAGGGTATAGGTGGAGAAATCGCCCGACCTGTCAGCGACCACCGTGAGCAGGTTGCCCGCCGAGCTTACCCCTTCGACCCGAATCCCCTTGATGCGCACGCCGCCTTCTATCCGCACATTGTCTCGCGTCAGCACCGGGCCGGGGCTTGCGGGCAGGTCGTGGATGAAATATACCCGCAGCGTCCTCTGGTCCGCGCCCACTTCCAGGAAGTCAATCCCATTGCGCAGCGGAGTGCCGTCGGGTGCGAGCGTCTCGCGGACGGCTATCCGCCGGGCCTGGTTTTCGCAGCGATACTGAGTCACCATCTTAGACCTCTTAGACCTCGCGCGAGAACTGCGCTACCTGCCTCTGCTGGTTGCGCCGGACGGTGTACTGGACGGTCACTTCCAGGGTCGAGTCGATATTCTTGACGGCCACCGCGTCAACCTGGATAAGATCGCCCAGCCATTTTTGCAGCGCGGCCTGCACCAGGAACTGGGTGGCGGTGGCAAGCTCATCGCTGTTGGGCGCGAAGACGAGTTGCAGCAGCCCGGTGCCGAAGGTGGGCCGGTTGACCCGCTCGCCCGGCACGGTGAAGAGCAACTGCTCGATCATGTCCCGGATGTGGTCGTCCTGGTTCGTGGTGGCTGTACGGCTCCGCCCGTCGAAATGGTATGGATAGTCTATCTGCATCACATCCCCCTCACCCGCACCTGGGTCACCGCGATCATCAAAGGCGTGCCCGTCGGTGTGCAGACGGCCTGGCTGTCTTGCAACAGCACGGGCACCCCGCCCGCAAGTACGCGAGTCGCGCCGACCACCCACTGCGCGGTGACGCATGGGCCATTGCCACCGGGCGGCACGAAGGCGCAACCGGCGACCATATAAGGGGCGGACTGGGTCACGACGGGCTGCCCGCCTACCATGACGCGCGGGTTAGGCGCGGTCGGCTGGGCCTGGCCACCATGCGAGCACATCACGGTCGCGCCGACATGCAGCAGAAAGCCGGGCATCAGATCACCTCCAGCGCGCCATTGTTGAGCGAGACGCTCGCCGGGGTGAGCTTGACGCTGGCGGCTCCGTTGGTGATCTCGATCCCGGCTGAGTTGAACACCATCTTGAGCGGTGTAGCCACCACAGGCGGGTTGACTTCCAGGGTAACCCCGCCCGCGCCGGGGATGTCGCTCAACGTCAACGTGATACCGTCGGTCTTCCACACCTTCATCTGGGGCAAGGCAGGCTGGGCGGGCACCTCGCCCACCCCCCAGAAGCAGCCGCTCCAGATCGGGTAGTCGGAATCGCCCCCCTCGAACTCCACCCAGACGTTGGCCCCCACAGGCGGCACCGCGAAGAAGCCGACGCCCGACCCGCCGTAGGGAGCGCAGGGCATCGCCCAACTCATGCTCCCCTCACCCAGCACCGCAGGCACGCTGACCTGCACCCGCCCCAGTTGCATAGGGTCTATGTTCTGGGCGACTTTACCGCGATACTTGCCGAAAAACTGGCTCATGGAATCACCATTGGCACTGTAGACCCTAGCCCCTCGCGAGACAGGGTGAAATGTTGTTTGTACTGGCCCTTGCGGATCGTGTGTGTCACGCTCTTGACGTACCAGAAGCCGTCGTGCAGGTAGCCAGCGCCGCGCACGCCCACAAGCCCGCGCGGCTGTAGCAAGTTGCCGTAGCGGGTGGCGTCCAGGTCGCCCTCGGCAACGACGGCGTCAATGGAGGCGTCGGTTATGCCCTGGGCGCGCCCGAAGGCTTGCGCGGTGTTGACGCCGCTCTCGCGGAACTGGACGCGCCGTGCGTTGGCCTGGTTGACCAGCCATGCCGGGAAGGCGGCCAGGGGCGGGCGAAGGCTGGCGAAAGTCTGCACCGGCATGCTCTGATTGGTAGTGCGGTCCTGCACCTTGCCTTCCACCATAGTCGGCTCAAGTGCGTTGTTGCGCACGTTGAAGCTCTCGACATTGGTCTCCGCGCCCATGTTGACCGTGAGCGCGGACTGTGGGACGCCCAGGCGCACGGGCGGTCCCCAGTAGGCGGTGTTGGTGAGGGGGGCCGGGCCCGGCGTGATGTAGAAGACGTAGCCGTAGCGTGCCGCCATCTGCTTGAGGTACTGCAAATCGGTCGCCTGCTGCACGGGCGTGCGCTCGATAGGGATCGGCGGGTCGATGACCGGAGGTGGCAGCACCATCGGGATCAGGCCGTACTGGGCGTAGCTGGCGATCAGCTTGAGCGCGATGATCGTCTCGTCCTGGGCCGGGTGCTCGGCTGACTTTTCCTCGCGGTCCATCATGACGCTGACATCCTCCCCGGTGAGGGTCATAGTGGACGTGCCGGGCTGGTTGCTGGGCGAGACCTGCTGGTGGGTTATGATGCCGTCCATGAGCACCACCGGGGTGGCGCTGAAGGTCACGATGACCACGACCCGGTTGAAGGGCTTGACCAGCGGGTTGCTGACCAGCGCGTAATCGAGCAGGTCGGCAGGCCCGGAGCGCCCGATCTGGAATGTGATCTGGAAGCCCGATTGCCTCTCGTCGCTGTGCGAGACCTCCACGCTTTGCAGCGCCTCGGTCAGTTGCACCGGGGCGGGGACGGCAATCGTCGGCCCGATCAAGAGAGTTAGATGTACGCCTAATAACATAGGGTGCCTTTCGATACGTCTGCGACCATACGCAGGCCGTTGGGTTATGGCTGCGGCATGGCCACTCGCAGGACGCGGCCCAGGCGCGCTGTCAGGTCGGGCGGGTACATGGCGTTGTTGGCGTCGCACACCCGCCAGAACTGCTCAGGGTCGCCCAGCACGCGGGCGGTTACCAGGTCGAGGCGGTCGCCCTGGGCCACCGTCACCTCCACCAGCGTGGGCATAGTCTCGCCCTGGGGCACGAAGCGCCGCCGCTTGTAGGTGACGGCGCGCCCGTCGGGCATGGTAAGGCTGGCCGTCTCGATGGTGTAGTAGCGGCTGGTAGGTTCAAACATCGCGTTATCCTCCTATATCCCCGCGCTGAACGAGAACGACCCGCTGACGGCGCCCGCGACATTGCCCACGCTGTTGATCGTAGCCATCGCTTCCTTGATGACCTGGTGGGCCAGGAAGAGCGCGTAGCCGGGGTGGGAAAGCGGGAGGTCGTTGTAGCTCAGCACCTGCAAACCGAGACTCACTTTAGCGCGGGTGGGGTTCAGGTTCACGTCGTATGCCTCTTCGGTGATGCTGAACTGGGTGAGGCGCACCGGCAGCACGCGCTTCGGCCCCCAGATGAAGAGGGTGAGGGGCGCTTCGGGTGGGATGATCTCGATCGTTCCCAGGGCCAGCAAGATAGTATTGGCGATGACCAGCACGCTCTTGGGGTAGATGAGCATCTCCAGCGCGGACAGTTGCGGATAGATGCCCAGGGAGGTCGCCAGCGGATTCGCCGTCTCAAGCTGGTCGGTGGCGTCTATGTCAACGGCAACGGTGATGCTCTCGACAGGCGCGCCCTTGAGCCGCAGGGCTTCTGAGCGGTCCGATCCCTGGCCCCCGGCGGTCTGCGGCGCGAGCGTGCGCGTGAGCGTTTCCGGGTTGTACTGGAACACGATAATGCTCGCCAACGGGTTGAACGGGTCGATCCCGATGATCGCGCCTTTCATCAGACGCGGGGAGCCTGGGAATGTAGACATTGATTAAGCCTCTCCTTTGATTAGTACGTCCCTCAACGCTTGCCGCGGGGCGCGGGTGCAGATTCTACCACTTCGCTTGAAGGGTGCTTACCGACGTCAGGCAACGACTCGGCATCGACAGTTTCCACGTAGCGGCACCCGTTTTGGAGGCTGGGTATCTGGTGATGTTTAGTGTTACCGGTTTGCGTGCCGGTCGCCCCGCCGGTATGCCATTCGCGGTCATCGCGAAGCCTCGTCTTCAGCGCCATCTCATAGAAATTAATGAGCATCTTATCGGGGGTGACGCCGATATAGCTTATGGCGTCTTGTACCGCCTGCTGCTCGGTGCTGTAGGTCCGTTCGGCGGCGGCGACGTTATTGATACCGCTCGCATATAGCCCCAGGGTCATATCGAACGCATAACGGATGTCGTTGCAGTGCTCCTGCTCCGCCTCTTTGAACTTTTGTGCCCCCTCCGGCGTGAGATTCCATTGCACCGGAAGCTTGGCTGAGCCCGTCTTTCTGTTTTGTATGATCCGCTCTTCCTTACACTCTTCACCTCCGAAGGCCTGCGCGCCTTCGATAAAGACGGCAGCCTTCGTGTAAGCTGCCCGGATCGGCGGCATCTCGGCGTGGGTTGGCCGGAGTTTGAAGTGGGTTTTGCCGGCGTCATCAAACGGAACCGCGGCGATTTCGGGTGGTTTTGCCTTGTTGGGGTCGAAGTGGGTGATGCCGAAAACGTCCTCGGCGTTCATCGGTTTCTTGCGCCTCCCTCTATCTTGAGGCGGCACGGCTAACGATCTTACAAACTGAAGGAATTTGGAACGTTCCAACTCTTCGATGTTGCAATCGTGGTAGATGTTGTTAGTCTCCGGCGCGCCCCAGCCCCAACTCGACAGGCGGCCTCTCTCGGTGCTCAGGCCGGTTTTGGAGAAATCAGGTTTCTCTTCGGTAGGCTCGGACGGGGAGGGGGAGGGGGATGGGCCTTTGGGAAAAGGCTCCGGCTGGCGAGCGAGCACCAGGGGCGTACTCGATTGCACGGCAATAGAGGTCCTGCCCAGGGCAGCATTAGCAACCTGGTCCGCTTCCAACTCAGACGCGTCGTCCGGCCTGCTCAAGCGGAACGCCTGGACGGGCTGCGGCATAGCATTCTCCTGCTGGATAGTGTGCGCCAGTTCATGAGCGATCAATTGCCTTCCCATGAGCGTCGCCGGTTGATAGTTTCCCGAAGCAAAGGCAATATCGCGTCCCACAGTGTAGGCCAGGGCGTTTACCTCACGCGCCGAAGCTGCCGCATGGCTATCGGTATGCACACGCACCCGGCTGAAGTCGTGGCCGAAGCGCGGCTCCATGAAGGCGCGAGTAGCCGGATCGAGCGGCTGGCCGGGTGAGCGCAGCACTTCATGCACGATGGGCGGTGCTGCCTCAGGGCCGGATATGCTCTGGCGCTGCAAACTCAGTCGCCTCGCATGGCAGGCGGCACACTCGCCGTCCACACCTGGCGTGCCCCCGCAGGCGCACTTACGTTGTAGAAGCCCATTCTGACTTTGTGTGAAGAAGGGCTTCGGAGCGATCTTGACTTGGCTTTGTAGCTTGCCCATTAGCGGCTTTTTCCTCTGTGTTTGCATCGCTAGGCTCGTCGTGTGCAATGGTAGTTCAAACTTGAGTATCTGCCTCATTCCCATCAACAAGGGCCGAAAAGGACCTGCCCACCGTTAGTCCTTCTTTGGTGATGCTGAACTGGGTGAGGCGCACCGGGGTGTCAGCGTGCGCGCCTTCATCTTCTGATGTGCCTGCTCTACATTAGTTGCTGCTTCACTTACTCCGCCTACTCTTGAAGTCTTTCGATAGCCCGGTCAACTGCACTCATTACCCCGAAGTCGTATTCTTCTTTAGGTTCCTTCATCAGATACTTCTCTCTGGTTGCGAGTAGCGCGGGCACAATAGATAGGTCGCCCATCTGGCCCAGGCAATAGGCGGCGTACATTGCGACCTTTGGCTGCCTCCCTCGAAGCGCCTCTACGAGCGCCGGGACCGCAGCTTGTCCCATACCCACTAATACCTCCGTTACCTCGTTGTCCACCAGGAACGGAGTGCCGAGGCTGGAAAAGGGCGGTTCCTGGTCGGCGAGCGACTCGATAAGTCGCTTGATCGAGTTTCGCCGATTTTTTGGCGACGATTTCGACATGTTGTCTCTCCTATCCCCTTAGCGCACCTCGTTTTTGGTAACCTTCCCACCGCTTGCCTCAACTGTCACACCCCAGTTTACGGACTTGGACCCGTCCTTTCCGGTGAGTGAGGTGGTCAGGTCAACCTCCCACTCATAGCTCTTTAACGTGTTGTATGGAATGCCGGAGATAGGATCGGCCATGCTAACGGCGAAGCTAAACTCCTGGCGGAAGGGGGGTTTACTCTGGTCACGCCCGCTGCGCTTGATGTCATCGAGAGTCTGCCCTTCGAGCGGCTTTCCGTTTTCCATCATCTTCTTGCCATCGGCCCGCGCGCGCTTGATGGTTGCCATCTGGCCCAGGGTAAAATTGGCGCCTGTGCCGGGGGCACAAGGGCTGGGGTATTCACCGATTAACTGGACTGACGACCCAGCCCTTGTGCCATTATCAAATGTTCCTGCCGTGTCGTTCTTCCCCCAGAAACCCTTTCCGACGAGATCGGGGAAGTAATCGTCCATCGTTTTACCGCCTTCAAATTTGCCACTGATAACCGCGCGCATTGAGGTCGGCTTGTGACAGGTGCTTGTGTCGGCCTGGCGCTGCAACAAAGGCGGCGTGCTGCTACTAGACGCAAACAGGGAAGCATCCCTCTGGGCATTAGCGTCCTCGGCAGACAGTGAAACAGTCTGCCAGCGAGGCAGCATCATCAGTTGATCCCCTACCTCGACTCCCTCCTCTTCAGGATTTTGGTTCTCCTGCGTACCCCCATCCTGCGCGCCTTCCTCATCCGCCTGTCGTTGGATGCTCGCGATACCCAAAGTATCGCGCTCCAGGCTTCGCATGCCGAGCCGGCCATTGTGCTCTTCGCCCACCGACTGCACCGGCTCGGTCATTTGCGTAACTTGTTCCGCCATGCGGCTTGCTTCCCGCTCTGACGTGTCCTGCGGATCGCTGATCTTGCTTACGTCCTGCGTATTGGCGTTTGTTTGTTGCAGGGTATGCGTGAGTTCGTGGGCCATCAGCCTCCGCCCCTCCGCCGTACCCGGCGCGTACCGGCCAGCCCCAAAGACTACATCCTTGCCCACCGTATACGCCAGGGCATTCACTGCTGCCGCCGATTCAGCGGCGCGGGTATCGGTATGCACTCGGACCTGGCTGAAGTCGTGCCCGAAGCGAGGTTCCATGAAGGCGCGAGTAGTTTGGTCAAGCTGTTGACCGGGCGAACGCAGTACCTCATGGACAATGGGTGGCACGGCGGATGGCTGTGTTAAACCGGTTGCTTGTCGTTGCATGGAAAGGTGGCTGGCGCGGCACTCGGCGCATTCCCCCTCCATGCCGGGGGTGCCTCCGCAGGCGCACTTGCGTTGTAGCAGGTTGGTGCGAACCGGCATAATGGAGGGCATGGGTGCCGATCTGGGGATCTGTGTTTGCATTCTTGCGCTCATTTTGCTAGTCCTCCATAGACCGCCTGGGCCACCTGGGTGCCAATCACGGCTGGCGTAGCGCTGGCCGCGACCTGAAATAGACCGGCGTCCAGGTGTGGCGCTTCGCGGCCCGTAGCAAGAAGCGGTGGCACACCCCGCTCCGCAAAGAGCCGGGCCAACTCACTCTTGACCGCCGCCCCAATCAGGTGCTGATCGGCAGGCGCGAAGCCGTGTAGCACAAGCTCCTCTATATCTAGCTCGATGTTGGGCATGTTCACAGCCAGCCCCCAATCTCCGCCGCGTTCAACGGCCTCTCCAATTTTGCATACTCGCTCCGCGTGGCCCGCAGCAGGTGGCTCATACGCACCGGCTCCCCTGCGTCCGCCGCCAGGAAAGCTGCGTTTAGCGCGATATTGCGGATGCTGCCCCCCGCGATGTTGAGTTGCGCCAGGCGGGCGATGTTCAGGCCCTCGGTCGGCGTGGCTGCGGGGAATATCCGCCGCCATATCTCGGCACGCTGGGTCGCGTCGGGGAAGGGGAAGTTGACCACGAAGCGGAGGCGGCGCAGGAAGGCCGGGTCGAGCGCGCTCTTCATATTCGTCGCCAGCACAGCCAGGCCCCGGTATAGCTCCATCCGTTGCAGCAGGTAGTTGATCTCGATGTTGGCGTAGCGGTCGTGGCTGTCCTTGACCTCGCTGCGCTTGCCGAAAAGCGCGTCGGCTTCATCGAAGAAGAGGATCGCGCCTCCATCCTCGGCAGCATCGAACACGCGGCGCAGGTTTTTCTCGGTCTCACCGATGTACTTGCTCACGATCTGGCTCAGGTCTATGCGATACAGGTCCAGGCGCAATTCGCCCGCCAATACTTCCGCCGCCATCGTCTTGCCGGTACCACTTGCCCCGGCGAACAAGGCGCTGATTCCCAGGCCCCGCGTGCCTTTCGTGATGAAACCCCACGCGTCGTACACGGTGGAGCGCTGCCGGAGGTGGACGGCGATCTCGCGCAGGGTCTGCCGGGCCGTCTCGTTGAGGACCAGGTCATCCCAGGCTGCGGCGGGCTGGATGCGCTGGGCCAGGTTGTCCAGGTGGGGGCGGGCCTGTGCCCTGCCTGCGTTCCAGAGGCGTGCCGCCAGGGTATCGCCTTCCACCCCCTCGTCCAGCGCCTCGCGCACCGTGGCTTGAATTGTAGCGCTGCTGAGGTTGAACTCCGCCGACATATGTGCCACATGTCCGTTGAGGCTGGGAGCAGCATCTCCAAGCAGCTTCTGCCACAAGGCCCGTTGCTCCTCAGGTGTAGGCTTATGTACTTCGACCGTGAGCACCGGCCGCAGTAGTGGCGACCAGCGAACGTTCGTGCCCAGCAGCACTACGCCGGGGACGCGCTCCAGGAAACGGCTGGTGCGGGCTGTAGCGTGCGCATCAGTGGTGTCGAGCGCGTCGGCATCAATATACAGGGCGCTCGTTGTGAGGGCGGCTTCGCGCGCCCACAGCCGCAACAACCCCTCGCGCTCGCCTGGGTGCGCCGTAATCGTATCGGCAGGCATGGCGAACAAGTGCAGCCCTGCGGCGGTACACGCGGCGGCGGCGATACTGAGCTTGCTCTCTCCTTCGGCCCCGTGGAGCTGGATGAGCGGGGGCTGGCTGCTGCCTGCGTGCTCCCATGCGGCAAGAATGCGTCCGGCAATCGCCTGGTGGGACGGCGCGAGGTCGCTATCGTGGTGAGCGTGGGTGAGCAGGTCGGCCAGCCGCTCGTCGAGGTGCTGGACGCCGACCAGGTAGTGCAGGATGCGCTCGTCAATACGCAAGGGGGTGAGGGTCAGTGGGGTAGCGGGCAAGCTGTTCATTTCGACCAGTCGCCAGCGCCGGAGCGGGGCATCAGGCGCGAGCGCGCTCCAATGCGGCTCGGCAAGCGCGGCGAGCGCCAGGCTGAAGGTTGGGTAATGGCGAGCCGGGTCGCCCTGGGCGGAGGCGCAGAGGGCGGCAAATTGGGAATCGAGTTCTATACCCGCGCAGAGCAGCAGAATATGCCGCTCGAAGGGTGAGAGGCGAAACGTGGCGCAGAGCGTTTCGAGGGCGGGGGGCGCGGTCCTATTCTCCTCAACTTCAGGTGGAGTGCTATCACTACTAGGAGTCTCCTGGTTGAGGCCAGCGGTGGCCGCGTCGCTGACGCTGTCTGTGTGTTGCGCCAGGCGTGCGCGCACCTCGGCCAGCGCCCCGGTGAGGTAGCGCTGGTTCACCTCGGTCCAGGAGATCTCATCCAACATCACGTAATTGTCACCTCAGGTCCGGTGTATTGGTTGAAGGTCGGGCTGGCCGGATCGGTATCCACGTCCAGGGGGCTTTCCGCCCCATCTACGCGCAGGCGCAGCAAGAAATCGCCGGTCGGGAAAGTGGACGGGATGGGGAAGCCCAGGGTTGTCGCCGGAGGCGCTCCCACGGGCCGCGCTGGCAAGAGGATCTGCTGGTCGCCAACCAGGATGGCCACCTGCTGGGCGCGGTGCACGGCCGGCTGAAATGAGAGCGAAAGGGACGCGCCTCGTGCCACGCTGATGGGTTGTGGGGTGGTGATCCGCGGTGCCAGGATGAAAGCCGCCACGTTCGACTCGAAGCCGCGATGGGGAGTGGCCGGGGTACCCAGGTTGAGTTGGTGTACCACCTGCACCGTGTTTACCCCCGCCGACAGCGTGGCAGGCGCGTTCAGCGTAATCTGCCGGTCGGTGATAGTATCGGGGTCCGCGGTCACGCTGCCGAAGCGCACCTTCACCACGTCGCCCGTCAGATTTCGGCCCTGGATCGTGAGTTGCCCGCCGGGTGGCAGCACTTGCGGGCTGACCGACTCGATCACGGGTTGGCGGAAGGGCATGACGTAGAGGTTGGCCGCGCGCACGGGCAGGGTTGCCCGCGCCGCCGATGGGCGCTCGATCAGCACGACGGAGGCTTCATATGACACCGACAGGCGATATTGCGTCTGAAACGTCGTCCACAGCTTGAATATATCTTCCAGCGTCGGCTCGGTAGGGCACAGCTTCACCAGCTCGATCTGGTCGGCCAGGTCGCTCTGAGCAATCGCAGGCTCAGACGTAATCGCTGCCCGTATCTGGTCGCGGGTGAGGACGGCCTGATCGTGCACCAGGCTCATAGCGTGGGCCAGCAGGTGCTGGGCGTCCAGGTCGTCATTGTCCTGGCCGTAGGCTGTCACCAGGTAATAGAGGCCAAGCGCCAGCATGGGCCGCCGGGTCAGATCAGCGTTGGAGTCGCGGAACGGCAGGTCCATATTGCGCCAGGCCGCGTTCGGCCTCACCTGGTAGAGGAAGAGGTTTAGCTGCCGGTTGGTCTGGGAGGCTGTACGCGCCTGGTCGAGAGGGCGCATCGAGACCCCCGCCCCGGAGAGGGTCGGCTCCTCGGTAACCCGTCCGAGCAGTTGGCCGAACGTGGCGGTCACAGCAGCGATGGCTAGCGGGTTGCTCATCGGCCGGGCCTCCCGGTACGCTCCCGCAGATAGGCTTCCAGGGTCAGCATCGGGGCCGCAGGCGGCGCAGGCGCAGGGGTTGGAGCAGGCGGCATCACGGCCCGCACCTCTATTCGCCCAATAGATACCCGGATGGTAGGCGGCGCGGGCGGGGGTGGGGGCTGGGTGCGCGCGCCATGCCGGGCGGGCGACATGGTGCCCGCCGGGTGTGTCATCCGGGGGTTCGACTCCTGCGGCACGGGCACGATACGCTCGCTTGCGGGGCGCGGGGTTATCGCTACAGGCGGCGCGGCCTGTTGCACCAGAGGTAGCGTTTGCGCCGTTGCTGGCACCACTGAACCCTCTGTATTCACCGGGGTGGCGGCATCTTGCCGTATCGCTGGCTCCACAGGCACATCCGGTCGTGGTACGCGCGCGCCGGAAAGGCTCATAGGTGGTGCAGGCGCTTGTGCAGGTGTGATTACGGGTGCCATCTCCGGGGGTCGGGGCTGGGCTACTGGTGATGCAGGGTCGTCCACTCGTGGGGCAGGTAGGACATCCGATGTGGGCGGGCGCGGGATCTCCCTGGTTGCGTCGTGGGCGGTAGCGTGCGGCTGCTCCGCCTGGGGCGGGGGTGGGGTTGGAAAGGGTTCGGGACTGGTACCAGGATGCGTGCGACGCTCTTCATGCATGGGGGTGGGCGTTGCGGGCTGCTCTGCTGGTCGCTCTGCTACATGGGAGAGTGGAGCGCGCGGCAGGGATGCAGGACCGGAAATTGGGTCTACTTCGGGCATCACATAGGCGGTCCGGCGGGCGCGGGATGGGGGTGACGGTTCGGCCTGCGCCTCCGCCGGAATCTCCCGGAAGGGAGTGTCCCAGGCTCCGGGCGGCGTGGGCCAGCTAGGCGGCAAGACCGGCCTCACGGCGGGTCCTTCGCCGAGCGCTCTCTTCACTAAACTTGTGAGGTAGGTAGTCATACCAATAAGAGTTCCAGGTACATTTTCCGCCTGGCGTCCGAGAGCGCCAGGATGTCGGCTTCCCGCCAGCTGTAGGCCAGCGCGAGCGTATGCACGTCACTGGCGAGATTGCGTGCCTGCGCCGCTACTTCGCGCCACAGGAAGTCGGCGATGTCGAATGGTGCATGCCAGGCGTGCCCGCAGGCGGGGCAGGTCAGCGCCAGTTGCGTATCGGCCTGGGCGTCGTGCTCGGACATGGCTTCCTCGATGCGGGCGCTGATCTCGTCCGGTAGGTCACCAGGCGGTATCGCTTCGCCTGCACGCTCGGCTACCAGGACGCAACGCTCAAGGAGGGCGCGGCGGGCAGCCTCTTCGCTCCCCTGGATCGTGCCTGCCCGCAGGTCGGCGCTCGACGGCAGGCGAAACACTACCCGGTAGGCTGAGTCGTCATCGCTCCACTCGAATTGGGTGGACGCGTCGCCGTAGGCGCTGCGGATGTCGTCAGGCCTTAGCGCGATCTCCAACTGCTCCCCGCACTCCGGGCAGGCCACCAACCCGGCGATCTGCTCGCCGAAGGTCGCGGCATGTACGTCGAGAAGCCGGGCGTCGCGCCTGCCGATGGTCCACTCGTCCATGCCGGTGCGCTCTGCCTCGGTTACCGCGTACCAGAGGAGGGCATGCGCCCGATCTAGCGGCGTACCGCCCTGGCCTGCTTCCCAGGCCGCCAAAACCGCCGTGTTCGACAAATGATCGGCGCCTAAAATGACGCTCATGGCACGAACGACGGCTCCGTAGGCTCGGCTACGTCGGCATCGCGCTGCCAGCCCTCGTTCTCAAGCTTGATGTGCTGGATAGCGACCGCGTTGGCGTTGGCGTCGAGGTCGGGCATGGCCTGGTACTCCGATACCCAGCACCGGAAGACTTTATAAGAGAGCACCTTTTGCCCGGCCTCGTTGAACACGTCAATAATGATGTCCTTGCGAAAGTCTTTGAGGGAGGCTTCCGCGCCCGCCCCCGCGCCAAAGTTCCAGACTTTGCTGGCCCATTGCTCGAATTCCAGGTCGTGCGTTACCCCGCGCTCAAGGCTGATCGCGTTGTATTCAGTGCGGCCTGGTGATTTGCGGCTGGTGCTGGGGTCGCCGCCCTCGCGGTGCGTGACGACAGTGGTGGTGCGTGTGAGCGAGCCTACCTTGCTGATCCCCGCCACGTACTGACCGTTCCACTTGACGCGAAACTTGAAGTTTTTATAGGGGTCGAAACGGGTGGGGTTGACGCTGAATTGTGCCATCGCTTACCTCCTTAGACCTGGATCTGGCCGGCCATTTGTTGAATCTTGATGACGACAAACTCGGCGGGCTTGAGCGGCGCGAAGCCGACTAATATATTGACGATGCCGTGGTCTATGTCGTTCTGGGTGGTGGTATCTTTATCGCACTTGACGAAATATGCCTCCTTCGGCGTCGCGCCCTGGAAAGCCCCACGCCGGAAGAGGTCGTGCATGAACGCGCCCACGTTGAGGCGTATCTGGGACCATAGCGGCTCGTCGTTAGGCTCGAACACAACCCACTTCAAGCCCTGATATAGGCTCTCTTCGATGAAGAGGGCGGTGCGCCGTACCGGGATGTACTTCCACTCGCTGGCCTGCTGGTCAGCGCCTTCCAGGGTGCGGGCACCCCAACTGATTGAGCCGAAGATCGGGAAGGTGCGCAGGACGTTGATGCCCATTTGGTTGAGGTCGCCGTTCTTCTGGTCGTCGAGCAGGACCACCGGGCTGGCCCCTTGTAGGCCTGCATCCGTGCCCGCAGGCGCTTTCCAGACGCCGCGCACGGCATCTGTGCGTGCGTAGACGCCTGCGAGCGTTCCACTTGGGCCGACGTTGCGCAGCCGGTACTCGTTGAGTGGGTCGGGGATCTGCAAGCGCGGGAAATAGACGGCGGCGTTGCGGTCGTTATCGTCGTGCATGTCGTCCGCCAGGGCGATCATCTCGGCTGGCGTATCAGTCACCTCCGGGATGTCTATGATAAACATGGCCCGGTTATCCAGGCAATACTTCTTGGCGGCCGTAATCACGCTGGCTCTTGCCTCATCCTCCAGCCTGGCGAGGGCCGGGATGCACAGGATATTGAAGATGAAAGGCTGGATGTCGTCCAGGGCGTATATCCCTTCTTTAGCGGAGGGGCTGCCGATCAGTTCTGTGGCGGTGGGCGCATCCCCATCGCCACCTGGCTGGCCGGGCGTTGGCCCCAGTGGGACGAAATCTACAGAGTTGACATCACCGATTGTGCTGATTACATCGCCGCCGGTAGCCTTTGGCACTTCGCCCATGCTGATGTCGGTAATATTAATGAGCGATGATTGGTCATTTATCACGCTCTGGATATACCTGGGGCTTGTCTGGTCCATGCTGAGGTTACGATAGATTTCATTTGAGAGCACTTGCTTGCGGCCCCGGACCTCCACCACCTCCCGTACCGCCAGGTTGAATTCAAGAGGCTCATCGGTACCCGCTGCCCGCCGCGTTCCCTTGTAGTCCACGCCCACTTGCACGTTGTTGCCCCAGCGACCTGGATTGGCCGCATTGACCGTCATGCTATTGCCACTTGGAGATCCGCTGCTCGCCCCTGAGGCATAGTAGTTCGGGTTATCCTCGAGGGAACGGCTTGCGGTCTGGGCGTTGTTCGTGACGCGGATGACCCAGGCGAAGGTCCCACCGTTGAGATAATATTGCTGGATGGCATAGCTGGCCTCGCTGCGGGAGTCGAGGCCGCCAAACTGGCGCTCGAAGTCGGCATAGCTGGTGCAGCGCACGGCTCGATTGACCGGCCCCCGCAGGAAAACGTCAATAAAAGCCGTGTCGGAGGTACTGACCCCCGTGATCGTGCGGACCCCACTGGGGATCTCTTCAACGTAAACGCCCGGGTAAGTATAAGTGCCTGCCATAGTTCCTCCTCTCCTTTACATACCGCTCTCCAGGGTGCGCCAAAGGGCCAGGTGAGCCTCGGCTGCGCGCGTCCAGGTATGCTCGTGACAATAGCTGCGGGCGGACGAAGCGAGGCGTTCCCGTAGCGCCATGTCACCGAGCAAGTCCTCTATCCCCTCCGTCAGGTCCGATGGCTGGTAGGTCACGCTGCGGAGGCCGGAGAACCCCTCGCGCGACGTGACTACCGGCACGCCCGACGCCAACCCCAGCAGCGCGGCGTGGCGAGTGTAGGCCTGCGAGCAGCCATCGCTCCAGTAGACCAACACGTCGGCTGCCTGGGCCAGTTCCGAGGCCAACTCCGACCCGGACAGGGTGGGGTTGAGCCGCCGCACCGGCAGACCGGCGGCTTTAGCCTGGGCTATAACGTCCGCTTCGCATGCCAGAGGCGGGCCGAACAACAGTAGCGTGACGCCGGACAGTAGATGGAGCCGCCCGGCCAACTCCTCGATGCCTGATCCCGCGAACACCCCCACTACGCGCTCCCTGGTGGGCTTGCGGGGCGGAGACCACGTTGGGCAGCCGGGGGGCAACATCTCGATCCGTTTGGCAGGCCATCGCTCCCGCAACAGCGTCGCGTCCTCCGGGTTGAGGGCCACCAGAACGTCGGCGTCGCGCTCCCAGGGGCGAGCTTTCTGCCCGACGCTGTGCTCGGTGATAGCTACCGGCACCCCGGCATAGCGGCACTGCTGGATATGCCGGGCCAACTCAGCATCGTTCCAGTTGCCCTCCTCATGCTGGATGTGGAGCAACCGGACCCCGCGCAAATCCGTAGGGCTGGCAACGACCCTGACCGCAGGTAGGGCTGCTATGAGCGCCGCTGTATATGCGCTTGTAGGGGATGCCTCCCCTGTGCCCCCTGTGCCCCCTGTGCAGGCCCACAGCGTATAACAGCGCCGGAGCAGGCGAGGCGGTTGCGTGTATTGCTCCATAACGTCCAGCGTGGCTGGCCCCATAGACCAGATGTTGCGATGTTTCAGCGTCCACTCAGATGCGGCCCGGCCCATGGCCCGCGCCTCGTCCCGGTGGCCTGCTACCCAGCGCAATTGGTTGGCTACATCCGCGACGGCAGGGACACCGCGCACTCCACACCACCCGAAGGGGGCGTAGTCAAACTCTTCCCAGCGGTCAGGCTGGACAGGGAGCACAAGCCCCTCCGCGCCCGCGCAGACGTCGCCCTGACCCTCCGAGGCAAGCGCGACGACAGGCAGACCCGTCGCCATCCCCTCAACGAGAGGCAGGCCGAAGCCTTCATTACCGAGGGCCAGCAGCACGTCGGCCTGGCGGTACCAGTGGGCGATGCCGTGCGTAAGCTCTTCCGAATCTACGAACAGGATGCGCGGGTCATCCGGGACGTAGGGCTGCACCCTGAAGCGGGTCTTGATTATCAGCCGCGCTTCCTGGTCGCCTGCGAAAGCCTGCTTCCAGGCGGCTATACCAAGCTCGATGTTCTTGCGCGGCACGAACGTGCCCACCGTCAGAGTGGTAAGGCCAGCACGCTCAGGCCGCGCTTCATAGTGGTATACAGCCGGGTCCACCCCATATGGCACAACCTCAACGGGCACCGTCACCCCGGAATCGCGGAAGACCTTGCTGACGAAGTGGGAGGGGGCGATGATAGCCCGCGCCTGGTTGAGGATGTCTGCCCACCCGGAGGGCAGCTTGCTTGTCTCCCACATCGTATTTATGAAGAGGTCGCGGGCGTTGCGGAACCGCGCCAGGTTCTCGCGCGGCCAGGAGAAGCAGAGGGTAACGTCGCCGGGCTGGGGGCGAGAGCGTTGCAGGATCGCGTTGAATTCCGACGAAAGCGCGGCCGGATCGAAGCGCAATGGTGCTACTTGCACTCGTGCCCCGCTGCGCTCCAGGCCCATCACCAGGTACTCGGATAAGCTACCATAGCCGTCGTACACCATGAACGGCGCAGCGACCGTGATCGACTCCAGAGGTGGGCGCACAGTGGCTACGGCTGCGCGGCCATTCCGTAGCGCCACGTAGAAGTCTCGGTCGGGGGCCAACCGGGCGGTGACTTCGTGCAGAGGTCGCCGTTGCCAGCACGGGTCGGACAAGTTTCGCGCGGCGATATTGCCGGGGTGGATGAGGGCAATGTAGAGGGACGGGTCCTCGATGGCCCGGATGCTGCCGGGAGGTAGCTGCTTGAGAAATGCCGTATCTTCGCCCCACCTGGTTTCCGGGAAGGGGTTGGCAGCCCAAACGTCACGGCGGTAGAGCAGGGTGCCCCCGGCGATCCAGGGCAAAGTGCCCTCCGGCGGCTGGAAGGACCAGGCGTCCCCGGCGTGGAGGCGAAAGTGCAGCGTAGTGGAAACGCCACAAACGTCGGCATGCGTAGCCAACAGGTGGTCCGCCTGTGCGCTCAGCCGGTGAGGGGCGATCCAGTCGTCGTCATCCCAATGCGCTATCAGTTCCCCGTTGCTAAGCTGGCAGGCGATATTTCGCTTCGCGCCAAGTGGCACCTGATTATCGAGGCGTGTATACCGGATGCGGCTGTCGCGGGGCACGAGATCACCTACGGGGTCCGTGCCGTCGTCCACCACGATCAATTCCGCGTTGTCATAGTCTTGCCGGAGAAAGTACCAGATGGCCTGGCCGACAAAGCGCCTGCGGTCACGTGTGGGCATTATGCAACTAATCAGAGGCTTTGTCATGAAAGACCCTGGCCTGGCTGGCGTAGGTAGGGCTGGGCCTGCCCTTATAACAGGTCTATGGCCGCGCCCCCATCTTTTTCAAAAAGGAGGCCAGGAACAAAGTTATGGCGTCAAGATTATTGACGTAACGGCGCTCGCCGGTTGGTACATGCTCAACCGAGCCTCGCCACTCCACATTGGTTTCACGGCTCTCACGCGGCTCAGTCCAGAGGCGTACGATGAATGCATGGGTCTGTCGCTCGTGCATGCTGGATTCCGGGTCGGTCTTGTCTCGCACTTACACCTGCCTCCGGGGAGTAACTGATGGCAAACTCAAGGAATAGTTGGTTGGCCGAAAGCTACTAGCTGCCTGGCGATTGGAGACAAAAATATGCTGCTGTCGATCCGGCAGCAGCATGTTATCATGGAGGTCTCACGCCCTTATCACGCCAGTATCTCCGAAGTCTCACAAGGGGCATGGTGATGAGAGTTTATTTGTTGTATGTCTCACGCTCGTTTTCCAGGGTGCGTTCAATGAGCAAGATAGCATCGTTGAGATGGTGGTGAGCCTCCTCGAAACCTTGCGAAGCAAGACGCAAATGCTGCAACAGAGACAGCATCGTATGGTCGCCACCAGGTGTGGCCTGTCCTGCATGCTCGCCGTTGAGCGATAGCACTTGCTCGTAGAGCGAGCGAGTCTCCTCCATCGGCTCGATGCCCAGTTCCGCGGCCAGGAACTGGCGGCAGGCTTCGTATTGCCGGGCAGCGAGCGCGCGCTGGTCGCTCCGCAAGTAGAGGTGCATCATCGCCCGGTGAATATCCTCTCGTAGAGGATCGTGCTGCAGGATCTGCCGTCCGTGGGCCAAACCTTCAGCATAGTTCGCCTGGTACCCGTGGTAGTTCATGAGGTGCAGCAACGCGTTGAGGTAGAGCGCCCGCTCCCGCTCGCGCTCACGCAGTACCCAATCATCGTAGAAACCCTCAAGCAAATCGCCGGTGTAGAGTGCCAATGCGCCCTCTAGCTCTTGAACATCCGAGGAGGTCATCCGGTCGGCGGGTATGCTCAAAGAGCGGCTGGCCTGCGTTTCGAAACACGAAACGTCCAGATGATGATCGCTCTCCCAGTTGAAGGAGATCTCGCCGGACGGTGTAACTTTGAGGTATGAGCCACGCGGTATGCCGGGCGGCTCCAATATGGCACGCAGCCGCCAAAGCGCGGTGCTCAGGCAGCCGTGCGCCTGTTGCTGGTTATGGTCGCCCCAGAACACCCCGGCGAGCACCTCACGGTGGTGGCTGCGCTGGCACGGCACGAGTAGATAGGCCAGGAGCGCCTGCACCGTGCGCGTCACCTTCATCTCAGACGGCCAGGCGGCATGTACTATGCGCACCCCTCCAAACAGCGAAATGCTCAGCCCACTCATGGCTCCTCCGGCGAACCATAAATGCCACTATATCCGTCGAGGAGGGTTGGACCTTTCCAACCCCTGACAAAGCACTCTGAAATTATTCTAGTCGTATGATGGCGCTGGGTGAAATAACGATGGAGGATTAACGTGTGGTCAGATTACACTTATCAGTGAAGTGCGCCAACCGGAATGCACATATTACCATACGTGGCTCACGAATACAAGGCTTAGATACTGGACCAGCAGGGCTGCGCCAAAGTCACACATCCTGCGTGTACGGCCCAAACGGAGAGAAGTTTTCCTCATGCAGGGTAAGTAGGCGACTAAACCCTCGCCCGCCAGTAATCGAGCATGTCCTGTAGAGTTTGCCGGTAGGGGATAGTGGGTTTCCAGCCGGTGGCCTCCTGGAACTTGGAGGCGTCGGCCCACAGTATGAGCACGTCGGAGGGGCGGAGGCGCGTGGGGTCAACTCGCACTTCCACCTTGACTGTAGACATCTCAAGCAATATATCGAGTGATTCTTGCACGGCGCGCGTGCTGCCTGAGCCGATGTTATATACCTCACCCGGCTTGCACTTCTCCAGGAGGAGCCAGTAGGCGCGTACCATGTCGCGCACGTCGGTGAAGTCGCGCTTGCTGCTAAGGTCGCCTACGTAGATGACCGGCTCTTGCAGCCCCTTCTCTATGAGGGCTATCTGCCTGGCGAACGAGGAGTCGACGAAGTTCTCGCCCCGGCGCGGGCCGCTATGGTTGAAGCCACGCGACACGATGTTCTTCATGCCGTAGCTGCGGTAATACTGGTACGCCAGCATCTCCTGTGTGACCTTGCTCACCGCGTAGGGGGAGAGGGGACGCAAGGGGTTGCTCTCCTTCATCGGCACCTCGTCGGGGTAGACCAGGCCGTACTCTTCTGAGGAGCCTGCTATCTGGATGAGAGGGTCAATGCCCGCCTCGCGTATGGCCTCGAAGAGGTTGAGCTGCCCCATTATGTTGTCCTGCAACGTGGCGTATGGGGAGTTCCACGAGGTGGGCACGTGGCTCTGGGCGGCCAGGTGGAATATGCGGTCGGGCCGCACCGCGCCAATCAGCTTGTGCACGCTGAAAGTGTCATTCAGATCGCAGTCTATGATGTTGATTTTGCCGGGCTGAAAGGCTTTTTGCAGGGTTTGTATGCTGGCGACGCCAGGCTCGATCATGTAGGTTTTGTCGGCCAGCCCCTCTATGTGTTCCAGCCTGCTGCGCCGCCTGTATATGCCAAATATCTCCACGCCAGGCTGCCCCAGCAAGAACTCCGCCATGTGGCTGCCCGCGAATCCCGTAATGCCCGTTACCAGTACTCTCAAAAGTTGTTTCCTCCGAACGTTATTGTTCACGGTATTATATCAGAAGATAGAGGTTAGAAGTCAGAAATTAGAAGTGAGTCGCCTGGGCTACCGTCTCCTAATAGTGCATAGAGAAGACTTTATCCATCAGCATACCCACTCTCCCTTGTCATTTCTTTTATTTGGCTGCGCTCCAGAGCGACTCGTATGCCGTATGGATGCTCGCGGCAATCGCATCTAGCTCCTTGCGTGGCGGCTTCACCGACCAGTCGGCTTCCAGCTTGAACGAGTCTCCCAGGAAGCGGGGGAAGACGTGCATGTGCAGGTGCATCACTTCCTGGAAGGCGGCTTCACCGTCGGCCAGAAAGAGGTTCATCCCCTCGCACTTCACGCCCGATTGCCGTATGGCCTGCTGTACGCGGAGCGTGATCTTGAACAGGTGCATTCCCGTGTTTTCGTCTATGCCGGCCATGACGGCAACATGCTTCTTCGGGATTATTAGCACATGGCCCGGATTGACAGGCTCGATGGTCATGAAGGCCATAGAGACCTCGTCCTCGTAGACTATGCTGGCGGGCACCTTGCGCGCTATTATGTTGCAGAAAACGCAATCGCCCATGCTACCACCCAACGGTCAGTTTGCCTGGCCGGGCAGATTATCGCCGGGTTCCAGCCGGGTGCCCTGCGTTACATGGTTGCCGCTGCCTACGGAAGCATTGTCTCCGATGATAACCAGTTCTTCCAGGCGGCAGTTCGCGCCTATTCGCGCGTCGTTGCCGACGATGCAGCCCCGGCAGATGCTCTTCTCGCCGAACATGGCGTTGCGCCAGGCGACTACGCCTGTTAGCTCAGCGTCCGCACGCACTTCGCAACGGTCCGCCAACGCCAGTGGGCCTACGAGCGAAACGTTCTCATGGATGCGGCAATTCTTGCCCAGCACGACCGGGCCGGTTATGCGCGCGCCCGTGTGGACGAATGTGCCTTCGCCCGCCCATACGTTGTTCGATAGCTGCTCGCCTTCAGGGAGCAGGCTAGACTTGAGACGCCCCAATAGCAGATCGGCGTGGGCCTGCATATATTTGGCGGGCGTGCCGATGTCCATCCAGTAAGCCCCCGTGCGGTAGCCATAAAGGGGTTTGCCCTCAGCGAGCATGGTGGGGAAGAGGCCGCGCTCTACCATGTAGTGCTGGCCTTCAGGTATGTAATCGAGGGTGGAAGGCTCAAGGATGTAGGTGCCTGCGTTGATCCAGTTAGAGGTGGCTTCCTCGCGTTTGGGTTTCTCGGTGAAGCGTTGTATGCGCCCCGTATCGTCCAGGTCCACCACGCCGTATGCGCTGGGGTCATCCACGGGCGTGAGGGAGATGGTGCATTGCGATCCACTCCCCCTATGGAGGCGCAGCATATCGCTCAGGTCGAGGTCGGTGAGGATGTCGCCGTTGAACACCAGGAAAGTCTCGTCCGTGTCCAGGGCTGCTTCAGCGTTCTTGATAGCTCCACCCGTGCCAAGAGGCTCGTCCTCATGCACGTAGGTGAGCCGCATCCCCAGGTGCGAGCCGTCACCGTATGCCTGCTCGAAATTGGCAGAAAGGTAAGCCATGGCAAGCACCACGTCGTTGATGCCGTGCGTGCGTAGCAAGTAGAGTACGTGGTCCAGGAACGGCCTGTTGACCAACGGGATGAGCGGCTTGGGTGTGTTGGCGGTCAATGGGCGCAGCCGCGTGCCCTCGCCACCCGCTAGAATTAGTGCTTTCATACGTGAAACGTGAAACGTGATGCGTGAAATGTGAGGTTGCCGAGATGCCCTCACGTATCACGTATCACGTTTCACGTTTCGTTCCTCACCTTCTCTCTCCAATAGTCCAGAATGTCGCGCAGGGTTTGCTCGACGGGGATTTCGGGGTGCCAGCCGGTTTGCTGCTGGAAGCGCGTGGGGTCGCAGATCAGACTGGGGATGTCGGCGGGGCGCATGCGAGAGGGGTCTTGCCTGACCTCTACCTTCGCCGTGCTCATTGACAGGAGAGTGTCCAGCACCCACTGGATGGTGCGGCCCTGGCCTGAGCCTATGTTGTAGACTTCTCCCGGCTGGCCTTGTGTGAGGGCCAACAAGTATGCGCGCACCATGTCGCGGGCGTCGGTGAAGTCGCGCTCCGCTTCCAGGTTGCCCACGTGGATGATTGGCTCTTGAGAGCCTGACTCTATGAGGGCCACCTGCCTGGCGAAGGCGGCGGTGACGAAGTGCTCGGTCTGCCCCGGCCCGATGTGGTTGAAGGGGCGTACCCTGATGACCTCCTGCCCATAGCTGAGATAGTATTGCAGGGCAAGCGCGTCCTGGGCGATCTTGCTGACCGCGTAGGGGTTGTTTGGCCTGAAAGGGGTCTCTTCGTCTATGGGTATGTGCTCAGGTTGCACCAGGCCGTACTGCTCGGAGGAGCAAGTCACCATGACGCGGGCACCGGGCGCGTGCTCCCTTAGCGCGTCCAGCAGGTGGAGTTGCCCTACCACGTTGGTCATCACCGTGCCCGCCGGGTCTTTGAACGCCTGCTGGACGTTGCTCTGGGCGGCGAGGTGGAAGACGTAGTCGGGCTTCACCTGCTCCACCACCAGGGAGGTCTGCTCTCGGTCGGTCAGATCACACGACACCCATTGCACGCGCCCCTCGGCGGCTTCCGCGATGTCGCCTGGGAGTTGGCGTTCCGGCTCGTCCGCGAAAGTGATGCTCACCAGCGTGCATGGGTACCCCAGCACATGGGTGAGGGCCTGCTCAATCATGCCGCGAAAGGAGTCGGCGGCGCTACGCTGGGCGCTTGCCCTGTCCACGAAGCTGATTGTGCAAACCCCGTCTATCACGCTGACGGGCCGCACCAATTCCGGGTTGCGGAACATCGAGGCAAGTGCTCTGCTGTGAGAGGCTATCTGCTCGCACACGCGGGGCCACACCAGGAGCAGGTGCTCCAATTCGCGGCCTGCGGCGGTGGGGGCAGGCCGGATATGCACGTTGCCGTAAAGCTGCCAATCAGTCGCGGCGATAAGGTGGGCCAGCAGGTGCTTGCCCGCGAATCCGCCTGCCCCGGTCACGAATGCACGGGCCGGGGCAGCGTTATTGCGCTCCATGCGGCTAGCGGTTGCCGGAAGCGGCGGCTACCGGGCTGGCTGCGTGGTGGCCGTTGCTCTCGCCCGACGAATCGGGTACCAGCACTTGTAGCGTATCTTCGTCTGAGAGTCCGGCTTCCTGGCGCAGAATGTCCGCCTTGTCGGTGCGCTCCCAGGGCGCGTCTATGTCGTTGCGCCCGAAGTGGCCGTAAGCGGCTGTGGCCTTATAGATGGGCCTGCGTAGGTCGAGGTCGCGGATGATAGCGCCGGGCCGTAGGTCGAAGTGCTTGTTTATCAGCGCCTCAATGTCAGCGTCCGGGAGGCGGCCCGTGCCGAAGGTCTCCACCATGACGGAGATGGGCTTGGCGACGCCGATTGCGTAGGAAAGCTGTAGCTCGAAGCGCTCGGCCAGCCCCGCAGCCACCACGTTCTTGGCGACGTAGCGGGCCGCGTATGCAGCCGATCGGTCTACCTTCGTCGGGTCCTTCCCCGAAAACGCGCCGCCGCCGTGTCGGGCCACCCCGCCATACGTGTCCACGATGATTTTCCGCCCGGTCAGGCCAGCGTCGCCCATCGGCCCGCCCGTCACGAACATGCCGGTGGGGTTGATGAAGTAGCGGGTGTCGTCATCCAGGAGATGCGCGGGGATGACTTTCTTGATGACCTCTTCCTCTATGGCCTTCTCTATCTCTTCGTGGCTGATGGTCGGCTCGTGCTGGGCCGACACCACTACGGCGTCAACGCGCACGGGCTTGCCGTAGCTGTACTCGACCGTCACTTGGGCCTTGCCGTCTGGGCGCAGCCAGGGCAGGTGCCTGTTCCGGCGCACGTCGGCCAGCTTCTTGGTCAGCTTGTGGGCCAGGGAGATGGTGAGGGGCATAAGCTCCTCGGTCTCGTTGCAGGCGAAGCCTATCATCATGCCCTGGTCGCCAGCGCCGATGGCCTCTATCTGGTCGTCGGGGGACATCTCGCCCTGCCGCGCCTCAAGCGCCTCGTTGACGCCCATCGCTATGTCTTTCGACTGCTCCTTGATGGAGACCACCACGGCGCACGTCTCGGCGTCGAAGCCGTACTTGGCGCGCACGTAGCCCGCCTGCATGACCGTCTCGCGGGCGATCTTCTGCACGTCCACCCAGGCGGTGGTGGTAATCTCGCCCATCACCATGATGATGCCGGTGGTGGTGGCCGTCTCGCAGGCCACGCGCGCGTTGGCGTCCTGCTTCAAGATAGCGTCGAGCACCCCGTCCGAAATCTGGTCGCACAGCTTGTCAGGATGCCCCTCCGTCACCGACTCCGAGGTCAAGAAGACCTGCGGCGACGACATAAACGTGGACTGGTGTGTCTGCTCTTTACCCATTGTATCCTCCAATTTTAGATTTTAGATTTTGGATTTTAGATTGTTTGGGCCATGCCAAATCGAAAATCTAAAATCCAAAATCTAAAATTGTTTAGGTTCCGCTCTCCCACGAGGCGAGATACTTCTTCTGCTGTTCGGTCAGTTCGTCTATGTGGACGCCCATCGAGAGGAGCTTGAGGCGGGCTATCTCGTGGTCTAGCTCCTGGGGGATCACGTATACCTTCGACTCCAACTCCTGATTGTGCTTGACCATGTACTCGGCGGCGAGAGATTGGTTGGCGAAGCTCATGTCCATGACGCTGGCGGGGTGCCCCTCGGCGGCTGCCAGGTTCACCAGGCGGCCATCGGCCAGCAGGTAGAGGACGCGGCCATCGGGCAGCTTGAACTCTTCTACGAAGTCGCGGACCTCGCGGCCACGCCCGCCCGCCATCTCCGTGAGGGCCGGGATGTTTATCTCGTCGTTGAAGTGGCCGCTGTTCGCCATGATAGCGCCATGCTTCATCTGTTCCATGTGGTGGCGGTCAATCACGTTCAGGTTGCCCGTTACTGTGATGAAGATGTCGCCTACCTTAGCGGCGTCCATCAGGGGCATGACTTCGTAGCCTTCCATGACGGCTTCGAGCGCCTTCACCGGGTCCACTTCTGTCACGACCACTCGGCTGCCCAGGCCCTTGGCGCGCATGGCGATACCGCGCCCGCACCAGCCGAAGCCGCAAATGACCATGATCTTGCCGGGGAGGAGGATATTGGTGGCGCGCAACACGCCGTCAATGGTGCTCTGGCCGGTGCCGTAGCGGTTGTCGAACATGTGCTTGGTGTCCGACTCGTTGACGGCTATCACCGGGAAGCGCAACACGCCGTCCTTCTCCATCGCCTTGAGGCGGATAACGCCGGTGGTGGTCTCTTCGCAGCTACCCACCACGTCGGTGAGGAAAGCGTGCCGCTCTTCGGCTGAGAGGGTGCCTGCCCAGTCGCGCACCCTGGGGTGTACGTCGTCCAGGCGGTCGAGGGCGATAAATAGCATGGAGGAGACGAGGTCGGCCCCGTCGTCCATAGTGATCTGGGGGCGGTGGTCGAGGGCGGCTACGATGTGGCTGTAGTAGCTGTCGGTGTCCTCGCCCTTGATGGCGAATGTTGATATGCCGTACTCCTGCACGAGCGCCGCCGCCACGTCGTCCTGGGTGGAGAGTGGGTTGGAGGCGCAGAGGGAGAGATCGGCCCCGCCCGCTTGCAGGGTGCGCATCAGGTTGGCGGTCTCGGCGGTGACGTGGAGACAGGCCGACAGGCGCAGGCCCTCCAATGGCCGCTCGCGCTCGAATCGCTCGCGTATCTGGCGCAAAACGGGCATCTCGGCCTCGGCCCACTCGATGCGGCGCACGCCACGCTCGGCCAGGCCCAGGTCCTTGACGTGCGACTTGACGCGCGCGCCCTCGGTAAAGTTCACTACGGATTTCGGTTCGGTTTCAAGTACCATCTTCTTATCTCCTAATTGGGTAGCTAAACTACAGGTCGCGCCGCAACATGCGCGGGCCGCAACTACTGTTTCTTTTTCGCGCTCTCCTTCTCACCGTCGCCTGCGGTTCCCTCCAGCTTGCTTGCGACCAGACTGAGCAATTCATCTACGTCGAAAGGCTTGAACAACAGGCCGACACCCTTCTGGGTGAGGTACCCTTCCATTTCTCGCACCTCTTTCACAGCGCCGGTGCAGACTATGACGGGTATGTGGGCAGTATCACGGTCCATGTGGAGCCTCTGTATAAACTGCCAGCCTATCCTTTCTTCACCGAATACGTGGTCGCTGATGATAAGGTCGGGGTTGTACTCCTTTACATGGGTCAGCATCTCAGGGGCGTATGAGCATAGGTCTACGTCGTATCCGCCCTCGCCCCGCAAAATCTGTTCAAAAAGCTCCAAGATCTCCTGCGTATCATTTACCACCAGTATGCGCTTGGGCATATCTCCTCTTTCTAGCTCCAGGTTTTAGCAGAGTGTTTGGCATTACTTATCCTAAATGCGCCCTTCAAGCTATCTTGCCCCGGCAAAGGTCTCCGCGATGACCGGCTCCTCACCGAAGCTCTCCCTGTAACGCTGCGCGAACTCCTCGCGGGTGTAGGCGTGGGCCTGGGTGCCGTATTGCTCTACGGCGTAGACGGCGGCGAGGGAGGCTATGCGCCCGGCGCGTTGGATGTCCATCCCGGCTTGCAGCGCGAAGACCAGCCCGCCCAGGTAAGCGTCACCCGCGCCCACAGGGTCTACCAGCTCGCGCACCGTAGCAGCGGGGATGGCGGCTACCTCGTCCCGCGTCATGATGGTCGAACCGTGCTTGCCCTTCGTCGTGACGACCATCTCGGCATGCTCAAGTATGTCGTGCTGGGACATGCCGGTCTTGTCCTTTATCAATTCGTACTCGTAGTCGTTGGCGACGACCACCTTCGCGCCGCGCACTCCCTCGGAAAGCTCCTCCCCGCTCATGCGGATGATCTGCCATATGGGGGAGTAGACGTAAGGCACGCCCATCTCCTGGCATTCGCGGGTGAAGCGCACGATAGGCTCAGGCTCGGTCGGGCCGATAACCACCAGGCCCAATTCCTCTCGCGGCACGTCTTTGAGGGAGCGTTGCTTGTCGTAGGCCATCGCGCCCGTGTAGAAGCCGGTTATCTGGTTGTTGTCGCGGTCGGTGGTGATGTAGCAGGTGGCGGTGAACTCGTCGGGCACGACGTGGATGAAGCTGGTGTCTATGCCGTGCCTGTGCAGCCACGCTTCATAGTCGGCCCAGTCGTTCGCGCCTACGGAGGTGAAAATGGCCGGGGGCGCGCCGAGCAGGGCCATCGTATAGGCGATATTGGCGGCCACACCGCCGCGCTGGCGCTTCATGGAATCAACCAGGAAGGAGAGGTTGAGCACGTGGATTTTGTCGGGCATGATATGGTCCTTGAAGTGCCCCGGAAAATCCATGATGTTGTCGTAGGCTACCGAGCCTGTGATGATAGTGGTCATGTGCCTCTTTCGCCACGCCCGCCCGGCGACTGGAGTCGCGGGCTACGCATACAAAGTCGCCCTTCGGCGACTACTCTATCCGACATAGTCCGCGTGGGCGGACTTCGTAATCGTTGCCCGCGACTTCAGTCGCCGGGTAACGTCAGCAATGCTCGCAGCCAACGATGCGTTGTAGGGAGGGCGCAGTACGCCGGACTCGGTAATTATACTACTAACCAACCCTGAAGGGGTAACGTCAAACGCGGGGTTGTATACCCGCACACCTTCCGGCGCCAGGCGCGTGCCGCCGTGATGCGTAACTTCGTCCTCGTGCCTCTCTTCTATCTTTATCTCCCTGCCGGTGGGTACGGTGAGGTCAATCGTGGAATTGGGTGCCGCGACGTAGAAGGGGATGTTGTGGGCGTTGGCTAGCACCGCGAGGCCGTAAGTGCCGATCTTATTCGCCACATCGCCATTCGCGGCTATGCGGTCCGCGCCCACCAGCACGGCGTCTACCCTGCCTGCTGCCATGATAGAGGCCGCCATGTTGTCGGCTATGAGGGTGCATGGTATACCCCAGCAGGTAAGCTCCCAGGTGGTGAGGCGCGCTCCCTGAAGGAGAGGGCGGGTCTCGTCTACCCAGGCGTGGAGGTGCTTGCCCTGGCGGTGGGCGGTGTAGAGGAGGCCGAGCGCCGAGCCGATGCCCCCGGCGGCTAATGGCCCCGTGTTGCAGTGGGTCAGCACGTTCATGCCGTCGCTGAGGAGTTGCGCGCCGTGCTCGCCCATGCGCCTATTGCCTTCCTGGTTCTCGCGGTCTATAAGCTGCGCTTCGGCTAAGATCGCTTCCAGCACCAGCCGGACTTCTCCCGACGCGGCGGCTGAACGGGCGGCGGCAAGCACCTTGTCTAAGGCCCAGGCCAGGTTGACGGCGGTGGGCCGGGTGCTCCGCAGGGTCGTGGCGGCGGATTCCAGGTCGGTCAAGAGGGAGGAGGCGTCGGGCGCGGTGGAGAGGTTGGCGGCGAGGCAGAGACCGTAAGCAGCGGCGATGCCGATAGCGGGCGCGCCACGCACTTTGAGGGTGCGTATAGCGCCTGCCAGATCGTCTATCGAGCGGCAGTAGAGGCGCACCAACCGCGCGGGAAGGGCGGTCTGGTCCACCAGCATGAGAGTGCCGTCAGGCAGCCACTCTACAGGCTGAGGGACTTCGCCCCCTGTTGGGAAGCTGAGGCTATTTAGGCTGTTATTGTGCATAAAAGAGATGCCATGAGCATTAAAAAAGTTCTCTCGGCATGAGAGAACAGAGCATAGCAAGGGTATGTCTCTCTCTCATCTTTCAGGTCCGCAGACCTGCCGGATTTGGCACCAACGGTCCGGCAAAAGCTGGACCCGGTTGCCGGGCTTCACGGGGCCGATCCCTCCGCCCATCTCGATAAGAGCCACAATATTTAGTTAGCTCGACGCGACCTGAATCATAGCACAACCCGGCATGGAGTGTCAAGCTTGACTTCAGCCAGGGTACGGCTAATTGTAAACTTCCACCGCCCACAGTTATTTTCTCCACTTGAGGTTTCGCGTTCGATGGTTTATCATCCTCGCGTGGCGTAAAACGTGCTACGCCCATTTAGGCTGCGCCGGGCACCGGCAACTCTCCTTCTCGAATTTCCTGCCTACCTGACGTACATGCCTGCACCTGGTACTCGTTACTCAGCACTAGACTAAGGAGCCTCACGGTATGGTACCTACAACGGAGTGGTACTGGTACGCGCTTCTCGTGGCGATGATGGTGGTGTGTGTCGGCTGGTTCCTTTTCCGGGCGAACCAGTTGTTGCAATTCACTCTCATGGGGAGAGACAACAAGCGGTTCGGCAACTGGGGCACGCGACTCAAGCTGTTCGGCGTGTACGTCATGGGCCAGTTCAGGATGTACAGCCGCAAGTCGTACACGGTGGCGGGTATCGCCCATTTCGTCACCTTCTGGGGCTTCCTGGTTATCCAGGTCACCACTCTGGTCCTCTTCGCGCAGGGCTTTTTTCCTGGGCTGGAAGTGCCCTTCTTCAACGATAACCCCGGCTGGCTCCTCTTTGTTGACCTCGTGCAAGTGCTGGTGCTGGTGGCGATGGCCTCCTTCTTCTGGCGTCGGCTCGTTACCAAACCAGAGCGCCTCACTGACAGCCTGGGCGCGCTCGGCATCCTGGGCGCTATCTCACTGCTGATGATCTCAGCCCTCGTGTTGCAGGGCATACGCATCAACCTGGGGAACGAGGGTGCCGACTGGCGGCCCTTCTCGGTGGGCATGGGCGCGCTCTTCTCAGGGCTGGATAGGGACGTGCAGACGTTGATACATGGCATCGCCTATTTCACCCACCTGGGCATTGTGCTGGGCTTCCTGGTCTATATCGTCTACTCAAAGCACCTGCATATATTCACCTCGCCTCTCAACGTCTTCTTCTACGAGTTGAGGCCGAAGGGCGCGATGGAGCCTATCACCGACATAGAAGAGCGCATCGAGAACGAGAAGACGCTGGGGGTGGCGGCGATAGAGGACCTGGGGTGGAAGGACCTGATGGACACTTACACCTGTACGGAGTGCGGGCGCTGCCAGGACGCCTGCCCCGCATGGCTGACCGATAAGCCCCTCTCGCCCAAAAAGTTGATACTCGACCTGCAAGAGCACTTCCTGGAGGTCGCACCCGCTACGATGGCGAAGCGCGAGAATAAGAGCTTCCTACAGCAGCTTGCCACGCAGAGGATCGGGGGCGCGGAGCAGGATGGCACCCACCAGGCAGAGGAGATGCCACTTGTGGGCGGCTGGATCATGGATGAAACGCTCTGGTCGTGTACCACCTGCCGCGCCTGCATGGAGGCGTGCCCCGTGTTTATCGAGCACGTGCCCAAGATAACCGACATGCGGCGCTACCTTGTGATGCAGGAGAGCCGCTTCCCCCCGGAGCTGGCGCGTCTCTTCCGCAACCTTGAGCAGAAGGGCAACCCATGGGAGTTCTCGCCCAACCAGCGCGACGCCTGGGCCGAGGGCCTGGACGTGCCTTCGCTGGCGGAGATGGCAGCCCAGGCCGAAGAGCAAGGCCGACCCCTATTCGCTAATGCGGAATTCGGAGTGCGGAATGCGGAATCGCCAGAGGGCGCGGAGACTCCGCAATCCGCACTCCGAATTCCGCAATCGTCCGAGCCGCTTTTAGAGGTGCTTTATTGGGTCGGGTGCCTGGGATCGTTTGACGTGCGGAACCAGCGTATCGCGCAGTCGCTGGCGCAGATACTCAACGAGGCGGGGGTGAAGTTCGCCATCCTGGGTAAGGAGGAGAGTTGCTGCGGCGACCCTGCGCGCCGCCCTGGGAACGAATACCTCTTCCAGACGATGGCGCAGGTGAATATCGAGGTGATGAACACCTACGGGGTGAGGAAGATAATCACCGCGTGCCCTCACTGCTTTAACACGATCAAGAACGAGTACCCGCAGTTCGGCGGCAACTACGAGGTGCTGCACCACTCGGAGTTCGTGGACTATCTCATTAAGGAGGGGCGCATCACCCTGGCGAACCGGGTGGAGCAGGCTATCACTTACCACGATCCCTGCTACCTGGGCCGCTACAACGACGTGTACGACGCGCCGCGCTCGGTGCTTGAGGCGATACCGGGCGTGGAGTTGAAGGAGATGAAGAGGACGCGCAACAACGCGCTATGCTGCGGCGCGGGGGGAGGGCGCATGTGGATAGAGGAGCACGTCGGCAGCCGCATGAACCGCAACCGCATGGACGACGCGCTGGCTACGGGCGCGCCCACCCTGGCCGCCGCCTGCCCCTTCTGTACCTCTATGTTCGAGGACGGTATCAAGGGGAAGGACGCGGGCGATAAGATACGGCTGATGGATTTGTCAGAGTTGGTAGCTTTGTCTATGAAGCGCGATGGGAAGCCTGTGGGTAATGGCAGCCTGCCGGACCCCGGCGACACTACCAATACCGATCCTGTGGCGACGGGCGGGGGTGTGGGCGACCCCGAAAGGGAAGAGCCGCCTAGTTTAGCTACGTGATTTGAACCACAAAGACACGAAGAACACAAAGTTCGCTAATGTATAAGGTCGGGTGTGAAGTCGGACTGTTTGGGGCAAACCACCCCTGCATCCCTGTCATTCTGAGCGAAGCGAAGAATCTCGTCCCTCGCGTATATGCTTATTCTTAGAGGTCCAATGGCAAGATTATGCGCGAGGAGCGAGATTCTTCGCTTCGCTCAGAATGACAGGGGCTAGAGGGTTCGATTCTATCCGGCTGGTTATTCGGGGTAAGAGAAATCAGGGGGCTTATCATATGGCAAACGATTTGCGGGAGAGGATAACGCTCACGACGGAAGCTATTCGGCGTTATCTGCCTGAAGGGTGGTCCCCGCAGGTGGGCATCATCCTCGGTTCGGGGTTGGGGGCGCTGGCGGATGAGGTGAAGGCTGTGGCCTCGCTGCCTTACTCGGAGGTGCCGGGGTTTGCTCAATCTTCGGTTATAGGGCACGTGGGGAGGCTAGTGCTGGGGGAGCTGGAGGGCACACGGGTGCTTGTGATGCAGGGGCGGCTCCACTATTATGAGGGGTATAGCCTCCAGCAGGTGACTTTCCCGGTGCGCGTGATGCGGGCGTTGGGCGCGCATACGCTGGTCGTGACCAACGCGGCGGGGGGCCTCAACCCCGATTTCCGGGCGGGCGACCTGATGCTGATAGAGGACCACGTCAACATGCTGGGGTGGGGAGGGCACAACCCGCTCATGGGGCCGAACGACCCGGAGCTAGGGCCGCGCTTCCCCGCCATGAACCCGGCCTACGACCTCGGCCTGCGAAAGTTGGCTATGGAAGTGGCGGCGGAGTGCAACATAACTCTGCGGAGGGGCGTATACATAGTAGTCGCCGGGCCGAACTACGAGACGGGGGCCGAGCTTCGCCTCCTGAGACAGTGGGGCGCGGACGCGGTTGGGATGTCTACCGTGCCGGAAACGCTGGTGGCGGTGCATGGTGGCATGAAGGTTGTAGGTATATCCAATATCACCAATATGGCTCTCGCAGGCAGCGAAGAGCCTGTCAACCACGAAGAAGTGCTGCTGGTAGCCGAAGAATCTCGCCCACGCTTCATAAGGTTGATGAAGGGGATAGTGGGACGCATGCGTGAAACGTGAAACGTAAGGAACTCAGCACTCGGTACTTGGAACTTGGAACTGATATAAGGAGGTAGGAAATGGCTGGAGAGAGATCATCGGGTGAAGAACTCTTTGGGAAGGGATTAGGCCTCGCGGTGGCCTTTGGCGCGCTTGCCGTCGGGGTGGCCGTGGCTATTGCGAATAATGAACGGTCACGGCAGATGCGCGACGAATTGCGTGTGAGGCTGGACGACCTGGGGCGGCGCGTGGACGACCTATCGGTCCAGGCGCAACGCATGGTCGAGGAGCGCAGGCCGGAGATAGAGGAGACTATCCAGCGCAGCCGCCAGGCTATAGTGGAAGGTCTGGACAAGGCAAAGAGTATGGCCGAGCAGGGCGCGGAGAAAGCAAAGTCCGTGTCGGGTGAGGGCGCGGAGCGTGCCAGGTCGGCAGCCGAGAAGGGCGCTGAGATGGCGAAGTCGGTAGTGGAGCAGGGGGCGGAGAAGGCGCAGGAATACGTGCAGCGCATGAGCCACAACGGCGCTACCGAGGGAGCCGATCTGGCCGACGAAGCCGGGGAAGCAGTGGACGATGTGGCGGACGATGTGAGCCAGGCCATGCACGGCATGGATGCTGAGGCTAAGCAGGCGATGGATACAATGGACCGAGAAGCAGAGCAGGCCAAGTCCAATATGGACCGCGACTTCGACCAGGCGATGGCCGGCATGGAGCGCGACGCCGATGAGGCTATGGACCGCATCAACAAGATGGGTGACGAAGCGCTTGCTATGGCCGACGAGGGTGACGACTCAGGTGCGCCCGCGTCGCCTGAGTCCGGCGGCACCGAGACCGGCACAAAGAAGCGGAAGGGCAACTACAAGACCGGCGCGCTGGGCGATGAGGACGACACGGCAGGTGACGGGGAGCCTCCCCACCCAGGCGATACGCGCAACGACCGTTCGGGGACGTAGGGATCAGGGATCAGGGATCAGGGATCAGGGATCAGGGGTCAGTGAATTAGCAATACTGATCCCTGATCCCTATTTTTATAGTTAGCTCCTGAATATACCGTTAGGGTCGTATATGGCTTTGCCGCCGGTTAGGGTTGCCAGGGGGTGGGCGTCCTTTATCTCCGAGGGGTCTACCGTGAAGATGTCGCGGTCTAGCAGCAGCAGGTCGGCTACCGAGCCTGGTGTGAGGGTGCCCGTTACCGCGGATAGATAGGGTGCGGATCGGGCTGCGCTCTCGGTGTAGGCACGCACCGCTTCTTCTACGGTCAGTCGCTCCTGGGGATACCAGCCGCCCTCCGGCTGGCCGTGCTCGTCCTGGCGCGTCACGGCGGCGTGTATGCCCACGAATGGGTTGGGCGTCTCCACCGGCGCGTCGGAGCCGAATGCCAGAAGCGCGCCCGTGTCCAGGACGCTGCGCCAGGCGTAGCCGTAGCGGGCGCGCTCTCCCCACAGGCGGTCGGCGGCATGCATGTCGGACGTGGCGTGTATGGGCTGCATTGACGCGACGACACCCAGTTGGGCGAAGCGCGGGATGTCGTCGGGGTGGAGAAGCTGGGCGTGCTCTATCCTATGTAAGAGCGCATCACGTTTCGGGTTGACTTTGCAAGCCCTCTCGAAGGCGTCCAGCACGCGGCGGTTAGCGGCATCGCCTATGGCATGGATGGCGGAGGGGATGCCCGCTACGGCAGCACGCATGACGGCTTGCTCCATCTCCTCCTGGGGGATAGTTGCTATGCCGCAATCGTTCGGGTAGCCTTCGTATGGCTCAAGCATCTGCGCGGTCTTGGAGCCAAGCGCGCCGTCGCTGAATATCTTGACAGGGCCTAGCCGCAGCCTCTCCGAGCCGAAACCAGTCCGCAGTCCCAGGCTGATTGCCTCGTCCAGCCTGTTATATGGCAGGAGGATGACCACGCGCATATCCATCTCGCCCTGTGCGTCTAGCTGCTGGAAGGCGGCGAAGGCGTCCGGCCCCTCGCAGTCGTGGAAGCCGGTCACCCCCATGCTTGCCAGCACGCCGAAGCCATGCCGCATAACGGTCAAGGCATCATCCGGTTCCTCGTCTATGGCACGGCGCATGATGGCGACCGCGCTCTCGTAGAACATACCGTTGGGTTCGCCCACGTCGTCTCGCCCGATAGCCGCGCCTGGCGGGTCGGGGGTGTCAGCGGTCACGCCTGCTTTGTGGAGGGCGAGGCTGTTCACCCAGCAGCTATGCAGGTCCTTGCGGTCGAGGTAGACCGGGTTTTCAGGGGCCGCCCTATCGAGGTCATGGCGCGTGGGGAAGGCGGGGGGGTCCCAGAGGTTGTGGTTCCACCCTCCACCGAGCACCCAGCGCCCCGGCCCAAGCTCCCGCGCCTTCTGCGCCACCTGCTCCAACGCCTCTACCTTCGATCTCACCCCATCCAGGTTTATCTTGCTGAGGCTGCGAGAGTACGCGAGGAAGTGTATGTGGGCGTCTATCAGGCCGGGGATGATGGCCCTGCCCTGAGCGTCTATCCTGCGCGTGACGCCTGGTATCTGCTTTATCTCTTCTGTGGTGCCTGCTGCTATGATATGCCCACCTTGCATGGCAATGGCCTGGGCGTGCGGCGCGGCATGGTCCATCGTGTAGATGTGGGCGTTCTCGATGACGGTGATTTCTGGGTTTATATGTTGGCGTGAGGGCATTATTGACTCCTGGGCTTATTCTGGGCAGGACATTATATCACGGCTGCTGTGCTATAATGTCCGCACGCTGGCTATGGGCCGGGGCGGATGGTATATCAGGCGTGATAATGTAAAGGCAAGAGGATGCGCGAGGGACGAGATTCTTCGCTGCGCTCAGAATGACATGGGATGGTAGGGGTGGCGAGGGAGAGCAGGCATGGCAAGTGAGAAGGGATCGCACAAGGGCAATGTGACTGTGGTGGGCACGGGTAGCTGGGGCACTACGCTGGCGATACTTACCGCCCGGCAAGGCTCGCCTACCTACCTGCTGGCGCGCACTGGGGCGGAAGCCGCTACGCTCGCGTCGGATGGCGAGAACAAGCGATTCATGGCGGGGCACCCGTTCCCGTCTGGCCTCACCCCCACCGCCGATGTTGAGCAGGCCCTCTCCGGTTGCGATATTCTCCTGATGGTTGTGCCATCGCAGACTATGCGCACCAACATTGCTAACCTTAAGCCTTACTTGAAGAAGAAGGAAACTATTATTGTAAGCGCGTCGAAGGGGCTGGAGCTTGGCACGCTGTTGCGTATGAGCGAAGTGCTGGGGCAGGAGCTTGGGGAGGAGTGGGCGGGGAGGTTGGCTGCTATATCGGGGCCAAACCTGGCGAGGGAGATAGTGGCAGGTCGTCCCGCCACAAGCGTGGTAGCGGCGGGCGCTGTAGAGGCCGCCCAGCGCGTACAAGAAGCGCTCACGGGGGGGCGCTTTCGCGTTTACACAAACCCCGACCTGATAGGGATTGAGCTTGCAGGCTCGCTGAAGAATATTATCGCGATGGCGGCGGGGATGGCCGACGGTATGGAGGCAGGCGACTCCGCGAAGGCCGCGCTCATCACGCGAGGGCTGGTGGAGATTGGCCGCCTCGGCGTGGCTGCCGGCGCTACGATGTTCACCTTCGCGGGGCTGGCTGGCCTGGGTGACATGATAGCCACCTGCGCATCGCCCCTGTCGCGCAACCGCTTCCTGGGGCAGGAGCTTGCGAGGGGTAAGACGATGGAGGAGATGCGCGTTGCTATGGGCGGGCAGGTAGCAGAAGGCGTAACCACAACCGTAGCAGCAAGGGAGCTTGCCGCCCGCTACGGCATCGAGATGCCCATCACCGAGCAGCTTTATCAGGTACTCTTCCAGGGCAAAGCGCCGCTCGATGGGCTAAACTCCCTCCTGACGCGGGAGCCTACTGACGAGTTCTTGTCGTTGGGGGTGGCAGGGCCGGAAGGGTAATTCTCTCAAGCCACCCAGTACCAATTCACGAATCGTATCGTGTACAGCGCAAGGAGGAGGAGGCTGGCCCAGGTGATTATCTGGTGGATGTAGCGGTTGCGGCCCGCCAGCGCCAGCACCATGAAGGCAGGGAAGAGCACGGCCAGGAAGCGCGGATAGGACAGGAGAGGGTTGAGGCGGGTGGCCGAGAAGAGGGGGAAGAGGATGCCCGCCCACAGGTAGACGCTGTAGCTGCCCCTCAGCCAGCGTAGCGATAATATGCCCACCACCAATGCCAGTATGAACGCGCCCAGGTAGGTCCAGCTCTGGTTTTCGGCCTGGTACTGGAAGGGCATCTCGGTAGCCACTCGGACGGCGTTGATTACGGTCTCCCAGGGCCAGGAGAAGCGGCGGTTCCAGCCGGTCTGCGCGTTGAGGGAAGCCAGGGGGTCCCCGAAAGTAGCTGCTGCCCAGCCTAACAGGCCTATGATCGCCAGAACGGGCAGGGCCAGCGACAGCGCGCTCAACCTGTGGGGACGGGGTGGAGGCAAGGCACGCGGATCCTTCGGGATCGGGGGGCGGTAGGCGCGGAATAATTCCCACGCAAGGGGTAGGAGGAGGAGCAGGCCGGTGGTGCGCGTCCAGATGGCGAAAGAGATCGCCACAGCCGCCCACCACCAGCGTTGGGAGCGCGCTGCCAGCAGAGCAGCCACCGACAGGAAGAGGAAGAGCGACTCGCTGTACACGGCCCAGAAAAAGAAGGCCATAGGGAAGGCCGCAAGGTAGAAGACCGTGCGGCTGGCGTCCTCGGTATGGGAGTCGAGGCGGGCGAGGCGGTGCAGCAGCATGAGCGCGGCCAGGAAGAAGAGGGCCGATATGAGCGTGCCTGCCCACGCGTAACGCTCGCCCGCCAGCCACCCCACCCCCTGCAATATCCAGGGGTAGAGTGGGAAGAACGCGGCGGACCCGTCGTCGGCGCGGTAGCCTTCGGTGGCTATCTTGAGGTACCACTGCCCGTCCCAACGCGTCCACACCCCCGCTACCCTGTCAACGAAGCCTGTGAGGACCGGGCCGCCGGGCGAGCCGTACCAGTTGGCGGTGCCCTTCGGCTCGATGCCCGGCAGCATGAGGCCCGCCAGTATCGCCAGCAGCGTGAGGCCGATGCGCGCACCCAGCCACACGCTGAAGGGCTGGAACGTGAGCAGGGGCATAGCCCAGGCAGGCATGGCGCGCCGGAACTCTGTGGTGAAGATGCCTGGGCGCGCCTCCTCCTCGGATCTCTTTTCGTATTCGGCTGTGACCGGCGCTGGGCGTCTGCGGAGAGAAGGGGGCCGGTTGGGAGGCTCCTGGATGGACGCGACGGTGGGCATGACCGCTACCGGCATAGGCACGGTCTCCTGCGGCGGGCCTTCATCTTGAATGGGGGAAGAGTTTACAGATTCAGCCTCTTGCGGCCTGGGGTCCGGCCCAGGTATCTGCTGGAACTCCCGCGTCTCACGGCCAGCAGACTCCGGCAGCGCCACAACTCTCTTCTTGGGAGGCTTAGGGACCATTGCGACAGTATACCATAAGGGCGAGGGGTTAGGGATTAGGGGTCAGGGATCAGGGATCAGGGATCAGGGGTTAGGGGTTAGGGGTTAGGGGTTAGGGGTTAGGGGTTGGGAGTTGGGGTTAGCGTTACTATTTCCTGGTTCCTAAGCCCTAATCCCTAACCCCTGACCCCTAACCCCTGATCCCTGGTCACTAGACACGCCTTCGCCTACGTGCTAAGATGGCGGTACCAAAGGCGGTATGGAGGGAGAGCAATGGAGCTTGAGGGCAAAGTGGCCCTGGTGACGGGGGGCGGGCGCGGGCTTGGGCGGGCTACGGCGCTTGCATTGGCCGAGCAGGGCGCGCGGGTGGTGGCGGCGGCGCGGTCCCTGCACGAAGTTGAGGAGACGGCACGCATCATCAGGCAGCAGTATGGCGTTGGGCGCTCGCTGGCTGTCCGCGCCGACATCACGCAGGAACGGGATGTCGTAGAGGCGTTCGAGATGGTACGCAAGCGGTGGGGCGGCGTGGATATCCTCGTGAACAACGCGGGCGATACCGGAGCGACCAAGCCGGTCATGTCCCTCTCACTGGCTGAGTGGCAGCATACTCTCGACGTGAACCTCACGGGCGTCTTTCTCTGCTCGCGGGAGGCGATGCGCGATATGGCGCGTCGCAGGTGGGGCAGGATAGTCACTGTGTCGTCGGGTTCGGCTGCGGGCGCGGTACCCGCTATGGCATCTTACAGCGTGGCGAAAGCCGGGGTGGAACACTTCACGCGCATATTGGCCGCAGAGGGCGCGCCTTATGGAATAGTGGCGGTGGCCCTGCGTCCGGGCGTGGTAGACACGCGCATGCAAGAGGACCTGCGGAACCGCCCGGCGGAGGCCATGCCGCCCGAATTGCGCGCCATATTCGCCGCTTACAAGCAGCGCGGCAGGCTGGTGCCCCCTGAGCGACCCGCCCAGATGATAGCCTACCTGTGCAGCGACCGCGCGGGCGACGTGAATGGCCGCGTGTTAGACGCGCAAGAGATAGAGGCGCTGCTGGTGCGCTAATCTTATTCTTTGTGAGATAGAATGGAGGTGGTTCGCGAACCACCTCCATTCTATCTCACAATCTAAAAATCCCTATACGGGAGAGGTATTCTTGACGAAGTGGGTGGAGCGTAATTCGCGCTCAAGGATGTAGGTGAGGTAGCTTTGCGCTATCCCCTGTAGCTCGTCGTTGAGGTCGGGGTCGAGGCGCAGGCGGGTGACGGCGCTGTAGGGGTTGCGCTGCATTAGCCTCAGCACCTTGAGTCCGTTCACGGAGATGTCACGGCCCACGCCTGCCCGCCTGCAATTGGCGCACATCACCCCGCCGAGCGTGGGGCTGAAGGCGTTCACGGTGGGGGTCAACTCACCCCGGCACTCCACGCACTTCGTAAGCTCAGGCGCGTAGCCCATGTATCCGAGCATCTGCATCTCGTACCAGCGCAGCACGCGGTCGGGGTTGGGGTCGTCGGAGAGCAACTGGAAGACTTCCGTCATCAGCTTGTAGACGGGGTAGTTTTCGAGCGCGTCAGGCGTGAGCGCGTCGAGGACTTCGGCGGCGTAGTAGGCGTGCGCCACCCGCGATAGGTCGTCGTGCATCGGGCGGTAGGCGTCCATCGTTTCGCTCTGGGTAACTATGTCCAGGTTGCGGGCTTTGGCGAGCAGCATTGAGCTTCGAGTGAAAAGCTCGACGTGCCCCGCGAGGCGGCTCGTGACCTTCCGCACGCCTTTCGCCACCACACGCAATTTGCCGAAGTGCGGGGTGAAGATGGTTAGTATCTTGTCGGCTTCGCCCAGGTCGGACCGCCTGATTATCACCGCTTCCGATTTGTATAGGTGCTCTCGTGCGCTCATCTCTCTGCTCTCACTTCTCTAACATATCACTCATTCTCAGGCCGTAAATCGCTACCCTAATTATACCCGATTTCGCGCTTGAGAGCGGCTATGCTAACGCGTAGAGAAGATGCAAAGTCAAGCATCATGTTGAGGTCCACGAACCCTCTAACCCCTGTCATTCTGAACGAAGTGAAGAATCTCGTCCCTCGCGTATCTTCTTCCTTTGGAACTCTAAGGATAAGCATCTACGCGAGGAGCGAGATTCTTCGCTACGCTCAGAATAACGAGGAGGGTGGGGCGGCGCTCCCTGACATTCCGGCTTTGCAACGGCCCTCTTCTTAAGCATTTTGTCTCTTTTGGCGCGCCTGTGTGCTGTGCTATACTCAAGTTATGAAGCGCTTTATCATGCTGTGCCTGGCGTGCGTGCTTATGGCGGTCGTGGCGTCGGGGTGCGACGTGCCTGCGCCCCCTCCTGAACTGCCCACCGCTACGCCCGGCTCGCAGAACCCCGAAAGTGAGCAATCGAGGTTCAACCTCACGCCTGTGCGTATCGCATCCGACAGGGGCTTTACGCCTCTGGCGACGCAGCCCGGCACCATCTACTTCGTTCGAGCGTCACACCTCTGGCGCGTCAGCCCGGACGGTTCGGGGGAGAGGGAGCTATCCTCCCTGCCCGTGAGCGGCCCGCCTCAGCCTTCGCCTGACGGTAAGATGGTGGCGTTCATATCAGACCAGGATGTGTACGTGATACCGTCCGAGGGGGGCACCCCCCGCAAGATAGCTTCGGGCGAGATGGCAGATCGCCAGAGGCCTGGTTGGAGCCACGACGGGGCATTGGTGGGCTATATCACCTTCGACCTGGCTACGGTGGGGAATGTGCAAGTGTGGGCGGCACCCGTCGCGGGAGGCGAACCTATATTGCTGGCTACAATGTCGGGTGGCTCGGTGGCGCGCGGGCCGGCTTATGAACGGCAGGTGCAATGGTCGCCCGACGGCAAGTGGGTGCTGGTATCGGGCGTCAATAACCCCATGCGGCTGCTGCGGTGGCCTCTATCGAGTGGAAGGGAAGGCGATGCGCGCGACATCCCCGGCGGGGAGCCTGACTGGTCGCCCGACAGCCGCACGATCCTCTATACGGAGAGCCTGGCGGGCGCGCTGCTGACCTACGATGTGTTGGATGTGAAGTCTACCGCCTTCCTGAACGAGCAGCAGGCGGACGGCACCGGCCTGGGGGAATACGCGCAGGGGCCGGGGCCGCGCTGGTCGCCCGCCTCCGTTGGCGTGGATAGCGACCTCTTCGCGTATCGCAGCCGCTCGCAGGAAGATGGCGCCCCTCGCGTCTCCATACGCAGGCGCGGCGGGCGCGACCTGGCACCCCTGCCTTCCTTTACCAACAACCCCTCGTGGTCGCCTCGTGGGGACCAACTGGTTGTTGAGACCGGCTACCTCAAGGATAACCCGCTAGGCAGAAGCTGGGAGGCTACGGGTCTCTCTATAGCCAGGGTGAGCATGGAGGGTGGGCATAGCGTCGCGCCTCTTATTGAGGATGCGCGGTGGCCCGCCTGGGGTAAATAAAAGAGATGAGGTCTCCCAAATTCACGATTTGCTTCTGGCAAGAGTAGAACATTTAGTTCAAAAACAAGAAAACCGGCGGCGCAGCCGCCTGTTTTCTTGTTTTTGAACGTTCTTCAATTGGGCTGCTATCTGCCGGGGGCGGTTGAGCACTCCGGGTAGAAGGCGTTGGCGACTATCTTGGCTGCCTGCCCTCGCGTGGTGTTGTTCGATGGGCGGAAGTAGGGCATGTTGCTTTGGCCGCATGGCTCACCCTGCTCGCCGCATGGGTAGCCACTCATCATGCCGTGACTGCCGAGCATCTGCACCCAGGCGTAGAATGTGCTGCTCTGGGGTACATCCTGGAACATCTGCCCGGCCTCTGCCGCCTCGCGTATCCCGGCGGCGCTGGCTACCATCTTCGATATCTGGCCCCTGGTGGCGTTAGCGCCTGGCCGGAAGTAGGGCTTGTTGCCGGGGGCCACGCACGGTTCGCCCTGGCCGCCGCATGCATACCCGCCGATGATGCCCGCGTCCGCCATGCTCTCGATGTACTTGTGGAAAGTGTGGGTGGGAGGCACGTCCTGAAAGGTCTGCGCCTGGGTATTGCCGGGCTGCATGCGGCCCGCGTTAGAGAGCAACTTGGCTAGCTGCCCTCTCGTCACGTTGTCGTTGGGGCGGAACGTGCCGTCCGCGTACCCTGAGATGACCCCCCGGCAAGCCAGGCAATAGGCATACGTGTAGAAAGTAGAGCCTTGCGGCATGTCAGAGAAGTGTATTTGGCAAGACTCAGGCTCGATGGGCGTGCTTGTCGGGGCGACGGGCGTGTCCGTAGAAACGGCAATGGGAGTATCGGTTGGCCCCGCAACAGGCGTATCTGTTGTCTCTGCAACTGGTGTGTTTGTTGCTTCGGTGAGAGGCGTATTCGTCGGCTCCACTATAGGTGTGCTTGTGGGCGGTATAGGAGGGTTGGTAGGTTCCACGACAGGGGTGCCTGTGGGTGTGGGTGATGACGGAACGGGTGTATAGGTAGGCGCAGGGGTGCCGCATGGCGGGCTGTAGTACCTGTCGGTGAGGGTCTCAAAGTCGAACATGCCCACCGCCCACATGTCGCCCGGCCCGGCGGCGTCTATGCCGTATAGCTCGTCCCGGTCGCTGAAGGTGGGGTTGGGGCTAGGGGTGCGCGTCCAGCTAGAGCCGTTCCACTTCAGGATGACCGCGTCATACGAGTACTGGCCGATATCTTCGATGCCGACGGCCCATACCTCGTTTGGCGAGACTGACGTTACACCGAAGAGGCCGTAGTTTCCAGGCGGCACGCTCACCGACGACCATTGCGAGCCGTCCCAGTGGAGAGCGCTACCGCCCTCCGGTTCCAGGTAGAAGCCTTTGTGACCTACAGCCCAGATGTCGTTGGGGCCGATCACAGTGAGGGCATTGATGGTGTTTTCGGTAGAAGGATTGGGCGCGGGCACCTGGGCCCACTGCGTACCGTTCCAATGCAGTATCCATGTTACGCCGTTGCGGGTGCCTCCTGCCCAAACGTCGTTCGCGCTCACCACGCCTACATCGAAGAGCGAACTGTAGTACAGGCCGGGCCCGCCGTTCTGGGCGGGGATGTACCTGTTCTGCATTGCGGCTCCACCGCCTGCGTTCGGCACTACCGACCAGGCCGCACCATCCCAATGCATTATCATCGGGCCGTCTATCGTGTCTCCCACCGCCCACACGTCGTTTGTGGCGACGGCTCCCACGCCCTGCAATGAGCTATGCATGCCTGGTGTGCCTGGGCTTGGCACTAGCGACCAGGATGTGCCGTTCCAGTGCAGCGTGAGGGGTTGCGTGAACCCGGTGGTGTTCTGGTAGCCTACCGCCCACACGTCGTTGGAGGAGATAGCGTCTACCCCGGTCAATTCGTTGCCGTCGCCTTCGCCGGGGTTGGACACTTCGGCCCAACTTGTGCCGTTCCAGTGTAAGATTATGCCTGCGTATCCCACCGCCCATACGTCGTCGGTGGCTATAGCTACCACGTCGTTCAAGCTGGTGTTGCCGGGGCCGCCAGGAGGACTTGCAACGCGCGTCCAGGTTGGCCCGCATGTGGGGGTGGCTGTGGCGGTGGAGCTGGGGCGTGGGGTGCTCGTCATTACGGGCGGGGGTGTGCCTGACACGGATGTGTTGGTGGGCGATGCGGGCGTGCCGGGGACGCATGGCCCCGTAATCGTCACCGTAACGTCGTCTATCGCCCAGCCCCTGGTGCCGATGGAGTTGTCGGTGCCGAGCCGGAACCTGAACTGGACGCCCTGGCCCGCGTAAGGCAGCAGATTGACCGTGACCTGATTGAACATCCCATCGGGCACGTAGCCGCCCCAGCCTTGCCGCCCCGTCAACGGGTTGGAGGGCCCGCCGAGCATGGTATTGTAGCCGCCCTGTGTGATGTTCGCGCCGGCGTCCGCCCAGTTTGCGCCACCGTTGGTTGATACTTCCAGCACGCCACCGTCGCCGCTGGTGAATTGCTCCATGTGCCAGAAGCTGAGGCTGGCGGCGATGCTGTTCGCGGGTATGGCTATGGAACTTGAGGTGGTGAGGCGCTGGTCGCTGGTGCCGGGCCGCGCGGGAGCGGAGGCAGAGTACGCGCCGCTATGTTGCACGTCGGCGTCGGCGTGCCAGCCGCACCCTCCGGGCACGCACGTTGCCACCGAGGCGACGAATTGCGCGCCCAGGGTGCCTCTATGCTCGAAGCCCTCCGACAGAGCCTGGGAGACACCACACACTGTAGGAGTGGCGCTCGGCCCAACGGCTGTGGGGGTGGCCGTCGGCCCGGAGCAAGACACGCCGTTCGACCTCTCTATCAGGGTGAAGTAATTGTAGGTGCTCTGTACGAATGCGCCCGTAGCGCCCACAGTCCAGGCGTCTCCTACGGCGATGGCATCCACCGCGTATAATACGCTGTAATCGTCGCTGGGGCTGGCGCTCGCCACCTGCGTCCACTCCGCGCCGTTCCACCGCAACGCGAGCGTGTTGACCACGCCGTCTTCACCAGGTTCAATCGCGTCCGAGATACCGACGGCCCACACCTCGTCCGGGGCGAATGCGGATACGCCATAGAGGGAGTCGCCGTCACCATCCTGGGGTGGACCCTGCCCGTCGGGTGTGGTGTTGCCGTCCCTATCACTCGGACTGAGGCCGGATGGATTGCCCGCGCCAGTAGCATTGGGGCTGGGTATGATGGTCCATTGGGTGCCATTCCAGTGCATCGTCAGGGTCGAATAACCGCCCCGGCTGTAATCAAAGAAGGAGCCTACAGCCCACACATCGTTCGAACTGATGGCGGCTACTCCCCGTAGGGTGTTGGTGGATATATCGTCGGCGTTGGGGCTTGCGATGCGCGTCCAGGTGGTGCCGTCCCAGTGCGCCGTGAGCGTCTCCAACCTGCCATTCTCGTGGATTGTGCCTACCGCCCAAACGTCGTTTGGGCCTGCGGCAGCGACTGCGTTGAATGAAGGCGCGTTCACCGAATATGCGGGTGCGACTATCCTGCCGCTAAGGTCTTCCATCCATTCGGTGCCATCCCACCTCAGTACCAGCGTGGCGTTGTTTGGGGAGTTGGCCCTGCGTCCAACCGCCCATGCCTGGTTCGCGTCGACCACCGCCACACTGTGCAGGTAGATGTGGTCGCTCCCTTCGTCCATATTGATTGGGACCTGGTTCCAGGCGGTGCCGTTCCAGCGCAGGATCATTGGCCGGAACTTGTAGATGTTGAAGTCCTGATACTGACCTACCGCCCAGGCATCGTTTGCCGAGACCACATCCACGCCGCGCAAGCCGCTACGGGTGGAGGGGTTGGGGCTGGGGATGGTGGTCCAGACGGTGCCGTTCCACCGTTGGATGAGGGTGTTTTCCAGGCCGCCTGAGTTGGGCCAGAACATGCCGACGGCCCACGCATCGCTCGGGCTATTGGCAGCAACACCATAGAGCAGGTTTATGTTGCCATCGGCGTTGGGGCTTGCGACCTGGCTGAACTCGATGCCCACGCATGGAGTGCGGGCCGCGCCTCCCTGTGATCGCTGATTTGGCACGGGTGACGCCGCAACGCCCCCGGCGAGAGCCAGCAGCCCAATACAAAGCAGTGTGAATATGAAAATAAAAGCGGCCTGCGAACGGCGCTTCCTGTCGGGCGAGGCTGGCATTTTCTTGTCGCTCCTTCGTAAAAATGACGGTCGGTGGGTTATTACATTACGGGGAGATGGCTGCGCATGCGCGCTATGCCCTTAGCATAAAGAGTACCGCCAAGAGATAACGAATTTATGAAAAATGATAGGGTAAATATTACAGGAGTATTAACAAAAGGTGATGGGTGTTAGGGGCATGTGCCAAACTAACACCCATCACCTTTCACCAACTACTCATCACTCTCAGGGCTGGCAGCCTGGGAAGAAGGTGTTGGCTACTATCTTGGAGGTCTGGCCCCTGGTGGCTTTGGCGTTGGGGCGGAAGTAGGGCTTGTTGGCATTGCCGCACGGCTCGCCCGCCCCGCCACATGGGTACCCGCCCATGATGCCCTGCGAGGCAAGGCGCTCTATCCACAGGTGGAAGGTGCTGCCCACCGCTACGTCCTCGAAGGTCTGCCCCGTTTGTGGGTCGCCATACCCTTTCGCCTCGGAGACGATCTTGGAGATTTGGCCTCTGGTGGCGTTGGCGTTGGGGCGGAAGTAGGGCTTGCCCGAACCGCACGGCTCCGACACGCCACCACAAGGGTAGCCGCCTATGATGCCCCTGCCTGCCATCCTCTCTACGTAAGGGTAGAAGGCGTTGTCGGGTTGTACGTCCTCGAAGGTCTGGCCGGTGACAGGTTCGTTGAAGGCGGCAGAATTAGCCACTATCTTCGATAGCTGGCCTCTAGTAATGTCGTTGTTGGGGCGGAAGGTGTTGTCGGAGTATCCACCCATGATGCCTCGGCAGGCAAGGCAGCGCACGAAACTGTAGAACGTGTTGGTGGAAGGCACGTCCACAAATTGGACGGCGCACTGGGAGGGTGTGGCTGTAGGGGCAAGTGGCGTGCTGGTTGCACTTGCTTGCGCGGGTGTACTGATCGCCGTAGAAGTAGGTGTGTTGCTTGATACCGGTGTGGGAGTTACGCATGGGTCGCTATAGTGCTCTATTAACGTGTCGGTGGAAAAAGCTATATCACCTGAGTGGCCCACAGCCCACAGGTCGTTGGGCGATGCTGCTGCAACGCCATTGAGTATTGCGGCAGCCGGTCCACTATTTGGACTTGGCACACTACTCCACATGCTCCCATCCCAATGTGCGGTAAATGTCCTAGTCGTGTTGTTAAGCAGAGCGCCAACGGCCCAAACGTCATTCGCAGAGAATGACAAGATGTCCTGTAACGGGGCATAAGGTGAGCCTGTACTTGGCCCGGGTATTACGCTCCATTGGTTGCCGTTCCAGTGCATTACGCGAGTGCCCGTATCATCTGAAAGACCTACGCCAACCGCCCAGACATCGTCTGTAGAGATAGCTGAAACGCCATACAGGCGATCAAAGCCTGAGGGGTCCGGTGTATTGACGATAGTCCAGTCCTGACCATTCCAATGCAGGACCAGTGGTTGGCTTGTACCATCGTTGCCCGCATCGCCCACGGCCCACACATCGTTGGCTGACGTACCGGATGCGGCGCGGAGTACGTTGGAGAGTAATGGGATGTTAGGACTGGGGACTATAGTCCACGTACTTCCATTCCAATACTCGATCAATGTCGCGCTCTCGCCGGGGGAAGTCTCGCTGGAGCCTACAGCCCATACATTATTAGCTGATGCAGCCCATACGCCATACAGGAAGTCGTATCCGCTCGCTTTAGGCGAAGTTACTCTGCTCCAGGCTGTCCCATCCCAATGCATAGTTAAGGGGGCTTCATCAGTTTGACCCACCGCCCAGATGTCGTCTGCTGACACTGCCGCTATGTCATACAGAAAGGCGTGACCCTCGCCAGGTTGGGACGTGGGAACGACGTTCCATGTGTTGCCATCCCAGTGTTGTATTAACACACGCCGTAGGGTCCCGTCGAAATAACTGCCTACAGCCCATGCATCATTGATCGAGACTACAGCTACATCTTCAAGGATGTTATAGGCGTCCCCGTTAGGGCTGGCGACGATTCGCCAGGCTGCCCCACAAGCCGGAATGGACGTTGCAGTCGCGGTAGCTGTAGGCGTGGGCGTCGCGTCGTCGGAGTAGTGCAGCATCGCGCCGTCCGTGCCTACTATCCAGCCGTCTGTGGCCGTGAGCATGTAGATGGAGTTCAGGCCGTTGGGGTAAGGGTTGTTTACCTCGGTGAAGCCTGTGCCATCGTAGTGGAGGATGTTGAAGTAGGATATAGCCCACCCATCGGTCGCGCTCAGGAAATACATGCGCGAGAGTTGGGCTGTGGGGCTGTATGCCCTGGTCCAGTTCACGCCATCGTAGTGCATAACATAAGTAGAGTCGGTGAAGCCCACCGCCCAACCGTCGTTGGGGGCAGTGAAGAAGGCGTCGTAGAGGGTTTGGGGCGCGGGGCTGGGTTTGAGGGGAATCCAGGAGCCGTTCAGGTAGTGTGCTATCAACTGGTTCGCGCCCACCGCCCAGCCTTCGGTGGCCGATACCATCTGGATGGCGAAGATATTACGACCTTGATCCTCGTTGTACCCCAGGGTCCAACTGGTGCCGTCGTAGTGGTAAATCTGGCCCACGCCGGACGCCCACACGTCGTTGGAAGCAACCGCGTCTATGCGGTTTATGTCGCGGGGCGCGTTGTATACCAGACCCCAACTGGTGCCGTTCCAACGGTAGATGGTGCCGCTCGCCCCGCTCTCACCCCAGCCGCCTATGTAGCCGTCGGTGGCGCTCAGCATGTGGACATCCACCAGGGTCTCATTCGAGGGCTGCGGGTTGATGTTCACGGGCGACCAGGAGGTGCCGTCGTAGCGCAGCACCGTGCCGTTCTCGCCCACCGCCCAGCCGTCGGTGGCCGATACCATGTGGACATCCCTGAGATTAGCGCCGGTGACGGCTGGCACCAACCGCCACGCTAAAACCTCTGGATTTTCGATTGGGGCTGCTGCTTGCGTGTTGGTTGCTAATAGGGTAGCTGCTGTGATGGCAAGCATGGTTAGGAGGGCAGCAAAGAGGACGATAGTGGGGTTACGCCTCTGCACGGCGCGTGGTTCTGGTGCTCCGGGAATCATTATTCGGCTCCTTATATAGTCGGGCCAATAGTTATGCGTTACGGGAATTATAAGGAGCGAGCTAGGTGCTGTCAATTATGTGTTAACGAACCGGCCCCGCCACGGCAGGGAAGTGGCAGGGCCGGTCGAGGCGAGGAGCCTGGGGAAAGTATTCTACTTGACGGTCAGTGTGCCGGTCATGCCCTTTTCGGCGTGGCCCGGAACGTCGCAGATCAACGTATAAGTGCCCGCCTCAAGGTCTGCTTCCATCGTCTTGGGACTTTCGGCCTTTCCGAAGACGGGGGTCCTGGCTATCTCTTTGCCGTCCTTCTGAAGGATGATTACTGCGTCGTGCGGGAACTCTCCTTCGTTGGTGACGGTGAACTTTACCTTACCGGCATTGACTTCCGGGTCTTTAGGCTCGATGGCCCATTCTTTCAGCGCGAGGTTGACTTCCTGCATAGCTTCGCCGTCCATGTTGCCGCCGCCGTCGGATGGTGCCTGGGTGGCCGTAGCCGCAGGGCTGGTGGCGGCAGGCGCGGCAGTGTCGCCACCGCACGCCGCGAGGGAGACTGCCATCACGCCCATGAGCATGGCGGTCAGCCCGACCCTCATTAGATGCTTTCTCACCTTGTTTGCTATCCCTGTCATTATTTCCTTTCCTCCTTAGAGTTGCTTGCTGCTAGGTTTTCCAATATAGCTGTTAGTTCGTGTCGCCGCCGTTAAGTGATGCGCCCGCAGGGCCTCTTGTTATATCCAACAGGCGCGCTCTCAAGCTGCTTACGAAGTTGGGATCAGGTTCGCACGTACCTGGCCGCACGGCATTGAGTTGGGCCGCCATTTGGAGCATAGCCACTGCCTCCGCCCTGTCCTCGGCGTCAGTGGTATGCTGCGGCGCGTGCGGGCGCTTGCCGGCCTGCATACGGTCAACTTGATCGTTTAGCCAGTCGAGACTTGACTCCATGCCATACTCTCTTTCAAGCGGTCTACCCGCTATTTTCCACGTACCGCGTACCGGCGAAGCCTGCTTAACATAGCTATCGCTTGTAGGCATCAATGTTACATTACGTATAGGGGTTACACCCGGCTCCAATCCACCACCGAGCTTATGCATCTATCGCTACCTCTCTATCTGCTCTGTGTCTGTATTTGTGCGCTGCGCTATATGTCAGTACGTGGGGAGTTACATGTGGCGTAAACCGCGATCAGTAATTACGGAACCACAAAGACACAAAGAGCACAAAGTTCGCTAAGATACGGTGAATAGAACCGCAGAGGCGCGGAGACGTTGAGGTTTCTAAGGGTTTTACGCATCACACGTCACGAATCACGGCTTACGCAATACGAACTACGCAATACGTGATGAGTTATGGCCTTTTCAGCAGCTCCATGTACCTGGCTGAGGCTTGTATGCCTTTGAAGACGTTGTCTAGCTTCATCTTCTCGTTGGGGGCGTGGAGGTTGTCGTCGGGGAGGCCGAAGCCCATCAGGACGGAGGGCACGCCTAGCACGTTGCTGAAGAGGGATACGATGGGAATCGAACCTCCTGAGCGCATGAAGATCGTGTCCTTGCCGAATACTTCGGAGAGCGCATCGGTGGCGGCGACCATGAACGGCGAGTCGGTGGGCAGGAGCACGGGTTCCGCGCCGTGCAGCACGTTCACGCTGACTGTGGAGTGCTCAGGGCAAATATCCTCTACGTATTGCCGGAAAATTTCGGCTATCTTCGCGGACGACTGGTCGGGCACGAGCCTCATGCTGACCTTGCATCGTGCGGTAGCCGGGATGACCGTTTTCGCACCTTCTCCGGTGAAGCCGCCGATGATGCCGTTCGCGTCGAGCGTGGGCCGCGCCCAGATGCGCTCCAGCACGGAATACCCAGGCTCACCCGCCAGCGCGGGCGACCCTACCTCGTGCGTGCGGAATTGCTCTTCGTCGAAGGGCAGCCCCTTCCACTGCTCGCGCTCTACGTCCGAGATGGCGCACACGTCGTCGTAGAAGCCGGGCACCTGGATGCGGCCCTCTTCATCCTTGAGCTTGGCTATTATATGGCAGAGGGTGTTGATGGGGTTTGGCGCGGCCCCGCCGTACATGCCGGAGTGCAGATCGTGGGCGGCGGAGTTAACGGTGATCTCCGTGTAGACCATCCCGCGCAGGCCAACGTCTATGGCAGGCAGGCCGTCCGCGAACATATGGCTGTCGCTTATGAGCACGGCGTCGCACTTTAGCTCCTCCGGGTGCTCTTTTACGTAAGCCTCGATCCCTTCGCCGCCCACTTCCTCTTCACCCTCTATCAAGAAGCGCACGTTGATGGGAAGGGTGCCGTTGAGCTTCATCAGCACTTCAACCGCCTTGAGGTGGATGTAAAGCTGGCCCTTGTCGTCGGCTGAGCCGCGAGCGTACAGGTTGCCGTCGCGCAGGTCCGGCTCGAACGGGGGCGACTTCCATTCGTCCAGTGGGTCGGGAGGCTGCACGTCGTAATGTCCGTAGATCATCAGGGTAGGCTGGCCTTCCGCGTGCAGCCAATCGCCGTAGACCAGGGGGTGGCCGGAGGTCTCTATCAACCGCACGTTCTCGATGTCCGACCGCCGCAGGTCTTCCGCTACCCATTGGGCTGCCCGCCGCACGTCCTCTTTATGCTCAGACAGCGTGCTGACCGAAGGTATACGCAGGAAATCGGAAAGTTCTTCCAGGTACCGGCGTTGCTGAGTAGTGGGTGCATTCTCGCTTGTAGCCATCGTTTTCCTCTCTTTTGAGTGAGTATAGGGTATTGTACTTCCGTCTCCCGGTATTGGCAACCGAGATGTTGCCATAGGACATCCTGAATATAAGATATACGCCCGGCAAGCGTAAAATCCTTAGTTCAAGAATAATAAAATGGGCGGCGCAGCCGCCCATTTTATTATTCTTGAACTTCCCTCTTGAACACGGAGGGATGCAGTAGAGTGCTCGTAAATATGAGTGCGTATGCTCTATTTGTTCTGCCAGGACTCTTCGATCTGAGCAGGCGTCATCCTGCCACGCGGGGCGGCGCGAGCGTCCTCGAAGCCCCACTTTGCAACGTCTATCTTGAACTGGTTGTGGCTGACCAGCATGCCTCGGCAGACGCGCTCTGCCTCCGGCGGGGTGCTAAGCTCTCTTTGGAGGCGCGCTACCAGTTGGTCCATCACCCAGGTCGGCACCAGCCCGCGCTCGGAGGGGTAGATGAAGTTGAAGAGGATGAGGTAGTTGAGGAGGATTTGCCAGTGCTCGTCGAAGCGCCGGAGGCTGCGATGCCAGTCCAGGCCTTTGCCGCAGGCCAGGAGGAGGTGAGCCACGTCCGCGCCGTCGTACCGCTCGCGGTGCATGACAAACCCCTTCGACCATATGATCTCTTCGGGCGGGCAGAGCTTGACCTTCATGCCCAGCACTTCGCCCTCTGACGCGTGCTCAAACCAGCCATCATCTACAATAGCCACGCCGTTGCCTGAGCCGAATATGATGTCGGCGAAAAGGTCGTCGTGGTAAGCCTTGGCGAGCCATACCGAATAGGACATCTCCGTCCTGTAGCCTGCATTGGAGAGCGCCCGGAGTGCGGCCTGAACATCGCCCGGGCGGACAAATACATCCAGGTCTTTCGTGTCGCGTGAAATGCCCGTGTAGCAGTAGAGCGCGTAAGCGCCGCCCAGCAGGAAAGGCACCTCGGCCTCCGCCAGCACCGACAGGACATGGCGGTAGAACTCGCAGGCTTGCAAATCTAACACCGTATCGCCGATCTTGCAATAGTCGGGCACGTCTTCCGCGCTCTGCGCCTCTTTGGTTGTAGCCTTCTTGATAGCTACCATAAATCTCTCCTTCTAATTACGTTCGCCTTTGAGCGTAGAGAATAAAGTAATGAAGCAAAAGGCATACCACATTATGGGTATACATTTTGCTCAGGCGTAGCCATCACGCATTGCGCATCACGTTTTACGCAAAGGAGAGAAGCATCGCGATGGATAATGGCAAGGGGAAAGTGCGAATAGCCGCAGTAGGAGACCTGCACGCCGATAAGTCGTCACAGGGGGCTTTCCAGGCGTTGTTCGCGCGAGTCAACGATAGCGCGGACGTGCTACTGCTGCTGGGCGACCTCACCGACTATGGCCTGCCGGAAGAGGCGCACATACTGGCGAAGGAGCTGGCTGCCTTGAGGGTGCCGGTGCTTGGCGTGCTGGGCAATCACGATTTTGAGAGTGGCAGGCAGGAGGAAGTGCGCGACATCCTGTCAGATGCGGGTGTGATGATGCTTGACGGGGACGCGCGTGAAGTGTGCGGCGTCGGTTTCGCGGGCGCGAAAGGATTCGCAGGAGGTTTCGGCACGGCGGCCCTGGCACCCTGGGGCGAGCAGGTAATCAAGCAATTTGTGCAGGAGGCTATCAACGAGGCGTTGAAGCTGGAAAATGCACTCGCCCGGCTGCGAACGCCCCAACGTATCGTCCTGCTGCATTACTCTCCCATACAGGCTACGGTCGAGGGAGAGCCGCCGGAGATATTCGCTTACCTCGGCTCAAGCAGGCTGGAGGAGCCGCTGGCCCGCTACCCTGTAACGGCGATATTTCACGGCCACGCCCACCGGGGCACCTTCGACGGCCATACGCTAGGGGGCATCCCTGTCTACAACGTTTCTCTCCCTTTATTACGCCAGCGCTTCCCCAACCGCCCACCCTTCTACATTATAGAAGTCGTGCCGGATGGTGAGGCGTGAAACGTGAAACGTGATGAACCACAAAGGCACAAAGAGCACTAAGATTTAGGGATTGAACCGCAGAGGCGCGGAGACGCTGAGGTTATAATGGGTTTTGCGTGATACGCATTACGTTTCACGTTTCACGGGCCTTCCTTCAGTTCGTATAGAGCATATTCGCCCACTACTATGAGGGCGCGGCTAAAGTAGCGCCGGGCGAAGTCTCGGCTGACCTGCCAATCGGGGTCGTAGCCGGCGGGCTGGCCTGGGGCTAGCACCTCTCCCCTGCTATTCACTCTGTTGAGGAGGACGTGCGTGATTCCTAGCTGCCTTAGCCGCTCGCGCCACTCCGCAGGTTCGCTTGCGAAGCCTGTGTATAAAGGCACCAGGCGGGCGTAGACGTAGCGGCGTGGTATGTAGTAGCCTCTGGGCTGGCCGTCCCACACGTATATGCTGGCATCGGGTGGGAGGTTGGACGAGATGTAGCGCATCATGTCGTAGTCTTCCATGTAGGTTTCGAGGTAGCGGCTCTCGGCGGTTTTCTCGAGAGCAAAGACGGTGGGTAGGAAGCGTCCAGCGCCTGCCGTGGCTTCCGCCGCCAGTACAGAGAACATTATGACTACCACCGCGCCCGCGTAGCGCATAGCATGATGGCGGGTTGCTAGCGAGACAAGGGCGTACGCGCCCAGCACCGCCGCAAGCAGAAAGAAGGTCGAAAGGTAGCGGATGCTGGTGCGGGAGAAGAAGAAAGCCCAAAGCAACCAGTAGGCCGCCGCCGCGTAAGCTACCCAGCGCAAGGCCGCACGCCACCTTGCGAACGGCAGCAAGAGCAGCGCGGGCAGGAGCAGCGGCCCCAGGCTCACGACGTGTATCTGCCTGTCTACCAGCAGCCAGGGACGCATAGTCGCCGTCCAGAGGTATTGCAGGCCCGTCCAAATGTTATCCACCCCGATTCCCGGAGCGCGCCCAAGTAAAGTCTCCGGCGAAGCCTGGGGCGACCAGTAGCTGCCGCCAAGCAAGCCGCCCGCGAGAGGCCAGACAGGGTTCCCGGCTGAGATATAATTGCGAAGCAGCCAGGGTCCGGCAAGCAACGCTACAGGCAGCGCGAACCATATAAAGGCTGTGTAGGGTGGGGTATCAAGCCTGTCCCTACGCCATCGAAACAAATACCCTCCCACCAGCGCCACCCCAAGCGCCATAGCCATAGCAAACCCATAATACTTCACCGAAAAGGACAGCCCGCAGCACACCCCGGCCAAGCCGAGCAACCGGGGAGCGAGTGGCGAGTGGCGAGTGGCGAGTGACCAGTGACCAGTGACCAGTGATTCTCGTTCATGCTCCTCGATCCCTGATTTTGCGCCACTCGCCACTCGCCACTCGCCACTCGCTCCCAGCCAGAAGGCATACAGCGCGAGCAGGTCGAAGGTCGCCTGGGCGAGGTCTGTGTTGGCGGCGCGTAGGATGAAGCCGGTGAGGGGGGCGGATAGATAGAGGGTGGCGGTTAGGAGGGGGAGGGCGTGCCACAAGCCTTCGCGGTCGTCGCCGAGGTAACGTTTGGCGAATAGGCCGGCGGCGACCGCGCCTAGCAGGCCCATAGTGAAGGCGAATAGCACCGATAGGCGGTCACTCCCCAGGAGGAGGCCCCAGGTACAAAGCATCTCCATTAGCTGGGGGAAGAGGCTGTAGGTGCTGTCGGGGTAGAAGGCGACCGCGTGCTGCTCGATGTATCGCCTGGGGAGCGCAAGGTGGTACATCAGGTCGTCCTGGGTTGCCACAGGCACCAACATCTTAGCGAGCGCCGCCAGGACGACCGCCACGCTGATGATCGCCAGGAAGATGTTTGGGCGGTAGCGCAACCCTCTGCGCGCTTCGTTCAGGGCTGGACGCAGGTCGCGCCAGGTATCACGAAGCGGCCCGTAAGCGACTACTGCAAGCAGGCCCAGCACCACGAGCGCAACAGGCAGATAGACAAGCCCAAGCAACCCCATCCCCAGCATGGCAAAGCCCAGGACACCATAGCCGAGTGCCATGCCGAAGACTAGCCGCTCCCCAATGCTGAGCAACCGAGCCACGCCAAGTAGCCGGAGCAGCATTAGACCCACGCCGCAAGCTATCGCGCTGACACCTGAGAGCGCGACCAATTCTACAAGGTGCGCCACAATAGGCGGCAGATTAAACATTCAACCCCAGCATCCGCATTAGATAAGGAGCATTACGCCAGATGAAAACGTAAGCAAGCAGCAGGGCGACAAGCGCAACAGCTAACGCCGCGCCGAATGCCGTCCATAGCCAATCGTGCCTGTTCTTGCCCAAATGAGTCTCCGGGAATTAGAAGTTAGAAGTTAGAAATTAGAAGATAGAAATTAGGTCGAAAGTTAAGAGAGTATGCGTCGGCCATTAATACCACGCAATAGAGTTCAGCGCAATACATCCCCAAATATAAGTGTTCAGAAGTAGGAATAAAGGAAAGTGTACGGTAGGGGCGACCCGGTGGGTCGCCCTGTCTGAGGTAGCGGGTAAGCATGGAACACCATCCCCACCAGGGCGACCCACCGGGTCGCCCCTACCGCTGATTAGCTTTACCCGCGAAGACGCTATGACTTTTCACTTCTTCTTGGTACTTCGGTACCGAAATCGAGGGCACAATCGGTGCTACGTAGGCATACGTGATATAATGATTTTATGTCATGTTAGCCTACCTGAATGCATGGCTTATGCGTTATGTGTTATAGATACTAGAGGCGTTTAGTCCTACTGGCATTCCGTCCCATTATGGGTGATTCTTCCCCTTACGAATCGCAAGAGCCTTTGCAGCCTGTACCGCGAACGGCATCGCGCGGCAACAGGCGGCTTTGGCGCGCCCTGTCGAGACATCGCCGGGGTATGATGGAGCGTGCTCATTTGCAGCGTCGAGCGACTATAGCAAATGGCGTGCAGGCGCAAGGCCAGAAAGAAGCGCCTTCGCAGGCAGCCTCGCCTCAGACGGCACCCCAGGCAAAAGCGCGCGTATCTCAACCGGCCACGTCTTTGGCTCGCGCTCGCGTGGCACCCTCCGTTACCACAGGCCCGGTACGCACCAAGTTCATACTGACTTCGCAATCCAGGCGGCGCAAGGGTGGGCATGCGCGCAAGCCTCTCTTCGTGCTGGATACGGCCAGGCGGCGGCGAGCGCGGGGGGGCGCGGCTCGCGGGGGATATTACGCGCTCTCTACCACGCGCAAGCCCGCACGGTTACCCAGGCCGCTTGTGTGGCTGCTGGCGACGTTCGGGGGGTTCTGGTTCGCCTTACTCTCGCTGGGTATCGTGGGGGGGTTCACCGCTTACTCTGCTTACGAGTTTTTCTCGCAAGACCTCCCGCCAATAGACGACATCCACAATATTGAATTCGAGACCACGCGCATCTACGACCGCTACGGCAACCTCCTGTACGAGATGTTCGACGAGGACCAGGGCAAGCGCACTTACATAGCCATTGACCAGATGCCCAAGCATCTAATCGAGGCCACTATCGCTACGGAGGACAAGTCTTTCGAGCAGAACGTGGGCGTGGACCTCGAAGGCATCGCCCGCGCGGCCTACATAAATATAACCAACCAGGGGCAGTCGGGCGGCTCCACGATTACCCAGCAGGTCGTCAGGCGCATACTCCTGCCCGAAAAGGACGAGCGCACATTCACCCGCAAGATACGCGAGGCTCTGCTTGCCATGCGCGTCACGGAGAAGTATTCCAAAGATAAGATACTCGAAGTCTACCTGAACGAAATATCTTACGGCTCCCTGTCGTATGGCGTGGCCGCCGCCGCCGACACCTATTTCGGCAAGAAAGTGAAGGACCTGACGCTGGCCGAGTCGGCTATGCTGGCGGGGCTGCCTCAAGCGCCGGGCGAGTATGACCCCAACATCAACTTCGAGCTTGCGCGGGCGCGCCAGCAGATCGTGCTCGGCCTGATGGTGAAGAACGGCTATATCACCCAGGTCGAGGCGGATACAGCCTATGCTGAAGATGTGCGCCCACTCGTACGAGCCGCCAACGTGCCCCGCAACGCGCCTCACTTCGTGCAATACGTCAAGACGGTGCTGGAAGAGCAGTTCGGCCCTGAGATGGCCTACCGGGGCGGCCTCAAGGTATTCACCACGATTGACCTGAACATGCAGGCCGAGGCGCAACGCATAGCGGCCCAGCAGATAGAGGCCATCAAGAGGCAGGGCGCGTCCAACGCGGGGTTGGTGGCTATCAACCCGCGCACGGGCGAGATACTGGCGATGGTCGGCTCGGTTGACTATACCGATCCCTTCTTCGGGGAGGTGAACGTCGCCACCGCCCTACGCCAGCCCGGCTCGTCGTTCAAGCCTATCACCTACGCTACAGGCTTTCAGCGTGGCGACTTCCACCCGTTGTCGGTGGTGCCCGATCTGCCCGCGAAATATACTAACGGCGCGGGCCTGCTGCCTTACATACCACAGAACTACGACGGGCGCTTCCACGGGCCGGTCACGATACGCGCCGCGCTTGCCAATTCCTATAATATACCCGCCGTAGAGATGCTCAAGGAGTTGGGGGTGCCCGCCGTGCTCAAGACCGCGCACAAGATGGGCATCACCACCCTGGAAGAGCCGGAGCGGTACGGCCTGGCCCTCACGCTGGGGGGTGGCGAGGTTACCCTCCTCGATATGACCACCGCTTATGCCACCTTCGCCAACTACGGCAAGCACGTGCCCACCACGCCCTTCCTCAAGATAGCCGACGCGCATGGTAATATCCTTTACGAGCTTGACCGCGAGCGCACGCCGGGGGAGCAGGTGCTGGATAGCGGCGTGGCCTACCAGATAAGCAATATACTGTCGGACAACGCGGCGCGCAGCTCGGCGTTCGGTCCCAATTCGCCCCTCAAGATAGACGGCATCGAGGCCGCCGCGAAGACCGGCACCACCAACGACTGGAAAGACTCTTGGACGATGGGCTACACTCCCGCGCTGGCGGTAGGCGTCTGGGTGGGCAACAACGACGGGCGGGCGATGGCCCACGTCGCGGGGGCTATCGGTGCCGCGCCGATCTGGCACAACTTCATAGTTAAGGTCTACAGCGACCCCAAATTGAAGGCGTTGCTTTACCGCCCCAACGAGCAGGAGCTGCCGGAGACGTTCTTCCCTAAGGGCGTGGTGCGCGCGCCCGTGTGCGCCGTGTCGGGGATGGTGCCCGGCCCCGCCTGCACCAGCGTTCGCTACGAGTGGTTTAGCCTGGTCAACAAGCCGGAGGAGGTATGCACCTGGCACAGGTGGGTGCCCGTCACCCTGCACGACGGTGGGGGGAGCGTGGCGGGGCCGGGCGTGCCCGCCAGCGACGTGATAGAGCGCGTGTATACCTTCCCGCCCCAGCAGTTCAAGGGGTGGATAGGTGGCGGACCTCCCGGCAGCGTCACCATCATCACCCCCACCGCCCAGGTGGTCGCGCTCCCCACTCCCCTCGCGGAAGAGCCGCCGCCTGTGGTTGTCCTGGTCACGCCCGTAGCGAACCTGGGAGGCTCTCACCCCGTCAGCCCCGTAGGGTTGCAACAGCCGGAGGAGTTGGACCCTATCCCCGGTCTGCTACTCTCTATCTCCTCGCCGCGCAGGGGGGAGGTGGTGGGCGGCCTCGTCTCCATTACGGGGCAGGCGCAAGCCACTGACTTCGCGCGCTACACGCTTGAGTACGGGGTGGGCGATGGCAGCACAGGCATGGCGAATGTCGTATCCTCCGACGTGCCGGACATATTCGGCCAGCTAGGCTACTGGAACACGGACGGCCTGGCCCCCGGCCCCTATACCCTGCGCCTCACCCTTGAGACCACGCTGGGCCAGGTGGTACGCATAGAGGTGCCAGTACGAATAGGCACGGGGGAGCCTACCGTATCCATCATGTCGCCCACCGATGGCGCGGGCATCTATGATGGAGAAGCGGTCAACATAAATGTGGCGGCGGACGGTGGCGGCGCGGCCCTGGCGGGCGTGGAAGTGTACGCAGATGGCAAGCGCATAGCATCTATCCTGGCACCGCCTTATGTAGTGCCCTGGGGAGTGCTCACGGGCACGCACGAACTCTATGCGATGGCATACACCGTCGTGGGAGAGCAGGCGCGCTCGCTGCCGGTGCGTGTCACGGCGGCAGGCCCGCGCCCATCGCCTACCGCTACACGCGCACCCGTGCTCTGGATAAGCAACCTGACGGTGTACAAAGAGATACAGGCAGGGGTGAACGAGGTGTGGGTGGACGTCGCGCCCGGCTCGCCCGTCCACCACGTAGATATCTACGTCAACGGCTACCCGGCGGGGTACGCTACCGGGCCGGGCTACCGGGTCAATCCGAAGTGGACGCCCACGCCAACACTCCCGCCGACCCAGCCGCCCACGCCTACTATCCCCTGGGACGTGGCAGCCACCGCTACCGAAGTGCAGAAGACTGTCAACGCGCAGTCAACCCGCACGGCAGTGGTGCAGGCCACGCGCACCGCCCGCGCCAACGCCACCGCCACAGCCAAAGCGAACATAGCCGCAGCCACCGCGCAGAGCGAGGCGACCCAGGCAGCCGTAGCCGCGCTCACCGCCTCCCCCACCGCCCTGCCGCCCACTGACACGCCCCTCCCTTCGCCTACCCCCACCTTCGTCCGCTACGAGCGTCTGATGGACCCCATGCTGGGCGACTTCGTAGCGCGCTGCCAGTTCCGCCCAGGCCGCCACCGCATCACCGCTATAGGCTACGACGAGCAGAATCGCGAGGTGGGGAGGAATGAGACGTGGGTGGTGGTGAAGTGATACAACGGTCATGCCCGCCACACCTCCCGTGCAGATGAAAGAGAAGCAACGCCGCAACTGGCTGCTAGTGCCCGCCCTGGTGGTAGCGGCGTTGCTCCTCTTTGGAGGCATCGCTCTATTTCAGGCGCAATCTGTCAGCAAGCCCCAGCCGCAAGCTCAGGCTACCGCCATGCTCCCCTTGATCCAAGCGCAACCCAACGATACTGCAATCCCTTCCATCGTTGCGCAGCCCGATACAACCGCCACAGAGGAAGCCATAGCCGGGGCAACCAGCACGCCGCTCATGCCAGTCAGCGATCCAGGGCAAGCTACTTCTATCTCCCAGAGCACCATCAAGATCGTAAGCTCACTACCGCGCACAGGTCTGTCCAAGAGGCAAACGGACGACATCGTGGCGGGCTACCTGATGGTCCTGGAAGAGAGCAATAACAAGGCAGGCAACTTCACCATCATCTATGAAGACCTGGACGACTCCGCCTCCCAGGCCGGGAGATGGGACCCTAATAGCGAGATGTCTAACGCTGTAAAGTCGGCCAACGACCCTGACGTGATGGTCTACTTAGGCCCGTTCAACTCAGGCGCTGCCGCCATCTCCATACCCATCTTGAATGAGGCTGGATTGGCGATGATCAGCCCATCCAACACAGCGCCCGAACTGACCAAGCCAGGCTTCGATGACCAGACTTACAACTCTCTATACACATCTGGCCCCAAGAACTACTTTCGCGTATCCACATCTGACGACGTGCAAGGCGCTGCCGCCGCTAACTGGGCAACAGAGCTTGGCTTCACCAATGCCTACATCCTCGACGATCAGAAAGTGTATGGCAGGGCTGTAGCCAGCACCTTTGAGAAGCAGTTCAAAGTCAATGGCGGCACTGTGCAGGCCCATGAAGGCATCGACTATCATCTGGAAGATTTCAAGTTCCTCATGAACAAGGTGCTGGACTCCCGCGCTGACCTGGTTTACTTCGGTGGACTGGTTGACACGGGTGGACCCCAGCTTCTCAAGGACCTGCGCTCGGTTGCCCCCAATACGGCGTTCATGGGACCTGATGGTATTTACAGCGTGGCTTTCATTGACGCTGCTGGCGCTGACATTGCTGAAGGCGTGTATGCCACAGGATACTACAGTATGGACATAGCTGACTTCGGAACTGAGGGCAAAGCTTTCTTAGAGAAGTTCAAGACTAAGTATGGGCGCGACGCCGACCCGTATGCTATTTATGGGTATGAGTCGATGAAGGTCGCTTTGAACGCCATCGAGCGAGCAGGCAAAAAGGACCGCGCGGCTATTCTCGACGCCATTCGCAATACCAGAGACTACCAGGGTGCGCTGGGCACCTGGAGCTTCGACGAGAACGGCGACATCTCCCTCGACGCGGTTCCCGCATTCAAGGTCGAAAGCGGCGATTATGTATTCCAGAAGTACATAAAGGGCGGCAGATAATCTGGTTGTCCTTCTCTTACCTTACTCCATCGCTGTTTATCTAGCCCCTGTACCCCACCATCGTATATAATTTCATCACGTCCAAATGCGCGACGTGACGGTGCTTCCATGCGACTTATAGACACCCCAGCTATCTCCCCAAGCTAGAAGGAGCATAATGTGATTAGAACACCAAAGAGAGCCTCCAACTCCTGGCTGTGGCGCGCCACTCTCGTCGCGGTGATGCTTACGCCACTCATGGGCTTTGCCGGTTTGCCTGCCACCACTCAACCCGCGTCCGCCGCCGAGACGAAGGTGGAGATGAGGGACTACAAGTTTGTACAGGAGACGGTGAACGTGGCGGTGGGCGATAGCGTGTCGTGGACCAACTTCGACGCGGAGAGCCACAACGTCGCCATCACCGAAGGGCCGGAGCTGAACGTGTCGCCGGAGAAGCGCAAGGGCGAGACGTGGGCGATGAAGTTCAACAGGCCGGGCAGGTACGAGTATTTCTGCGAGTTCCACCCCTCTATGGTGGGGCGCGTGATAGTGGGCGGCTCAAACAACGCCTCACCCGCCAAGATCGCCACCACTTTCGCCGAGACCGGCAAGACGATGCGCGGCAAGTTCTACGAGTATTGGAACGCGCACGGCGGTCTCCCCCAGCAGGGCTTCCCGGTCTCCGAGGAGATGCAGGAGAAGTCAGATACCGACGGCAAAGTATACACGGTGCAATATTTCGAGCGGGCCGTGTTCGAATTGCACCCTGAGAACGCGCCTCCCTTCGACGTGCTCCTCTCCCTCCTGGGCAATTTCGACTATAAGCGCAAGTATCCCAATGGGGCGCCTAACCAGCAGGCCAACAACTCAGCAGGCTCGGTGCAGTTCAAGGAGACGGGCAAGCGCGTGGGCGGCAAGTTCCTCGACTACTGGAACAAGAACGGTGGGCTGTCCCAGCAGGGCTTTCCCATCTCCGAAGAGTTCATGGAGAAGAATGAGCTAGACGGCAAGACCTACCGCGTGCAATATTTCGAGCGGGCCGTGTTCGAGCTACACCCTGAGAACCAACCGCCTTACGACGTGCTGCTCTCTCAGTTGGGCAAGTTCCGCTACGATAGGGTAGTGGGTGCCAAGCCGCCCGCGCCCGCCAACGCTTTCGGTATCCGGCAGACCGGCATCTCATCCGGCCCGCAGCATTACCCTATGCTTTCGGGGCCGCACGCCGCGCCCGGTCTCAACGTCTGGATTTACGACCAGAAGCCGATGGAGGGGCAGGTCACTACCTGGATGAGCGACCTGGGCACCAAGTGGGCGCTCCACCAGTTCTCCTGGTACCAGCTTGAGACCGAGAAGGGTAAATTCAGGTGGGATAAGATAGACGGCGCGATTGACGCTCTCAATAAGGCGGGCATCAAGGTCATCCTCCACCCGGTGCATTCGCCGCCCTGGACGTGGCCCGCCGGGGTGGACAAGATAACCTACCCGGTCAATCCCTCCGACTTCGGGCACTTCATGTCGGAGGCCGCCAAGCGGTACAAGGGCAAGGTGGCGGGCTACCAGATATGGAACGAGCCTAACTTGGCGCAGGAGGCGGGCAAATATGTGGTGGCCGCCCGGTACGCCGCGCTACTCAAGGAAGGCTACACGGCGGTGAAGGCGGTGGACCCCAGCGCCATCATCATCTCGGCCCCCCTCACCCCGACGGGCGTGAACAACCCTAACCTGGCGGTGGACGATCTGGTGTTCTTGCGCCGTCTCTATGCCTACAACGGCGGGGAGCTGAGGGGCTACTTCGACGTGCTGGGCGCGCACCCCGGCTCCAACGCCAACCCGCCCGACACTATGTACCCCGACAAGCCCGGCCCCGGCCCCGGCTGGAACAACCACCCCAGCTTCTACTTCAAGCGCATCGAGCAGCTACGCCAGGTGATGGTGGAGAATGGAGATGCCGAGAAGCAGATGTGGCTGACCGAGTTCGGCTGGTCCAGCACGACCACGCCTGCGAAGGGGTTTGAATATTCGGCGCAGAACAGCGAGGAGGAGCAGGCCGACTACATAGGCCGCGCCTTCCGCATGGGCCGCGACCAGTACCCCTGGATGGGGCCGATGCTCCTCTTCCAGTTGAATTTCGCCCTGCCCAGCATCGCAACGGACCCGACGGACGAGCGCATAGCCTGGGGAATCATCCGCCGCGACGGCAGCAAGCGCCCCTCCTACTTCGCCGTGCAGAAGTACGCCCAGGAGTGGAATGCACAGAATAAGTGACCAGTGGTCAGTGGTCAGTGGTCAGTGGTCAGTGGTCAGTGGTCAGTGGTCAGTGACCGGTGACCAGGGATCAGAAGAAATGCCTGGACATTCCTGGTAAAACCTGAAATATGATGAAAGTGGACCCTCGTATGGGTCCATTTTCATTACAACTCATTAGAGCATGAAAATAGCACGCCCTAACCCCTAACCCCTAACCACTGGTCCCTGGTCCCTGGTCACTGTAACCCTTACCGTAGATTGCTTTAGGAGAGGTGCCGCCCAAGCTCTATTCATGTCGAGGCCATCCGGTAATCTCCGAATTGACAACTTTCCCGTAAATGAAAGGGAGAAAATATATGCTAGCCGCATCGGTTAGACCGAAATGGCGGCTGCACGCTATGACCGCGCTCGCGCTGACGGCGATGCTTGCGGGGGCTGCTTCTCTTTCTCTCCTCCCCACGCTCCCTCTATCCACGTCAAGGGTCTCGACTTCTACTTCCACGCCGCGCCGCTTACGAGACGGCGATTTCCCTCTAGCCTTCGAGCCTAACATGGGACAGGCCGGACATGCGGCACGCTTCCTGGCACGCATGCCGGGCGGGACGCTCCAATTCGCGCCCTCTGAAGTGGTAATGTCGCTCGCGCAACCCATAGCACCGCAGCCCCAACTCACAGCCCCGCCAACCGGCAAGGGACAACTGGCGGTAATTCAAGAGCATGCCACCGTACTACGCCTCCAATTCATAGGAGCAAGCCCACAGGTGGCTCTCATCGCGGGCACCGCACTCCCTGCCAGGGTTAGCTACCTGCTGGGGGACGACCCTTTCGGGTGGCATACCGGCCTGCCCACCTACGGCGGGATAACGTACAAGGGCCTCTACCCAGGCGTGGACCTCAGCTACGCGGGCAATGACTCGCGCGGACTCAAAGGCACCTACACAGTAGCTCCCCAGGCAGACCCCAACCTGATCAAGTGGCGCTACGATGGCGCGCAAAACTTAGTTGTAGACCCACAAGGCAACCTGCAAGTTGCGATCCAGGGGCCAGGTATAAGGGATCAGGGGTCAGGGCTTGAAGATGGAAACTCAGCACTCGTGGAAGCTGCTCCCGTCGCCTGGCAGGAGGTAGGTGGGGTGAGGGTGCCTGTGGAAGCGCGCTATGTGGTTGCGGGGGATGGCAGCGTTGGCTTCGCGCTTGGACGCTACGATCATACTTTGCCCCTGGTGTTGGACCCGGAGTTGGACTACTCTACGTACCTGGGTGGCGATTTGCAGGATGCGGGCACGGGTGTGGCGGTGGACAGCCAGGGGAATACGTATGTGACGGGGCTGACAGTCTCGGCCAACTTCCCCTCTGTGGACCCTTACCAGCCGGGCTATGGAGGTGGACGCCGCGATGCGTTCGTAGCGAAGCTCGACCCCACCGGCACGCACCTGCTGTATGCCACCTACCTGGGTGGGAGCGGCGAAGATGAGGGCTGGGCAATCGCTGTGGACCGCGAGGGTAACGCCTACGTCACGGGCTACAGCAACTCTACGAATTTCCCTTTGAGTAGCGCGTACCAACCTGTCAATGCCGGGGGCAAAGACGTGTTCGTAGCCCGGCTGAACGCGGATGGGAGCGCGCTGGACTACTCCACATACCTGGGCGGGAGCGGGCGCGACGAGGGGTGGGGCATAGCGGTGGATGGGGAAGAGAATGCGTTCGTAACGGGCATCACCGACTCCACCGACTTCCCCACAGCCAGCCCCTTGCAGGCGAGCATGGCCGGTGTTGAGGATGCTTTCGTGACCAGGGTGAATGCGGCGGGATCGGCCCTGGTTTACTCAACTTACCTGGGCGGCAGCCTGCGCGATGGGGCGCTCGGCATCGCCCTGGACCACGACGGCAACGCCTACCTTGCAGGGCATAGCATCTCTACGGACTTCCCTACCGCCAACGCCTTCCAGCCGACCAATCACGGCGGCAACCACGACGCTATCGCGGCCAAGGTAAGCCACGACGGGCAGCAACTGGTCTATTCGACCTACCTGGGCGGTAGCGGCGGCGAGCAAGGTTGGGCGATAGCGGTGTCAAGCGAGGGGGAGGCGGCGCTCACCGGGTACACAAGCTCTACCGACTTCCCTACACTCAACCCGTTGCAGCCTGCCAACGGCGGCAGGACCGACTCGTATGCTACGCTGTTGAACAGCCAGGGTTCGGGGCTGGTCTATTCCACTTACCTGGGTGGCAACGGCAGCTACGACGGCGGGTATGGGGTGGCGGCGGACGCGCACGGCAATTTCTACTTTACGGGGCTGACAAGCTCCACCAACTTCGCAGCCGTAAACGCCCTGCAACCAGCCAGCAACGGCGGCGATGATGCGTTTATCAGCAAGATAAACGCGGGCGGCGCTTCGTTCGGCTACTCCACCTACCTGGGCGGGAGCGGCAACGACTACGGCTATGGCCTGGCGCTCGACCCGCTCGGCAACGCGGTGGTGGCGGGGCAGGCTACGTCACTGGATTTCCCGACTGGGAATGCGTTCCAGCAGGCGAATGCCGGTGGGCTTGACGCGGTAGTGTTCAAAATTGTGGAACCGTGCGCGATTAGCTTCACCGACGTGCCCCAGGGCAGCACTTTCTATGACGCAATACATTGTATGGCGTGCCGGGGGAACGTCCAGGGTTACGCGGACGGCACGTTCAGGCCGAATAGCTCCGTGACCAGGGGCCAGCTTGCCAAAATGGTCTCGAACGCGGCGGGGCTGAGCGAGACGCACACCAACCAGACGTTCGAGGACGTGCCACCGGGGAGCGCCTTCTACCCCTTCATCGAGAGATTAGCTTCCAGGGGCATCATTGGCGGGTATCCTTGTGGGGAGGCCAACGAGCCGTGCGTAGCGCCCGAAAGCAGGCCATACTTCAGGCCGAATACCGACGTGACGCGGGCCCAGACGAGCAAGATCGTGTCAATAGCGGCGGGGGTGGTCGCGCCGCCCCTGGGGTCGCAGACATTTGAGGACGTGCCGCCCACTTACCCATTCTACGAGTGGATAGAGGGGATGGCGGTAGAAGGCATAATCTCCGGACACCCATGCGGCGGGGAGGGCGAGCCATGCGTAGCTCCACTCAATCGCCCCTACTACCGCCCCGCAAGCAACGTCACCAGGGGCCAATCGGCCAAGATAGTAGCAAACAGCTTCTTCCCGGAGTGCCAGCCACCGGCGCAAGTCACTAAACCGAAAGAGGAGAGGTAGTTCAGTCAGGGACCACGAATCATTGGTAACAAGAAATGTTTGAGCGTTTTTAGTTATAGTTTGATTTGTAAGCCAGGATGGACCCTTGCGGGGGTCCATTTTGGTTAGAATAAATAGGCTCTGCTCCTGTACGTCGTATATCAGTTGCGTTATCCCTCCGTAATGTGGTAGTATTGGTTCGCTGGAGTGAGACACTAATTTCTGGCGTCTACTACGGCATCTTTTTGGCACCCTTGTAATAGAGCCGGTGATAGCTTATTGCCTGGTTTTCTGCATCGCGCGGCGCAAGTGCTATGCAGAGGACCCGGCTCGATATTGTCCTCGTCTATCGAAATCTGCTGGAGATAGGAATGCCCACTGTACGTCACGTTCGTCTCTTCGCTTTACTCATGGCTGTCAGTGTGGTGTTCGCTATGGTGATAGCGGCAGATGGGGTCGCGGGCACGCCAATGAGCGCGGCGCGGGCTGCCGGTTATCCTGCGGGCAAGCAGGATGCCAGGCCGACGGCGCTAGCTGACGAGCATCTCGGTATCTTCCCGCCGGTGCCCAATAGTCCAGATGAGCTAATGAAAGCAGACCCGTACAGGCAGTTCCCACGCGCATTGCCCCCGGTCGTGCGTGGCGTGCCGGGCGACCTGTGGGCGGACGTTATCATCGGCAAACCCCGCTTCTCCGACATCAACCCTTTTACCACGACCTCCAACAAGCTATTCTGGGCGCACGGCACTATCGTTGATAGAACCAGCACAGCCAATAAGCTATATGTGTACGACTCCGGTAACAATCGCATCCTCGGCTTCAACCTTGCCGATTGCCTTGCCCGGCCTGGCGACCCGCTAAACTGCTCCGCCGATATTGTGATCGGCCAACCCGATATGTCGCATGCCGGGTGCAACGGCGATTCCGCCTACCAGAACTACCCCAATCGCGCTCCCGCCAGCGCGTCTTCTCTTTGCGGCCAGATAGAGAGCCAGCTTAGCATTACGGAGGGCGGCTCCGGCTCAAGCATGGCGATAGACGGCGCCGGTAACCTGTACGTAACCGACTTTTTCAATAGCCGAGTTTTGAAGTACAACCAGCCCTTCGCTACGGACCAGGTAGCCGATGACGTGTGGGGCCAGGACAACTTCACGGGCAACAGGTGCAACAAGGGCCAGGGCACGCCCAACGCGACCACGCTCTGCTTTACCTGGGGAAACAGCAATAACTGGACGGCAGGCGTAGACGTAGATTCCCAGGGCAACATCTGGGTGGTTGACAGTGGCAACAACAGGGTATTGCGGTTCCCCGCCGGGTCGCACACCGCCGACCTGGTGATCGGCCAGGCGAGCTTCACATCCAGCGCTCCTGGCTCAAGCCTCAACCGGCTGCGAGACCCCTCGGCTGCGCGTATCAGCAGCCGGGGGTGGTTATACGTAGCCGACCACGGGAATGACCGCGTAATGGTCTACGAGCCGGTATTCACCACTAATATGAACGGGCGGAAATTCGGCCCGACATTGCCCCCCAATCCGAACCCGGAACCATTCTGGCAGCCGTCCGGCATTGATTTGGATCCTTCGCTGCCGGGCGTCTGGATTATGAACCAGCAGCACAGCACCTTCGAGCGGTGGGACGAAGATAGCCAGACTTTGTTGCAGACCATAGGGCGTAGAGACGATGGCAACCTGCTTTACATCGCCACAGGCTCGATCGGCATAGACGCACCGGGCAACAAGTTTATCGCGGTCGGCTCAGGGTCGGGGAACTACCGGGGCGACGTGCTGATGTTTGAGCCGGGGTCGCCCGGTAACTTCCCCAGCAAGCAGCTTTTCGGGGTGGTGTGGCAAGGCAACCAGATGACCGCATCCGGTCTCGGCTCCGGCGCGGGGGTGGCAATAGCCGATAATAAGCTGATGGTAGCCGATGCCGGGCGATTGCTCTTCTGGAACAATCCTCAGTCCCTGGTCAGCGGACAGCAAGCGGACGGAGTAGCCGGTGGCGTGAATGATTTCACCTCGCACAGGGACGGGTGCTGCTACAACTTGAAGGTGAGCGATGGCTATATCTGGACCATGAAAGGCGATGGGCAGTTGCCCGAACAGATTGAGGTATACCAACGGCCATTATCGCAAAGTGCCCAGAGCGTAGCAACCATTCAATATCCGCTGAATGTATTGGGCGGGGGCCAGATCAATGGAAGCGGGCCATTCTGGGGGCACCTGCCGACATCAGACAACGCCTTTCTCTGGCTAAGCAATCGCGACACAAACCGGGTATTCCGCGTGCGTAACCCATTGACAAACCCTGTCGTGGATGTAATCCTGGGGCAGACGGACATCAACGGTACATTATGCAATCGCAGCACAACCTGGCCCCCTAACCCTGCTCAAGCGCAGCCTGATACGCTCTGCATGCCCGGTTCGCTGTCGTTCGACAGGCTCGGCAACCTCTATGTCTCTGACCACTCGCTTGAGGCCAATGGGAACAGGAGGCTGCTCGTATTCAACGCCAATCTCTTCCCGACCAATAACAGCCAGGTCATATTTGCTCCCCCAGCATCGAAGATTTTCCCCAACACCGCGAGCTGGGAGCCGGCTTTCGACTCTCAAAACCGCATGGTCGTAGGGTACAATCCCTACTTCCCTGAAAGCCCCGGCACCGGCTGGTTCCCAGGCGTGTATAACAATCCGCTGGGGCCGTCAACCACGCCGGATGCCCTGTTGTATGACTACTACTCTATGGCATTCTCGGCAACATTCGACGAGTTCGACAACCTATATATCGGCGATCTGGACAGGTCTCGCGTGTTGATCTACCATTCTCCGTTGTCCCCTCCGACGTCCACACCGACAGCCGTAGCTTCGCCAACACCCTCATCAATACCAACAGCCACATCAACCGCACCATCTGGGGCCACAGCCACTTCGACAGCACCGCCGGGAGCCACTGCCACATCAACGTCTGTGTCAACTTCAACGCCGATAGCATCACCAACTCTTACCTCGGTAGCGTGCTTGGTCGAGTACAGCGACGTTCCGCCTACTAACACCTTCTACTCGTTCGTGAGATGTCTGGCCTGCAAGGGGGTCATGGGGGGCTACGCGGACAACACCTTCCGCCCCAATAACGACATCACACGCGGGCAGCTATCCAAGATAGTATCCAACGCGGCAAGTTTCAATGACCCGGTGGGCGGCCAGACCTTCAAGGACGTGCCGTCTCATAACACCTTTTACCCGTATGTGGAGAGGATGGCGGGCAGGGGCATTATAGGAGGCTATCCCTGCGGTGGAGAGAACGAGCCGTGCGGTACGGACAGCAAGCCTTACTTCAGGCCGAATGCCAATGCCACACGCGGCCAGATCTCCAAGATCGTATCGGAGGCCAGGGGGTATAGCGACCCGCAAACCGGGCAGACCTTTGAGGATGTGGCTGTGGGCAGCACGTTCCACCTGTGGATAGAGCGCCTGGCTTCGCGGGGCATCATGGGAGGCTACAATTGCGGCGGCGCAGGCGAACCGTGCGGGGCGGGCAACAAGCCATATTTCCGGCCCAACGCCAAAGCCACGAGGGGCCAGACCTCCAAGATTGTAGCTAACACCTTCTTCCCAGGCTGCGACATACCCGGCGTAAGGCGCTAATACTACCCAGCAAAACAAATAGCAAGCCTGCCACGTTCCGGCAGGCTTGCCTCTTGGTGTGTTTGTCCACTGTCTATATGCGGGGCAAAAGCCTCCTTTGGAGAGACTTACGGGAGAGACACCGTGGGCACTGGCCCTGTAGGTATGGGGAAGGGCAGCCTTACGGTCTCCACCGGTGTAGGTATAGAGCCTGGCGTGCGTGTAGGTGTAGTTACAACTGTGGAGCTGGGCGCTGCCGTGTGCGTAGTTACTGCGGTTTGGGCAGGTTGACTAGGTATGGGAGACGCACTCACCATTGCTGTGGCGGTTGTAGGTATCTCAGGTCCCAGCATAGAGGGTTGGCAGCCGGGGAAGAACGATTGAGACACCATCTTAGAGCTCTGGCCCCTCGTCACATAACTGTTTGGGCGGAAATAGGGTCGTGGCGGCTTCTCACAAGGCTCGTTTGGATTGGTGCCACATGGATATCCCCCTACAATACCTCTCAAGCTCAAGCGCATGATCCATTCATAAAAAGCGCTCCCAGGAGGTACGTCGGTGTACATCTGGCCACTCACAGGCTCAGTAAACCCTGCGGCATTTGACACTATCTTGCTGGTTTGGCCCCGTGTTGCATTCCGGTTCGGCCCAAAGCAACGACCAGCGAAGGGAGCGGCAGAAGCTGACTTTTCCAGGTCACATATGAAGCCGGATACTATATTACGGTTCGTGAGGCGGTTGATGAATTTGAAGAACTCGTTGGTCTCCGGCACATCATCGTATATCTGATCTCCCGGGTCTTCCTGGAAGCCCGCCGACTCGGATACTATCTTGGAGAGTTGGCCCCTGGTTACGTCTGTATTCGGGCGGAAGTAGGGGTTATTGTTGCAGTCACAAGGCTCGGAGAGCGTAGAGCCACAGGGATAACCGCCTATGATGTACTGGCAGGTCAGGCAGCGCACGTACGGGTAGAAGGTAGACCCTAGTTGTACATCGGTAAACACAAATTGGCAAGTGCCCGGTATCCGGGTAAAAGTGATTTTCCGGCCCTGTCGCAGCCGCCGCCCGGCATCATCACACCTATGGCTGGTAAGAAAGCCTTCCCCTTGAACGCCAACTGACGCCTGTGCGCCTGCTGACGTAGCGCCGTAAACAAACTCAAACTTGCTCAGACCCTCAGGCTGTCCTTCATAAAGCTTGATGGCAAAGTTTCTATAATTATTGCATACAGGAGGGCCACTGTTCCTGCTGTTCCTTGTATAGATACACTGGCGAGCGCGCCATTCAATGTTGAACACACGGTTAGGTGGGTCGCCGATGATACTGGTATAGACGCCCAGGTCCTCGCTGCCTACCGTTCCATCGGTCTGCAGATCAGCCCAAAAAGGAAGCAAGGCGGGCACGACATCTGACCCCTTTGCGAGAGTGCAGGTTTCAGCCGGGTAGTGAGCATCCGAGCTTGGCGCGTCGGTGAATTGGAGGTTGCCATTTGAGCTTACGTAGGCTCTGCTATAACTCTGGTCATAGAGCATGAAAGGGAAGGGTAAATCAATCAGGGTGACACAATCGTCGCAATGGTTGTCAATATCGCGTGAAGAATGCAATATCGTATCCGACGCCTCAACGCCAGCATAGTTGCCATTTACCGTGCATACGGCAGGGGTCGGGGCCGAGCCGCCACCCAGGTCTACTTTGTCGAAGAAAACATCCTGTTGAGGCACGGGCGTGCCTGCATTGTTAGGAAGGAAAACGCGGCCATCCGTCCAGGCCACATACGCCGTGCTTTCGAAAGTGGAGTGGTAGTTGTAGTCGCCTGCGAAACAGGGATCCAGTTCATCAGCGACCGGCTCAGGTATGATTTGATCACTGATCGTATCATTATTCTGCCAGGATGCGCCGTTATCGGTCGAGAGTACGCCCCAATACTCGTAGTCATAAAGATCAGGTGTGTTATTGCGTCTATCATACCAACTGATTAAAACCCTGCCCATATTTGTTACTGCCAAAGAGGGCATCCACTGCTCACGATCAGTTACATCATCGTTCAGGCGTTTAGGCGCCGACCAGGTGTTACCGTTGTCTGTGGAGCGTATATACATGATGTCTGCGACATCGTTACCCGAGCCTCGTTGAGTGTATGTGTAATGGACGTGCCCATCTGGGCCCACGCCCGGCTGACCATAACCTAGATACCGCCAAATGTGCGCTATACCACGTACTCTTTTGCCACCTAAGCAGACAACAGCTTCAGCCGAACCAGGAGGCAAAAACTCAGGAGAAGTTAGATCAAGCTCATCCCATGTTACGCCACCATCCGTTGAACGATAGATATAGTTGCGAGAGGTAGCACCCACCAGCAACCCAGCTATGAACACCGTTCCATCAGCCGCTGGGCTTCCAATAATCTGTGCATTGCTTATGCTTGGCGCAATTTCATTTGGGGTGCTCCAATGGTCAGCACTATAATCGTAATAGACTACGGTTAGTGGGTCTCCTTTAGACTCCTGATTGTTCCAAGAAATATACATACGTCCGTAGAAACGACTGCTGGGATTATTGTCAACCCACATTGAGGGTCGATCATCACCAGTAGGATAAGGATTAATATTGTAATGGGCGCAGTCTCCACTCTTCCAATTTATACCGTCTGGTGAAATCCAAAGACCAAGACCGTGCCCACCGCAATCACCAGGAGGGTTTCCGCCAACCATGTAACCAGCAACCCATTCTCCCAAGCGAGCATTATATACTACAACGGGATCACCGTAGTTGACACCATGATGACCGCCAGGCGCTCCGGGAGCAAAAGGCGAAGGGCGTATTCTTGTGAAAGTCACCCCGCAGTCTGTTGAATACGATACGCCTGCTATGCCGCGCGAAGTTGAGGACTCCGCATCGGTGGTGTCATTGTAGTCAATTACTATAGTGCAGCCATTAGCCCAAACGAAACTTTCGGCCTGAGTGACGTGTTGGCCAGACAGTTCACCCACTATAATGTTCTTGTCCTCGCCGCCGTACCCATCTTGATTGATCGTGCCCTGAGGCAAACTACCTACAGAAGAAGCAGTATCGCTTGCGGTTATGCCCTCTAAAGCGAACAGAATACCCGCAACAAGGAAGGCGCTAGCTAGCCAGAAACGCTTAGTCATTTCTTCCCCTTTGTAAAGTCTTGATGAGAGTGCTTGGAGGACAAGGGAACGTTACGGTGCTTTATTCATCTGCCATCGGGTAACAACGTACCGAGGCCAGGGGCAAATAGAACCAAGCTTCTGAGCAGGATCATCAGGAGCAGCTAAGTAACCGAATAGAGTCACGTAAACGTAGTTATCTATCGTGCTCAACTTCTTGCTATCGCTATTCCCAGGTTCAACAGGTTCTATCCATTTTCCGCTATCAAAAGTGCAATAACACTCACGTGACATACAGCCTCGAACTGGGCGGAAATTGCCCGCAACCCAGGAAAGATCGGCAGCATAGCCCTGCTTTGGATAGGCTCCATCAAAGTACCCCTTGCTCTTAGCCAATTGACTACCCAGATGACCCAACAGCACCTCATACTCAGTGTCTGCGTTCTCAGGGTGCAGTTCAAAGCGTGACCGCTCAAAGTACTGCGTGAGGTATGTCTTACTATCTATAGGATTCCTCTCCTCAGCAGCTTCCGTAATAGGGTAGCCATGAACAAACAATCCACCATGCGTCTCCCAATAGCTCTTGAAGGTGCCACTCAGATTGTGCCCCGTCTCTGGGAAGAACCGTGCAGGGAGCGGTAGAGCAGAAACGGGAGGTTCAGGAGTGCGAAATTCACGGCCTAGAGTACCAAGCAACACCTCATACTCAGTGCCTGCATTCTCAGGATGATGCTCGAAGCGGGCACGCTCAAAGTATTGGACTGTGTAAGCCTCAACTCCCTCAATGCGGTACACGACCCGTTCAACAAGCTCTTCGGTGAGTGGGTAGCCGAACTGCGCCAGCCCCCCATACTTGTTCCAATACGCCAGGAAAGAGCCACGCAGCGTGTGGCCTGTGGGAGCGAACCACTGCACTTCTTCTTGTTTAGGGTCGGGCACCGGGTCGGTAAGCCTTACCAAGTCCGTAGGGTGTGGAGTTGGAGTCTGCTGCTCAGTGGGAAAGGCGCTGACACTTCCGTTACCCGAAAGAGGCATCAGCACAAGGGCAACAGCCACGACAATCAGCGCGAAGCGTGAGTAGGGCAATCTATAGTCTAAATATGACGTATTTTGCTCCATCTTTCTTGAATTTACACTAATGGAAAAAGACGAAAAGACGAACGATAGGAGAATCACACTTACTTTATTATAGCACAGGAAAACCAAAATGCAAGAAATAACATTCCTGGCGGATACACTACATTTTGATAAGAGTTTTTAGAGAAGAGTGAGCGTTACGATACTTTATTCTTCTGCACTCGGTTAACAATGTACCGAGGCCAGGGACAAATGTAATCAAGCTTCTGAACAGGATCATCGGGAGCAGCTAAGTAACCGAAAAGAATCACGTACATATACTCACCTAATACTCCAGTTTTGCGAGCATCTGTGTATTCAGCCCCGACCGGCTGTATACGCTTACCACTGTCGAATCTACAGTAGCTCTCAGGAAAACAACATGCTCCTCTGGTTGGAACCGTATTGCCTGCGACCCAGGAGAGATCGGCAGCGTAACCGTGAACTGGATAAGCCCCATCAAAGTACCTCTTTTTTTGAGCTAATTGCCTTCCCAACAGACCCAATAACACTTCATAATCGGTGCCTATGTTCTCAGGGTGCAGTTCAAAGCGCGACCGCTCGAAATATTGCACGAGGTGCGTCTTACCATCTATGGGGTTCTGCTCTTCAATCTGTTCGGTGATTGGGTAGCCATGCACGAATAACCCACCATGCGTCTCCCAATAGTACTCGAAAGTGCCACTTAGATTGTGACCTGTCTTATAGAAGAATTGAGCGCCTGGAGGGATATGAGAGACCGGAGGATCAGGGCTGCGAGTTTCAAGGCCCAGAGCACCCAATAACACCACGTATGGGGTGCCTGCATTCTCAGGATGATGCTCGAAGCGGGCACGCTCGAAGTATTGGATTGTGTAATCCTCAACCCTCTCAGTACGGTACACTACCTGCTCAACGAACTCCTCTGTAAGCGGGTAGCCGAACTGCGCCAGCCCGCCATACTTGTTCCAATACTCCAGGAAGTTACCTCGTAGGGTGTGGCCCGTAGGAGCAAACCACTGCACTCCCTCTTGTTTAGGGTCAGGCACGGGGTCGGTAAGCTTTACCAGGACCGCCGGTTGGGGGGTTGGCGTCTGCTGTAAGGGGGCAGCCCTGACACTTCCATTGCTCGCAAGAGGAATTAGCGCCAGGGTAGCAACCGCTACGATCAGCGCAAAGCGTGAGTAGGGCAACCTATAGCCTGGCCGGGACATAGCATACTCCCTCTTTAGTGGATGTATACTACTGGAAAGTAGGCGTCAACTCCCGCGCACCTTCTCAATAAGGGCGTCTGCCACCTCAGAGGTACTCTTGGCTGTGGGGTCGTCGCGGCGTTGCTTCAGGTCGTAGGTGACATCTACCCCCTCGGCGATTGTCTCGTCCAGGGCATGCTCAAGGCGGGTGGCGGCTTCTTGTTCGTTTATCCATCGCAGCATCATCACGCCTGAGTACATCATCGCCATCGGGTTGACCTTGTTCTGGCCCGCGTACTTGGGCGCGCTACCGTGTATCGGCTCGAAGAGAGCTACTTCCTCCCCGATGTTCGCGCCAGGGGCCACGCCGAGACCGCCCACCAACCCCGCGCACAGGTCGGATAGGATGTCGCCGTAGAGGTTCGGCAGCACCAGCACGTCGTACAGGTCGGGCTTCTGGACCAGTTGCATGCACATATTGTCTACGATGACGTTCTCAAACTGCACGCTGGGGTGCTGCCTGGCTACTTCCTCGGCCACGCGCAGGTAGAGGCCGTCTGTAGCCTTCATAATGTTGGCCTTGTGGACCGCGCTCACCTTCTTGCGCCCATTCTCCTCGGCGTACTTGAAGGCGAACTCTACGATGCGCCTGCTGCCGGTGATAGAGATAGGCTTGATGGATATGGCCGAGTCGGGGCGTATCCTGGCCCCGTTCTTCTCGGCTATCCACGCTATAAGCTCCGCTACTTCGGGCGTGCCTTCGTGGAATTCGATGCCCGCGTAGAGGTCTTCGGTGTTCTCGCGCACCACCACCAGGTCAATATTGTCGTAGCGCGAGCGCACACCCTTGCGCGACTTGCACGGGCGTACGTTAGCGTAGAGGTCGAGCGACTTGCGCAGGCCCACGTTGACCGACCGGAACCCCTTGCCTACCGGCGTGGTGATCGGCCCTTTGAGGGCGACCTTGTTGCGCCTGACCGACTCCAGCACCTCCGGCGGCAGAGGATTGCCGCCCCTGGCGATGGCGCTCTCCCCTGCATCCATGACCTCCCACTCGATAGGCACGCCCGTAGCGTCTATCACCCGCTGCGTAGCCTGCGAAATCTCCGGCCCTATGCCGTCGCCCGGTATCAAGGTAATTTTATAAGTCATGGCTGCCTCCTGGGGAGCGTATTGCGTATTGCGTAGTACGTATTGCGTAGTTATTGAACCACAAAGACACGAAGAGGACAAGGGGATTTACGAGGGCGAATAGCTCCAAAGGCTTTTCACGCAATACGTACTACGCAATACGCAATACGTTTCACACATCACGGCTAATTTGGCTATTATGAGTATGCCAATTGTACCATACGTAAGGGTTGACACGCTAAAACACGGCTGCTATACTCGGAGAAGGGGGTACTAATCCTTGTGCAAATGTAGTGCCACCGTTCCGTTTGGAGAGCATGATTCACTGCTCGCGATGAAAGGTATAGAGCAAAGTTGCCGACTCTGCGCATACTGCACCTGGCCGATATACACCTGGGCATAGAGAACTATGGCCGCACAGACGCGGTTACGGGTCTATCTTCCCGCCTGGGCGACTTCCTGAACTCGCTGAATGAGGCGCTCGACTGGGCGCTGCAAAACGACGTGCATCTCGTCCTAATCGCCGGGGACATATTCAAGAACCGCGATCCTACACCCACCGTGCAGCGCGAGTTCGCCCGGTGCATACGCAAGCTGTCGGCTGCCGGTATGCCTACCTTCATACTGGTCGGCAACCACGACGTACCAAACGCGTTGCAACGTGCAAACACGGTGGAAATTTACTCCACGCTGGCGGTGCCGCAGGTAGTGGTGGCGCACAAGCCGGGCGTGCATTCGCTGGATACGCGGGTGGGACCCGTGCAGATAGTGGCGGTGCCCTGGCTCTCCCGATCGTACCTGTTGAGCAATAAAGACTTTCGCAATCTCGACCCGGACGGGTTGAACAAAGAGCTATTGAACCTGGTCGAGCGGTTCATAGACGATTCGGTGCAGAAGCTCGACCCCGCTCTGCCTACGGTGCTTACGGTACATGCATCGGTGCAGGGCGCGGTATTGTCGTCCGAGAAGGATATAATGCTGGGGCAGGACGTGGTATTGCCGAAAGTGCTGCTTGCCAACGATGCTTTCGATTACGTGGCTATGGGCCACATCCACAAGCACCAGGTGTTGAGCTACCAGCGTCCTCCCATCGTCTACCCAGGCTCGCTTGAGAGGATAGACTTCGGCGAGGAGAAAGACAGGAAGGGCTTCGTCTCGGTCGAGATAGACGAGCCGGGGCCGGACGGAGTGCGCGAGGTGCGCCACGAGTTCCACGAGGTGAGCGCACGGCGCTTCGTGACGGTCAGGGTCAACGCGGCGTGCGAATTTCCAACCGAAGAAGTGCTACGCCGTATCGAAGAGCGGGCCGACGATATAAGGGAAGCCGTCGTGCGGGTGGTGATAGAGACCGCCCCCGAATACCAGCGCGATCTGCGCCAGGACGAGATACGGCACGCGCTGAATGCCCTCAGGCCGTCGTTCGTGACGGTCGCGGTCAACTCGGCTCGCGCCCACCGGCTCAGGCTGGGCGAGGGCATGATCGAGCAGATGACCCCCAGGCAGGCCCTTGAGGTCTATCTGCGGGATAAAGAGACCACACCGGCGCGTGTAGAGACGCTGTTGAAGCACTTCGACAAGTTACAATCGATAGTTGCCGAGAGTGCACGGCCAACCGGCGACTGATTTTGAATTTTGAGTTTTGAATTATTATTGCTAATTTCTGACTTCTGACTTCTGATTTCTCAACGAGGTAACGGCTATGATGCGAGACGAGAATATGTGGGGTAGCGGCAATAACAACGACGATGACGTGGGGCTGCCGGATATGAGCGACATGCCTACGGGGCGGTTCAACCCGGACGACCTGGAATTCGAGTCGTTCATGTTCGATCCGGGCGAGGGGCCTAGCACTGCTGTGCAGCAGTCTGGACAGCCCGCTTCCGGTTGGAGCGCGCAGTCAGGCTCTGCGCCCGCGAGCGCCGTGCAGATGGACGCGCCGCCCTACGTGGGCCAGGCCAGCATGCCGCCGAGCGCGCCGCCTATGCCACCCCACCAGACCCACCAGCCTGCTCCTGTGGGTATGACAGGAGAGAGCGTGCCGGTGCCTCCTTATTTGCAGGGTAACGAGCCTGGCGGCGCGCCGTTCGTCAGCTTCGTCGTACCTGGCGGCTCGCCCACGGGTACCGGACCGCTCGCGGGCGCATCCACGCAGGGAGGCGACCCCACAGGTACGCCGCCCCAGGTTGAAGCCGCCGCTACGGGCGCTGATACTCCCCCTTCCACTAAGGTGGGCACAGGGCCTCTCAGCTCGCGCGTTTCCGGCGTCAGCCCCGCCGCGCCACGCGGTACCGGCCCGCTCACCCAGCGTATCAGCGGGGCAGGCTCGACCGGCAGGCGCAACGTGACCTCACTCTCTTCGGATACACCTGCTCTCTACGAGCAGCTGGAGGCGCAGCCCTCGCCTATGGGGGCAGACGCGCTCTTCCCCGGCATGTCCCCGCACGAAGGCAACGGCTATACGCCGCAGCCCGCCGCATCCCTGGCCCCGCCCGCGCCCGAAGTCGCGCAAGAAGGCACCGGCCCATTCGCTGTATCGCCCATGCCCTACCAGAACGGGAACGGCACGGTCGTTATGGACGCGCCCGCGAGCAGCGATATGGGTTGGAGTGACGGCGTGCTCGCCTCCGTAGAAGATTTCAGCGTCGTGCTGATAGCCATGCGGTCAAGCAAGCAGTGGAGCGCTACGGCTACCACCGAAGTCGCTCCCCCTCCCCAGGAAGCCGAACCTGCCTCTACGACAGAGGAGCAACCGGCGGAGGAGAGGCGAGTGCCTGCCTGGGTTGAGCGTGCGGCGCTGGGCGCTGAGCTTGCAGCCAGGTTGTCCGCGGAATCCGCCCCCCAGGTAGAAAGCCAGGCTGTGGTCGTAGATGCTCCCCAGGTTGAAGAAGATGCCGCGCCGCCCGTCAGCCAGGAGGTAGAGGCGGAGGTTGAGCCTGTACAGGCCCAAATGGCTGTTGATGCGGCACCCGTTATCGAAGAAGCGGAAACACCCCCCGCCGTTGCGGAAGGGAGCTTCGGCACAACTGACCTGGTTTTCGAGCAGTTCATGTTTGATAGCGGTACGACATCCGCACCGCTATCCGAACCGGACGTGGAAGAGGCCATGCCCTCGATGGAGGCAATGGAAGTTGAGGCGGCGCAGGCCGAGCAGGCCGAGCAGGCCGAGCAGCCCGCCGCTTACGCCGAAGCGCCTGTGGAGGTGGAGGCAGAGGCCTTCCAGCAAGAGGAGCAAGTCGCGGGGTTGGCCGAGATACACGCTTTGGAATTCAAAGAGACGGGCGACGATGGCGCGCCTTTACCCTTCTGGCTGAAGGACACCAGCGAGCTAAGCACTAACAGCAGCTTCTTGCAAGATGTCGCACCATCAGGGGTGCCGGAGATGTTTGCCTCGCCTGCGGTTGAAGCCGTTGAGCCGGAAGCCCCGGTTGACGAGCCTGCCGAGCCGGAACCTGTACCTATGGAGCCGGTTGCCGAAGTGGCGATGGCCGAGATGGCAATGGCTGAAATGGCGATGGCCGAACCCGCGACGCAGGAGGACCCCGCGCTAGAAGAAGCGCCGGAAGACGACTACTCGGACCTCCCTCCCATCGCTCCATTTGACTTCACGGCTCTGAACCTTGCCGAGCAGGGAGAGTCGCTGGGCTTCAACACCGAGGAGTTGCTTGGGATAGTACCCGAACGGCACGAAGGTATGCGGGCTACTACAGACCTTGCCGCCCTGGCCGATCTGCTGGGGATCAGTCCGGCGTCCGGCGTGCTGCGCGAAGTGCCCGCCACTCCTCCCGCCGCGAACTTTGGCGCGACTACGGGCCAAATTGCCGAGCAAGAGGCGACTCCTGCCCCTGCTCCTGCTCCTGTTCCAACTCAGCCCGTCATGGAAGACGCGCCTCCTGCCAATGCAGCCGCAGCCCAGGAGAAACCGCTTGTCGCCCAACCAACCGATGCGGGCCGCACGCCTAGCTGGACCTCCACAGTCACGAGCCACCTGTCACTAGATACCGAGCGCGACCTTACCGGCAACATGGTTGAGGGCGAGAGTGGCGAGACGGACGGCACGGAGAAGCTGGCTGTGGCCGACCTGGACGTGGACCCGTTCGATTTCACGCAACTCAACCTGGACGACGATGAGGTAGCGACGGGCTTCCTGGACACAACCAAGATGAAGATGCCCGGCACTACCGTACTGGAACCGGCTCCCGAAGCCCAGGATACGGTTGAGGAAGAGAGGATTGAGCCATTCGCTGAACTGTTCGACTCCCAGCAAGCCGAGGCCGGCGAAGAGGGCGCTGGCATGCCTGGCGACACGGAGGAGCGCGATAGCGATCTTGACACGTCATTCTTCCTGACGGCGAAGCAAACCGGGCGCAAGCGCGGCAAGGCGACAGGCCGGTTGGACGAAGCTACTTTGCAGTCGGTACCGGACTACGCCGCAACCCCGGACGCACCCAGGGTGGAGCCTTCCGTAGAGGGGCCTTCCGTAGAGGATGTCCCTGCTCCACCCGATAACACCCTCAAGGCCAAAGTGTTGCAGACCGGCAAGACGGAGCGCGACATGCTGACCTTGCACAACCTTGAAGCGGAAGAGCCTGAAACGGTTGAAGCGCAGGCTCCAGGCGAGCAAATGGCACAAGTTGAGACAATTGACGACACTGAAAAAACCATAGCAATGGGCCAGGCTGAGGCAGCCGATGGACCCGAGGAGGAAGAAAATATGGGAACACAGAACAATGGCAGGGCCGAAGGACAGGGCGGATCAGGCGGCGTCACGGCAGCGCCTATGCCGTCGCGTCGCGATATGATGATGTCGGGGCCGCTCCCCTCACTGGACGGCTTTGACGAGCTACAGGCGATGGTGGCGGCCAACCCAGGCGACGTAGGCGCTCACATGGCGCTGGCCCTAGCGTACACGCAAGTGGGCGACCTCGACACGGCGTTGCGGGTATATCGCCGCATCTTGAAGAAGCGCGCGATCACTCCGGGGGTCTTGCAATTGATCATCGAGGAGTTGAGCGACCTGGAGGGCGAGGCCAACGGGCGCGCTCACTTCCACCAGGTGCGTGGCGACCTCTACATGAAGCAAGGCCGCTTCCAGGAGGCGGTGCAGGAGTACAACAAGATCTCCTAGTGGCCGGTGATCAGTAATTAGTGGTCAGGGACCAGTTGAATAAATAAGTCTTGACATGGGTCATCCAGGATTTAAGATTTACGCTTGTCCAAGCGTAGTATCCTAAGTTCAAACAAATGAAAAAGCATACAATGGGGGACGCAGCCGCCCATTGTATGCTTTTTCATTTGTTTGAAAATCTCTCCGAGTGCAGGCTTGCATTAAAGGTATTGACATTCGTGCAGGCATGTGCTAGCATACGGCTTGCAAGGCAGGAGATGACCGCTTGTTTTTCTGCCTGTTTCCCCTAGCATAGAACCCCGGATACGTAAGAGCGCAGCAGGTTTGTGTACTCTAAATCGGATGACTGGGCTTACGGCCCGTCGAAAGGAGACCGGATATGTCTTACCAGCCACCCTCTCAGCCAGGCGGCGAGCCTACTCAGCCGGTAGGAGGGGGCTATAACCCTCCCCCGCCCTCAGGAGACTACGCCCCACCGCCATCAGGAGCTTATACTCCCCCGCCTGAAGGGGGTTATAGCCCACCGCCATCGGGAGGTTACACTCCCCCGCCACCACCGGGCGGCGGGTACTCGCCACCCCCTGCGATGAGTGGGTCGGGCGGCGGGGGCCAGATGGACATCAATTCCCTCATCCAATCATACATTCGCGCCGTCACCAAGCCCAATGTAGGCACTTATGAGGCGGAGATACCGAACGCCAGTTGGACCAAGACGCTCATAGGCGTGGCGGCTGTAGCAATCATAGCCGCTATTATGGCCGTGCTCGCCGGCCTGATCTCCAGCGCGACGAACGCAGCGCAGATTGAACAGCTTCGGGCACAGTTCCAGAATGCGAATCTGCCTTTTGATCCCGGCATCTTCATGGGAGGGGGCGCTACGGGGCTGGTGGGCGCGTTGTTCACCCTGGTCTTGACGCCTTTAACCTTCTTGCTGGGGACTGTTATACAGTGGGGTGTGTCCAAGATGCTTGGTGGGCAGGGTGATCGCGGTGGGGACTTCGGCACGCAAGCCTATCTTTCTTCACTGAGCTATACGCCCTTGCATATAGGGGCGTCCATACTTAGCATCATTCCGTGCGTGGGTGCCATAGCAGCCATCGCTCTGCCGATATACCAGATAGTATGCGTAGGGTTTTCGCTGCAAGCCTCGCAGAGACAGCAGGGCGGGAAGGCTATGCTGGCGGCTTTCGTGCCCTTGATAATCCTGGTCCTGCTTGTCTGTGGCTGCATAGGTCTGTTCACCATGATCCTGGCCGGCGCGATCAACAACGGTTCGAGGTAACTGAGCGCGTAGGCAGGGGAGATAGAACAAGCAATAAAAAGCCTGGGTGGAGCACTCCGCGCTCTACCCAGGCTTTTTATTGCTTGTCTCACAGAATGTTTGTATTAGTTACTGCGCCTGGACAGTACGTTGTAAATCAGCAGGATAGCGGCGATCACCAGTAGTAGGTGCCAGGAGGCATAGCCGCCCCAGCCCAATAGAAAGCCTACCCCGTATAGGGCGAGCAGGGCCAGCATGAGGCCCCACGCTACACGCCGTCCGGCCAATATCTCCACCTTCACAGGGGCACGGCATAGCGCCGTGCCCCTTAGCGTCAAGCCTGCCCTTAGACTGCTCTGCGTCCGGTGATCAGGTTGTAGACGATCAGTATGACCGCTATAACCAACAGTAGATGCACCGCCCAGCCCAGCGCACCGGCGGCCAGGTTGAGCACGAGACTGAGTAGCCACAGCACGACGAGCACTACCACTATTATCCAGATAATATTCGCAAGGCTTCCCATCTATTCAACCTCCACGTAAAGTTTCCGCACGCCCTCTAATGAATGTAACGACGGGCAGCCACGAACGTGACGCGGGCGGCGCTGCGCGATGTCCCGAAAATGGGCCGAAATGGGATTAAGTATATAGAGGATGTTTCGAGTGATAGTTAAACCAACTTGTGGGTGCAGGGGTATCCCGTGCCGGGATTCCGGGGGTCTCCCGTGGCTCCTTTCCATTTACAGTTTCCTCAAAAGGAGTTGGTATTAGAGAGTAATAAGGGAGAAGAGTATGGGCGAGATACGCGACATTAGCAGTAATGGGAAGTGTGTGGAGGCAGCGACAGGGAAGGTGGAGAAGACGTCTTTGCAGGGGGAGATAGGCGCGCTGCGAGAGGCGCTGGAGCAGGTAATGGATAGCATGAAGGGTGGGGAGGCGGACCTCGCGAAGATGGGCGGCGTGGCGGCTCGCCTGTCCGACTCAATAGGCAAGGCGCTGCTGGCCGAGCAGAAGCTGTCGGCGGGCAACAACCGCACCAACCGCCTGCACGAAGAGTTCGCCCGCGTCCTGCGCGACCTCGGAGTTGACGAGGAGTTATGAGTTATGAGTTATGAGTTTTGAGTTAGGAGGGAATAGCGTGAAATCGAATGTTCGGGTGCTTGGATATGGCGGGCAGGAGAGGAAGCGGCCACTACCAGCAGAGGCGCAGGGGGACGAGGTAGCTATTGACGACAAGCCGAAGTCGGTCTACGAGATGATGACGCGGCAGATGCTTCTTGAATTGAAGGATAGCGTAGGTGAGGTGAAGGGGCGGGTCAATACGCTGTTGTGGCTGGTGATAGGGGCGATATTACTTGAGTTGGTAATGAAGCTGGTGAGATGAAACGTAAAACGTGATGCGTATTGCGTAATCCCTAAATAGACTCTGCGCCTCTGCGTCTCTGCGGTTCTATTCACAATATCTTGGTGATCTTTGTGCCTTTCTGGTTCACGTTTCACGTTTTACGGGAGGAGAATGGATGCTTGGTGTTCGGTTGCGGGAGAGTTTGAGGGATTTGGGGAAGTATTCGCGGGTGGCGTGGCCCCGGTTTGCGTTGCGGGAGTACCAGGCCAGGGTAGCGTCTGAGATCGCCCGGTCGGTGTGGCATGGAGAGGGGCGGCAGATCGCGGTAGTTTTCGCCCGGCAATCGGGCAAAGATGAGATGCTGGCGCAGTTGGAGGCTTACCTCATGGCGAGGTACCACCTGGACGGCGGATCACTCATCGTGGTGAACCCCACCTACAGGCCGCAAGCGTTGATAAGCAAGCGCAGGCTGCTCGACAGGCTGGATGAGTTGCCTTTCACGCCGGGACCTGGAGGCAACGACGGCTACGGCTTGAGGGTGGGCAAGGCGGCTTGCAGCTTCTTATCAGCCCACCCCACCGCCCAGGCTCGCGGGGAGACTGCCTCCCTGCTGCTGGCGTGCAACGAGGCGCAGGAGGTCTCGCCCGCGAGGTGGGACGCCGTGTTCGACCCGATGGGCGCGGCCTCGCACGCCACGCAGGTCTTTTCGGGCACGGTCTGGACTTCGAGCACGCTGCTGGCGCGCCAGATGGCCTACCTGGGCGAATTGGAGCGCAAGGACGGCATCCGGCGCGTCTTCAAGGTGGGTTGGGAGGAGGTGGCCTACTGGGTGCCGCAGTACGGCGAGCAGGTGCGCGCCCGCATCGCTCAGTTCGGGAGGGACCACCCCTTCATCCGCACCGAATACTTCCTCGAAGAGCTTGACTCGGAGGGCAGGCTGTTCGGCCCAGCCCGTCGCGCCCAGATGCGAGGCGACCACCCCCGCCAGAGATCGGCCACGCCCGGTAGGGTCTACGCCCTCCTCCTCGACGTAGCGGGCGCAGACGAAACAAACGCGGAGTGCGGAATGTGGAATGCGGAGTCGCTGGTGGACACAACATTCGGCACTCCGCATTCCACATTCCGCAATCGAGATGCGACCGCGCTCACGGTGGTGGAGGTGGATGTGGCGGGGCTGGACGACCCGCTCGTGATGGGGGCGCGATACCGGGTGGTAGACAGGCGGCTGTGGGTGGGCACGCCGCACCCGCAGCTCCACGCGGCAATCGCGGACCTGGCGCGCAACGTGTGGGCGGCGCGGTGGGTGGTCGTGGACGCTACGGGCGTGGGCGCGGGGCTGGCGGGCTTCCTGGGGCAGGCTCTACCCGGCAAGGTCGTGCCTTTCGTCTTCAGCAGCCAGAGCAAGTCGCAGCTTGGGTGGGACTTCCTGGGGCTGGTGGAGAGCGGACGATACAAGGAGTACGCGGAGGACGGCGAGAGCGACACCGGCCTCTTCTGGGCGCAGGTGGAGGCGTGTGGCTCGCAGGTAGGCGAAGGTCCGGGTAAGCTGCTCAGGTGGGGAGTGGAGGACCGTGCCACGCATGACGATCTGCTGGTGAGCGCGTCGTTGTGCGCCGTGCTCGACAGGCTCGATTGGCGACCACGCATCGCGAGAGGGCGATAGCCGTAAGCTGCCTCATGGCACCGCATTTGATGCTACGAAGTCAAGCATCTCAAAACTAATACGAGGGAGGCTTATGAACCACCCCTACGTTACTTTACCCGGTAGTGGGTAGAATTTTGTTGTATACTACTAGCCAAAGAAAGGACGCTCCAAATGTCGTTGGATTGGTTCATACCGTTAGATTGGTACGACTACGTCTTGCTAGGCGTCGTGGTCCTCATACCGGCGCTACTGCTGTGGCGGGCCTGGACCGTGAGGCGGCAGGCTGACCTCGAAACGTCCTTCTCGCGCCTTATCAAAATGACCCTGGCCGCAGGGGCCGGCTGGTTCCTGGCAACCATACCATTCAATGTGCTATTCGCGGCTTGCTGCTCCGACTTTCCTTATGCGCCGCTCAAACTGGTGATGACTAAGTGGCTCTACACCAATACGCTTGGGATCATCTTCACCCCCAACTTTTGGGCCGTGCCCCTCCTCCTCTTTGTCGTTGGCCTGCTCGGCTTCACCCTGGCAAAGTTTCGCCTCGATATAGCGATCATCCTGCTTGGCGTGGTGTCGTTCATCGCGCTGGTCGTCTTCGCTACTACTGGCAGCACCGGCGGCACGCTCGCTGGCGTCCTGCCCGGAGCTAAAGGGGCACTGCTCTACCCAGGCTCCGAAGACGGTCTGGTGCATAGAATCGGCTGTAGCACACGTGACTCGTGCACCATTTCTTTCGTCGCGCCTGCGGGTCAGGATGATGTATGGTCGTTCTACGAGCGCGAGTTACCGAAAAGCGGGTGGCAACGAGTGCACGAGCAGAAGTCCCCCTACATCCTGGCCTTTGAGCGGTCTGAACCGGGGAAAGAACTGTCATCGCGCTTCCTGCTGTTCATGAGCAGCTATACTACTGGGGAAGGAAGCAAGAACACTCACGTAACGTTGGGCACCTACAGGCGACCCGACATGCAGAAGCTGCCGGTGTACCCTGGCGCGCAGGACGCAAAAATGATTGAAGAGCGTCTCCAGGCTGGCGTGGTGCAAAGTACCACGACCTATAGGGTCAGCAATCAACCGGAGGAGGTTGAGGCATGGTACAGGTCTATTCTACTGGCTGATAAATCCTGGCAGGATGAAACAGAGAAAGAGCACGTGCGCGAAGGTCTCCTCTTTCGCTTCTATAAAAATGGCATGTCCGAGTTTGTAGTGATTGCAAGTCAAACCTCCGGCGGGCAAACGCAGGTGAAGGTACGGGGACTAGAACACCCTCTACTTCAATTCTTTTTGTCCCAGTACAATACTAAGATTTACATCAAGTAACAAAAGCTAATCCCCGCCACGTCTCTCTACCCCAGCCCTTTACCAACCACTGGCAACGCTCCGGCCACGTCGAGGTCATGGGTCATGAGCTGCTAGAGGACGGCTATATCGGTCTCGGCGTCTATATCCGCGCCCATTGGCACATCAATGAACGCTCGCACCTGCCAGGTATGCTGGGCGTTCACCCCCTGGTAGGTGGGCTGCGCGACCTCCGGGACCCGCAATGTGCCTGTATACTCGCGGCTCTCGCCCTCGTTCAACTGTATGCCTGCCGCTTCCAGCATTTCTACGTGGCGGTAGGTCTGGTGCTCCTGGGTGCGCTCCTCGTTACGCGTCATGCTCGAACTGGTGCCTGACATGCTCTGGACAGGCACCTGGAACTTGATGCGCTCGGTGGCTACAAGCTCGATATTGACGCTCTTGCCCTTGAGCGCGCCGGTGGCGTAGACCGTGAAGGCCACTTCTATGGTCTCGCCCCGCGCATACTGGGCCTTGTTTATGCGTAGCTGGAGGTTGCCTGTGCTGCCGGTCATCTGGTTGAAGGTGTTCTTGATCTTGTTGAAGAATCCCATGATTATGCCTCCTTGTGTAAAGTCGGATACATCCGGCCCATCATACGAGAAGAGCGTGCGCCTGTCAACATAAGACGTGCTATTATAGATAGAGAGGCCCTTGACGGAGAGGAAGGTCTATTATGCGGGTGGCTGCAATCTATGACATTCATGGGAACCTCCCTGCGCTTGAAGCTGTGCTTCGGGAGATTCGCCAGGCAGGGGTAGAGCATATAGTGGTCGGGGGCGATGTGGTTCCAGGTCCGATGCCGCGTGAAACGCTCGCATGCTTGCTGGACCTCGATGTGCCGGTACAGTTCATCCGGGGCAACGGCGAAGGTGCGGTGCTCGCGGAGATGGCAGGCACGGGTGTGAGTGGCGTCCCTGAGCGGTTTAGAGAGGTCTTGCGCTGGGTGGGGCAGCAGCTTCCTCCCGAATACGAGCGGGTCATGTCCGGCTGGCCTGAAACACTCTCTATGGAAATTGAGGGCTTAGGTGAAGTGCTATTTTGCCATGCTACACCCCGAAATGACAGCGAGATATTCACCCGCCTTACGCCTGAAGAGCGCCTCTTGCCGGTCTTTGAAGGGGTCAGCGCGCCTGTAGTCGTTTGCGGCCATACCCATATGCAGTTTGACCGGACGGTCGGGTCGGTTCGAGTTGTGAACGCGGGCAGTGTGGGGTCGCCGTTCGGGGAAGCGGGTGCCTACTGGCTCTTGCTTGGATCCGACGTTCAGTTCCGGCACACGCTCTACGATCTCACGCAAGCTGCTGAGCGCGTTCGAGGCACGAATTATCCGCTGGCGCAAGAGTTCGCGGCACGCGACATACTGCACCCCCCATCAGAGGCGGAAGCGCTGGAAATATTTACCCCTGCGGAATTGAGATAAAAAGTCCTGAATATCGAGCGCGCCCTGCTCCTCGGCCACCTGATTGACGCGCTGGTCCTGCTTGAAGGTGCCGCCCCAGTGCGACATCTTTATCTCGGCATCGTGCAGCAATGCGTCTAGGGTCAATACCTGGATAGGGCTATTCATCACCCTTACTCAAGGCGCGCTCGTAACCTCCCATTCGCAGCCCGGCAATACCTGGCCCGTCTCGGCATCCACATAAACATTGTAAGTCGCTAGAGGTGGCGGCATGTCGAACATATCTGCGGGTACATCCGTAGGGAGAGGCGTAGGGGTCGCAACATCCTTACGAAAACCTAGATGCCACGCATCCCTGAATATCTCCACGTCGCTTTGCGGGTGGGTGATATCTACGCTTGCGTATTTGCTGATGACTAAGGGGCCAAGTTGCAGGCCATTATTCATCTGCGAATAGCGGTCGCGCACGTGGGCTTCTGCCTGGGCGAGACTTACTGTTGGAGTGAGTTTAGCTGGCGGCAGGACGATCTGCCCCTGGCAGCCACGTCCCGGTTCAGGGGTGGTATATGGCCTGGGTGTAGGGGTGGGGTTGTTGGGTATGCCTCCAGGGTACCTGTGCCGGAACTCATACAGTCCAAGAGGCGCGAACTGCACATCATCGGGAGGTAGATTCTCCGGGTGGTATTCCAGCGCGGCCCGCTCGAAATACTGCACCTTGTAGGACTTGCCATCTACTTCGTTCTTCTCTATGAACTCGTTAGAGATAGCAGTCCCGAACCACTCGCTCGCATCCATAAACCTGCTATCAGATGCCCCGAATTCTTTGAAGCGGCCACTCAGCCAGATATCTTTATCTATGTGCATAAGCAGTGGAGCAGGCCCCGTCTTATTGGGGACCTGGCCAGGCGCGCCGTCAGGGTACCTGCGCTCGTAGATGGTTGAGCCGAGGGGCACTTTTGGCGCTACACCCCACCTGGGCATAACGCTGTCATGCGGAGCGCGCATTAGCTTGATAATGTGTCGCTCGAAGTATTGCACACGGTAAGTCTCACCGCTTGCTTCGTCAACCTCATAGAACCAATCGCTCAGGGGCAGCCCGAACCTGAGAAGTCCGCCCTCATATTCCCATTGTGATAGGAATTCGTCGCATACCTTGTAGGTCGTTTTGCTGAAGGTCTCGCAATTTGGCTCCTGGGTGGGCCGCACACCACTCTGCGGAGGCGGAAGCACGGCAGGTGTGGGTATCCCATCGCTCGTAGTGGGCTGCGTGGCGATAGGGAATGGCGTCTCTTTGGCAGGTTGTGTCTGCTGGCCCTGGCATCCAACGAGAAGTAGCAGCAACAAGACTGCGGCAGCGAGCATGAACTTGATCTGTCTTAGCATGGGGCGCTCCAAGCGAACGTCATAAGGCTACTTCCATCCTTCTCTGTAGACGATTATAGCGCCGGAATGGTTCCACCCTCCTTATCTTCGTGGCTTTGCCTTACTTTTAGGCTACCGCACTGAAGTCGCTGGGGAGTGGGTTTGCTTGCCTTTGGCATCTTGCCTTTATCTTCGGATACGCCGGACTGGTTCTTACATCCTCAAATTGTGGAAAACTTCCCCGAAATTTGCCCCAAACTGTGTCCCGATTTTGCGTCCAAAAGGGATTAAGTTAATAGAACACATTTTCTATCCTTAAAGGAGGCGCTTATGGCAAAGAGTCTGGCGGGTTTGGCTTCTACGGGCACGCAGCCTGGGCATGCGCGGCCCACTCTGCTTTCGCACGAGGACGCGCAGAGGGTCGCGGCGTACAAGCTCTACCTCGATTTCTACAACGGCTACCAGTGGGACGGCCTGCCCGCGCCCAACGAGAAGCGGCTGACGTTCAATTACGCCCGCGTTTTCGTCCACAAAGCGGCATCCTACCTGATGGGCAAGGGTGTCAGCTTCGCGGTCGCGCCACCCGACGGTTCGGGTGAAGAAGGCAAGCGCGTGGCCCAGCACGCGGAGGCGCTGCTACAGGCATGCTACGAGCGCAATTCCCTCGCGCTGGTGGACCTCGATACGGCGGTGGATAGCGCGGTGCTGGGCGACGGCGCGTTCAAAGTGACCTGGGACGCACAGGCGGGCGCGCCCTCCATATCGGCGGTGGACCCCGCCACCCTCTGCTGCGTGCGGCAGGCCGACGACTACCGGCGGCTGCTCAAGGTGACGCAGACTTACTACGTAGGGGCCAGGGATCAGGGATCAGGGGTCAGCTATCCGCGGCATGCTGGCGAGCAGGTGGTGGAGGAGTGGACGGCTGAGACGCTTGAGGTGTGGCGGGATGGGGCGCTTGAGAAGCGGGTGCCCAACCCCTACGGCGCAATCCCCTACATCGTCTTCCCCAACCTGCGCGTGCCGAAGGAACCCTGGGGGCAGAGCGACCTCGTAGACGTGATGCAGGTGAACCGCGACCTCAACTCGCGCCTCTCCATCCTGTCGCACATCCTGGAAGTGTCGGGCAACCCGATAGCGGTGCTTGAGAACGTGACCGACTCCACAGGCATAAAGGTGGGGCCGGGTCGGCTGTGGGAGCTGCCGAAGGACGCGAAGGCGTACCTGCTCGACCTCCTTTCGGGCGGCGGGGTGGGCCTGCATATCGAGTATATCAACCTGCTCTACAGGGCGATGCACGACCTGGCCGAGATGCCCCGCACGGCGTTCGGCGACGGCGAGGGCACATCCAGATCGGGCGTGGCGCTTGAGATAGAGCTACAGCCGATGCTACAAAAAGTGGCGAGGAAGCGCGCCATCTGGCAGGTGGCCCTTGAGGAGCGATGTCGCATGGTGCTGCGCCTACACGCCCTGCACGGCGACGAGCACGCGGGCACGGTGGTAGACCCTACCAGCGGGTACGAAGTGCAAGTGGTGTGGCCGCCAATCCTTCCCTCCGACCGCTCGGAGACGGTGCGCCAGGAGACCGCGCTGGTGGAAGCGGGCATCCACTCCCACCGCCGCGCGATGGACATGCTGGGCGAAGGCGATTCGGAAGCCGAATGGCAGAGGGTGTTGGACGAAAGAAGTCAGAAATCAGAAGTCAGAAATCAGCTTCAAGACCTACCATAATTCTGACTTCTGATTTCTGACTTCTGACTTCTCGAACGGAGTGACATATGAGCAACAGGACGCAATTGAGAGACCGGCTCAGGCAAGAGCTTGGGGATACGGGCGCGGTGCACGTTTGGAGTGACACCCTGCTCGACTCGCTACTTATCGAGTCGGTGGGCTGGTATAGCAGGCTCTGGCCGATGCAGGCGACGGGCTACAGGGACGTGTCTGCCGGACAGCGCACGTTCGAGATGCCGCCCGACGCGCTCGGCATAGCGGGCGTGGAATGCCCGCCGGGCAGGGTGCTGCCGCAGGAGGCGGGCGCGGTGGCGGGCGGCACAGGCAGGGCGGGCGTGCGCCAGACGTGGAGCGTGTGGGGTGGGCTGCTATACCTGGGCAACCCCGCGAACGGCGATGAAGTGGGCGCGACCAGGCTGGTGATGCGCGTGCTGCTCCCGTGGGACCGGCTCGACCCGAACCTGGATTGGAATGGGCCGGAGGACGACGAGCGGCTGCTGATGTTGTGGGCGGCTACCGAGGCGTGGGCCTGGCTGGACGGCCAGGACCAGAAGCGAGGTCGCCCCTCCAAGCCCGGCAGCATGACCAAATGGTACGGAGAGCAGCTTGAGCGAGAAATCACCGCACGCCGCCGGGCAGCAACCAGCAAAATCATTGGATTTTAGATTTTAGATTTTAGATTTTGGATTTTGGATTGAGCTTTAGAGTTTCGGCAAACCAAATCTAAAATCTAAAATCTAAAATCTAAAATCGAAGGGGGCTTGATGAACGACTATGACTTTTTCTTGAGGCATGCTGCCGTGCGTGATGGGGAGTGGGTGGGGTTCGCGCTGGCCCGGAAGGGGTTGGCAGGCATTTCGGGACTGGAAGCAAGGCCACACCTGCATTGGCTACCCTGGATACTCGATCCCACCGAGCCAAACAAGCCCTCGGCAGGCTCGTGGGGTACCTGGCAGTGGCGGCTGGACGTGGCGATGATAGATAGTCTTGCCGGTCTGCAAGGCACCCCGCCCGTCGATGGGCGTACCGCCGCCGACATGCGCGCCGACCTGCTGGCCTTCCTCCCCCTCCCCATCATGGAATTGAAGGACGTAGACAGCACAATCTACAGCGTGCTTATGACTGGCTATCAGGAGCAAAACATCGAGCCGTATGACGCCGCCCACGCAAACGGCGGTTGGCTGGCGCGAGTGGAGTTCGCAGAAAGTTCCAATAAGTGAATTCTGAATTTTGAATGTTGAATTCGGAATTGTTGCTGCTAAATTTCGAGTTTTGCTCTTCACGCGAAAACTGATAATTCAAAACTCAAAATTCAACATTCAAAATTCTCGCAGAGAAGGGAGGTGAGAAAATGAGGATAAGAAGTACGTGGTTATCAAGCCCAGATGGGCTGGAAGGTGGAGGCGGCGAAGCTGATGGCACGCCTGGCGAGGCCGGGGCACCACCCGCAGAAACGCTGGCCGCGACGGCTATAGCACGCTATCGCGCATTGGTGGCAGCGCAGCCAGGGCTGGTGCCGGAGATGGTTGCAGGCAACACCCCCGACGAGATAGACGCGTCGGCGGAGGCGGCCCGGCAGGCATACAGCGACATCAGCCGCCGCGTAGCCGAGCAGTACGAGCGCCAGGTGCCCACAGGCAACCCGCCCCGTTCCGCCACCACAGCCGCAGCCGACCACCTGAAGCCCGAAGCCAAGATCGCCCTCGGCCTCCGCTCGGCGAAGTGACGAGTGGCGAGTGGCGAGTGGCGAGTGGCGAGTGGCGAGTGGCGAGTGGCGAGTGGCGAGGAGTTAGGGGTCAGGGATCAGGGGTCAGGAACGAGAGCAACATACGCATTACGTTTCACGTTTCACGAAAGGAGACAAACACATGCCATTGACATTGCAAGACGCCGCGAGGTTGAGCCAGGATATGCTGGTGCGCGGGGTCGTGGAGACGATAATTGACGAGTCGGCGGTGCTCCGGTACCTGCCATTTGTGCAAATAGTGGGCAATAGCCTGCGCTACAACCAGGAGACTACCCTGGGCGACGTGGCTTTCTACGGGGTGGGCGACACCTGGGCAGAAAGCACGATGACCGTCACCGAGAAGACGGCCAAGCTGGCGATCCTGGGAGGCGACGCCGACGTGGACGCTTTCCTCCAGCAGACCTACTCCGACCCCAACGACCTGCGGGCACTGGTGGTCGCGGCGAAGGCGAAGGCGCTGGCCCAGTCTTTCAGTAACACCTTCTTCAACGGCGACTCGGCGGTAAACGCGCTTGAGTTCGACGGGGTAAAGAAGCTGTCCGCAGGTGCCCGTACCATGAACAAGGGGGCCAACGGCGCGGTGCTGGCGCTCGACCACCTGGACGAACTGCTGGACATGATCCGGCCCGGCATGCCGCACGCCCTCTTCATGTCAAAGCGCAGCCGACGTAAGCTATCCAGCCTGCGCCGCGCATCGGGCAGCGTGCTTGAGGTAGGCACCGACGCTTTCGGGCGGCGCGTGCTCACCTACGACGGCATACCCGTAGAGGTGGACGACCACATATCGGACGCCGAGGTGAAAGGCACCAGCAACGACTGTTCCTCTATATACGCCGTGCAGTTCGGCTTCCAGACCGGCCTGTGCGGGCTTGAGAGCGGCGGCATACAGGTGCAGCCTCTAGGCGCGTTGGAGACCAAAGACGCCTGGCGCACCCGCATCAAGTGGTACTGCGGCCTCGCCCTCTTCCGCAACATCGCCCTCGCAAGGCTTGAGGGAGTGAAGATATAGGTTCGAGGGGTCGGGGGTTAGGGATCAGCAGAAAACGCCGCTTAGTGGCGTTTTCTGCTGATTTCCCATAAGAAATACGGCATTGCCCAATAACCCTACTTAACAAGGAACTTTTCGGGCAGAATCGCCACTTGCCCAAAAAGTGATTCAGGTCGCCACATGTACTAGGTGTTGGGTCAAAAGGATGACTTTATTATCAACTTTGTCTAAAAATCTTGACAAATGTTCTAATTAAGGGTACAAATAAGGATGGATGTGGAAAACTCAACTCTACATTACTTACGTTGTGGAAATCTTTTCGGGCGTAGCACATCCTTGTCTAGCCAGGGGATACCAATGTTAAGATGAGCAGACAGGAAAATCGCAATACCTAGAAAGAGATGCTTCAAAATCCCCAGACCTAGAGATAATGAGGTTCGATATGGACGGGATGCACAGAACCCAACTAAATAATGACGACTTGAAATATGAGTTCCCCAACTTGCCCTCTACCGATTTGTTGCGGGAATTGATCCTGTATATCGCGGATCAGTGCGAAGATGATAGGGGGTTTGGTCTTACGAAACTAAACAAGATTCTCTACTTTGCAGATTTCATGTCCTATGCAAGATATGGAGAACCAATAACTGGAGTCTCTTATATAAAACTGCCCAAAGGCCCGGTACCCGAACCAATGTTGGCTGTCCGAAAACAGATGGAAGCAAACATTGAGATATTGATTCGCTTACGGGATTATCATGGATATCCACAACAGCGTATTATAGCACTAAGAGAAGCAAACCTTGAGAAGTTTAAGCCTCGAGATATTGCGCTAATAGATTCTGTCATCCGGAAACTGGCTGATGAGACTGCTGCTGAAGTAAGCGAACGTTCGCATGGGCGTGCGTGGAAAGCTGTTAAGAACCATGACCGGATACCGTATAACGCAGCATTTATTTCAAGTGAAGGTATTACTGAGGAAGATCGCGCTCTAACAGCAGAGCTTTTCCCTCAATACAGCGAACAAATCTGCTAAAGTAGGTACAAGAATAGATGCCTTTTACGCTTGTCGATGATCCTGATTACGCAAGACAGGCCGAACAGATCGCGGATATCCAGAGATTAGACGATGCACTAAATGGTCTTATGTGGGCGATTGCCAACAACCCAGAAGTCTATGATGTAATAATAGATACTGACCCGCCTATCCGCATAGCTAAATCGAACAGGATTATGACTTTGGACGGCGACATCTCCAGACTAAGAATTTGGTTTAGCGTGGACTACGAAAATCAGATAGTAACTCTGCTAAAGATCAGGCGGGAAAGCGAAGAAGAATCTGAGTAGGTAACGATCGAGGAACTTGATAAGCAGGAGTCTTGCCGACAAGACTCCTGCTTATCGTTAAAGCGGCTATTCCAAATGCCCGTTCATGCTCTTAGATACCGTACCTGGGTACGGCTCATGCTCATCAATATACCATCTCGACGTAGAGACCATGTATAATAAGCAATATATCGCACATCAGACGTGTAGGACAAACCTCCACCAGTAAGGAGCGCCAACACATGGTTGATACTATATCTAAACCCACCAGCAAGAAGGCCGCCCCCGCCCGCGCCCAATACCGCAACGGCGTAGGCCGCAGACTCCGCTCGAACCAATTCACCCCTGAGCAGCAAGCTATAGGGAAGGAGAGGCGGCGCTGGGAAGAGAACACCGTCGCCGGGTCCCTCACCCGCCTGCCTGAGCGCACCACAGCCGAGGGCTTTACTACCCTCTCCGGTATGCCTATCGAGCGCATCTACACACCCGCCGACCTGCCCGGCTTCAGTTACGAGCAAGACCTCGGCTTCCCAGGAGAGTACCCCTACACGCGTGGCGTCCACCCAACCATGTACCGCTCGCGCTACTGGACCATGCGCATGTTCGCGGGCTTCGGCTCCGTAGAGGAGACAAACGCCCGCTTCCGCTACCTGCTCGAGCACGGGCAGACCGGCCTCTCCACCGCCTTCGATTTCCCCACCCTCTACGGCATAGACGCCGACGACCCGTTGGCTTACGGCGAGTTTGGCAAGGTGGGTGTGGGCGTATCCTCGAAGGACGACATGGCCCTCCTCTTTAGTGGCATACCCATTGACCAGGTCACCACCTCCATGACCATCAACGGCCCTGCAGCCGTAGTATGGGCCTTCTACATTGCAGCCGCCGAGGAGCGAGGCATCCCCCGTAGCGCGCTGGGTGGCACCACCCAGAACGACATCCTCAAAGAATATATCGCCCAGAACACCTTCATCTACCCCCCGGAGCCTTCCATGCGCCTTGTCGTGGACACCATCGAGTTCGCGGCGAAGGAACTGCCCAAGTGGAATCCTGTTTCTATCTCCGGCTACCACATCCGAGAGGCAGGCTCTACCGCAGCCCAAGAGCTTGCTTTTACCCTGGCCGACGGTCTCACCTACGTCCAGTGGTGCGTGGACCGGGGCATGGACGTAGACGACTTCGCCCCGCGTCTCTCCTTCTTCTTCAACGCCCACAACGACTTCTTCGAGGAGATCGCCAAGTACCGCGCCGCCCGCCGCATCTGGGCCAGGGAGTTGAAGGAACGCTTCGGTGCGAAAAAGGACCGCTCCCTCTGGATGCGCTTCCACACCCAGACCGCAGGCGCGTCCCTCACCGCCCAGCAGCCGGAGATAAACATCGTCCGCACGACCATACAGGCGCTCGCGGGCGTGCTCGGCGGCACCCAATCCCTCCACACCAATTCGATGGACGAGGCCCTTGCCCTCCCCTCCGATAAAGCCGTGCGTATAGCCCTCCGCACCCAGCAGATAATAGCCGAGGAGTCGGGCGTCACCAACACGGTAGACCCTCTCGGCGGCTCGTATTTCGTAGAGGCGCTCACCAACGAGATGGAGCGCCAGGCGTACGACTACTTCGACAGGATAGAGGAGTACGGCGGCGTCATCCCCGCCATCAAAGCTAACTTCTTCCAGGGTGAGATAGCCCGCGCCTCCTACTGGTACCAGCAGGAGGTAGACGAGGGCCGCAAGACGATGGTTGGCGTCAACAAGCACGTCATCGAAGAGCAAATCGAGATACCCATCCTCCAGATTGACCCCAAGGGCGAAGAGATGCAGCGCGAGCGCCTGGCCCGCCTCCGCGCCCACCGCGACCCCCACAGGTGGCAGGCCGCCCTCGAAAATGTGCGCCGCGTAGCCATGTCGTGCGACAACGTCATGCCCGCCCTCATAGAAGCCGCCCACGCCGACGCCACTTTGGGCGAGATCACTAACACACTCAAAACGGTATTTGGTGTGCAGCACTTCAGCAATATCGTTTAGGGGCCAGAGATTAGGGATCAGCAGGCATCAAGTCTCACGCATAACCCACGGGCGACCATGACGTGTCGCCCTGGTATGCTGGTAAAGCGAGACCCCACATGAAGACCGAAACCGAAGCAACAATAGAAGACCTTTACCGGGTGGAGGGCAAGGCTGAGCTTGTCGATGGAGAGATTATCTATATGTCACCAACTGGAGGCTTTCCAGGCTATGCTGGGGATGAGATTTATGCAAGCTTGCGGGACTATGTGCGACGCACCGGAACAGGCATCGCGATTGGTGACAACAAGGCTTTTGTAGTAAATCTACCGCACCGCAAATCGTTCAGCCCTGATGCTGCCTTCTTTATAGGTGAGATGACTGCGAAGTTCTACAAAGGTGTGCCTGTTCTTGCGGCAGAAGTCAGGAGCGAAGACGATTACGGGCCTGCCGCCGAACGAGCCATAGCTGCCAAGCGTGCCGACTACTTCGCCGCCGGAACTCTAGTCGTGTGGGATGTAGACGTGTTGCGTGAAGAGGTCGTGCGCGTCTACCGCGCCACGAACCCTGACCAGCCCACGATCTACCACCGTGGAGAAATAGCTGACGCCGAGCCTGCGGTTCCCGGCTGGATCATGCCCGTGGACAACATGTACCCCTGAATTAAAAAAGAATTGCCGCTTTTTGGGCGAAAACGGCAATTCTATCCCCAACAATTGCCACAAACGGCAATTCACCTGAAGTTTTGTTCAACTCCAATAATTAGAACTATGCCGGGTGGCGTGCTTCTTGCTAATAAATACCTGCAAATTAACATACCCTAATTTGCTAAAACCTATTGCAACTCACACTTCTAACAGGTATATTAGAGGGTATCATTTTCTTAAATTAGAACAATCAGATTGGAGACTCCGCACCTATGAGATTGAAGGCCGTAGACCAACGCCTGGAAAACAAGCTGCGTGATCTTTACAAGACCCATCTTGAGCGCACAGCTAAAATAGATTGGAGCTACCACTCCCTTATACCCTGGGAGCGCGGGCGCAACTTCAAGACCGACCCCTGGCACCCGTCTCAGGCCACAATCTCCCCTGAGCTTGCGGTTGCCGTCGAGACGGCCCTCCTCACAGAGATAAATCTGCCGTGGTTCACCACCGGCCTTACTAACATCTTCGCGGGTAGCCTCGAAGTCTTACAAGACTTCGTTCGGACGTGGACCAGCGAGGAAGATCAGCACTCAAACATTCTCGAAACCTACCTCCTCGTCACCCGCAACACCGACCCCGACCGCCTGCACACGTTGCGTAAGACGGTCGTCCGCAACGCCTGGACCCCCGGCGAGGCTACTCCATTCGAGGGTATGGCCTACACCACCGTGCAGGAGCTATCCACCCAGGCATTCTACATCAGCGTCGCCAAGCAGGCCGACCAGGAAGACCCCATCCTCGCGCACATCTTGCGTACCGTCGCCAAAGACGAGACGTTGCATTACACCTTCTACCGCGAAGCCCTGAAAGCCCACCTGGAAATCAACCCGAACTACGTCTGGCCCCTCTGTGACGTGCTGATGAACTTCGCCATGCCCGGCTACCTCATGCCCGACTTCCACGAGCGGCAGAGGATCATCTCTGCGGGCGCGAACTACGGCATAGCAGAGTACTTCCGCAACGTGGTTGACGTGGTGGTAAGGATTCTGGGCGTTAGAGACCTCCACCCCACCTACCCCGAAGCCAAAGAAGCCCTGAACAAGCTGAACAAGTACCTCGACAGCCTCGCCCGCTTGGCCGCCCGCGCCGACAAGCGCCGCATGTCAGCCGAGGAAACGCGAGACGCAGCCAATCGCCTCCTGGGCTATTCCCCAGCTATGCAGCCCGCAGTCTAAACAACCTGACCCCATAGCAATTCACCAAAATTGACGCCTCAGGCGTCAATTTTGGTGAATGGTATAAGGCAGCACCCAGGAGAGCAATATGCCCGGCGAACAACTCGTCTACGAACTTCCCTCGTCCCAGATCGGCATAGCAGCGCCCATCTTCAAGGACGCCTGGGCCGACGAAGCCTATATCGACTCCTTCTTCGAGGGCAAGCAAGAGGGCAGGATATTCGTTGACGATCCGCACAACCCCAGCGCCGCCCTACTTGCTCGCACTTTTGAATACTACGTGGCCGGAGACACAGGCGCATCCGCCCTGCGCCAATTCATCAAGGAAGCCCCATCCGAACCAGGCATCTTTCAACACCTCTATGGCTACGTTCCCATAGGCCAGGAGTGGGAAAGAGCGCTGCTCGATGACTACGCGGGCACGCTCCACGTCATAGGGCGCAGAGGCTTCAAATATAACTCGGACCAGCCACCCTTCAACTGGCGGCAATCCCTCCCGCCTGGCTCGGAAGTCGTGCCGATAGACCGCCCCCTCGCTGAGCGCATAGACAGCGAGATGCGCCAGTTCATAGCTTCCTTCTGGGGAGGCTATGACAACTACGCACAGGGAGGCTTCGGCTTCTGCATGCTCATCAACGGCGAGATCGCAAGCATCTGTTACGCTATCACAGTCAGTTCCCGGCAGGCAAACATAGACGTAGAGACTGCCGAGCCATACAGGAAAAGAGGTCTGGCTGCCATCACCTGTGCCGCCTTCATCGAACACTGCCTCAACCTCGGCTTGCAACCCACCTGGGACACCGATGCCGTCAATGCAGGTTCTTTAGCTCTCGTCCGCAAGCTCGGCTTCACCGAGTACGAGCCTTTCAGCCAGCTAAGCCCACCCTGGGGCCACAAAATCGCACTCTCCACCGGCCTCTGGTTAAAAGAGGAAGTCGCTCCCTCCGAACCCACCACCTGGCGGCGCACCACGTAGCCCCTCAGCCAGATACCCGACATCAGTAGACTAATAACGACCTCGGCCTCTCCGCGCCTCTACGGGCTGTGTTGCGACAATCGTTGAGTGGCCGATTTAGCTATTAGCTATGGTATTTTCCAGCCATGTAACATATTTCATATAGTCGCCGCAATGACTCATGTAAGACTACCTTCCTATCCCTGGTACTGGTCCCAGTACAAAAGGGTTACTATCAGCAGGGCTATCCGGTACTGAATTCTCATTACCTCGGAGAGTATTCTGGAGCATAATCATCAAAAGGGCGTAATCGTCTTCTTTGTAAGGTTGGATCCCCGCATGCTCCGCCATGTCTATCGCATATCAAGGCTGACAAAAAAAATACCACGATCCAGGCGTGGCCAGGGTCTCTATGAATTCTCTCTCGTAAGCCTGCTTCTCTTTATGATCCTATTCGGCATCATAGAGATGGGGCGTTTCCTGCTGGCTTACAACGTGGTCTCGAATAGCGCCCAGGAAGGCGTGCGCTATGGCATTATCAGGCCCAGGGACCTCTTTTCGGCTTCTGAAGCCGCCAACAGGCGAACCCTGGGAACGCCGATCCCCACGCAGGTGGTGGTGGCCGATGGGACTTGCAATGTTATAGACAAAACGCGCGAGAAAGTGTGGGGGCTGCCAGGCTCCGATCTGAAGGTCGCTGTCTGGTTCGATAACGGTAATGGCACCCCCACAGTTGTGCCTATGGACTATGACGAGTTGTCTGAAGCTACGCTACCCGGCAACCGCATCAACGTCGAATCGGTCTACCATTACGAATTCATCGTGCCCTTTTTTCAAGTGTTTGCCCCCCGCGGTATTGATGTGAAGATGCGCTCTGCCCGGACAATCCTCAGGTGGGGTGACGAACCTGATTCCTGCACCGTAAGCCTGACGCCCGCGCCTACCTACACAGCAGGACCAAGCCCCACCCGCACTCCCACTGCTACAGCAACCAATACCTCCACCAGTACGAACACTGCTACGGCCACCAACACCAGCATCAGCACCAATACAACCGTACCAGCCAGCAGCACGCCTACAGGGACATTCACCCCCGTTTCCACCGATACACCCGTGCCTACAGGTACAGCTACGTCATTCACCGCTACCAGCACGGCTGTGCCTCCGAGCAGCACTGCTACAAAGACCGCCACATCGCTACCTATCAGTACGGCTACCTCTACTAATACAGCTGTAGCCACCTCTACTAATACAGCTGTACCCACCTCTACCAGCACTTCTGTACCCACCTCTACGAGCACAGCTACGGCTACGGCCACACCTACCAGGCGGTTAGTAATTTCCGCCCTCCACCTGAAGAAGAGAACCGGCGCCACCGGGACCCTCGACATCGGTATCGATCTCAAAGATGATTTGGGCAATCTCATAAACGGCGCTACGGTCAACTCAACCGGCAGCTTCAGTGGCGCTCTGCCTAACGTGGGCACAGGAATATATGGCTTCTGTAAGACCGGCAGCTACCCTGACCCCGCAAGCAATATAACGGTGACCATAAGCGCTAGTAAGGTAGGTTACCAATCGGTCAGCATTACCGCATCTGCCACGTCGGGTTACGATCCCCTATGCGGACCCTAAGTCAGACACTACAGTGTAGAGGGAGTACAGCCCTCCCTCTACACTGAGTAGATCATCTGAAAATGATCGTCCGTATCACAATTTGAGACTGTCATCGACCTTTGTAACTATGCAACACGAAAAGGCTTTTACGACTATGAAAGTTAATCGCAATAGGCGGGCCACAAAAGGACAGGCGGTGGTAGAGGCCGCCCTGATGAGTCTTTTCCTTGCCATGCTTCTCGCGGCGGCTGTGGATTTCGGTAGGGCCTACTACATAGGGGCGGTTGTAGAGAATATGGCGGGCGAAGGAGCAGCTTATGCTTCAAAATACCCTGAGCGCGACGTAGCGTCGCCCTCCTGCGGCGCGCCTGTGGCGGACCACGACAACATCCAGGACCGTGCGCGACAGGTCGCCATAGATAGAGGGTCGGTGATGCAACGCGTTAACCAGGCCAGTATCCAGGTCGAGCCTGCTGAATGCGTGCGGCGGTGCTCAAGCACACCTATCAAAGTGACCGTAAGCTACGAAGTCAAAGATCTCTTCCTACCAGGTATGCTGGGGATGAAGTCAATCACCATTCGCAAGTCGGCAACGCAGATCATAATGGACAACGGGAAGAATGCTACCTGCCCGTAGCACGCTCCCGCATGCCAGCTATCAGATAACGCAACACCCGGTTCGGAGGCACCATATGAACAGAGAGCTACATAGAAGCCCGCATCAAATCGCAGGATCCGAGAAACGGCAATCCTCAAGCCGTTCGGCGTTCGAGCGAGAAAGGCTCCGTCGAAGAAAGATAGTCGAGCGCAAAAAAGCTCGCGGCCAGGCCATGGTTTTTATCGTCCTGATGATGACGGTCCTTGTGCTCGCGGTCGCGCTGGCCGTTGATGGCGGCTCGATGTTGAACAAGCGGCGTGACGCGCAAAACGCCGTTGATGGCGCTGCTGTGGCCGGGACGCGGGTGATGCTGACATACTACGAAGATATGATGAATAAGTACCCGGACTATGACGTAGATTATGGCGGTTCCTATGAGTTGAACATCCGGCAGGCTATAGATTCCTATGCTGGGGTGAATGGAGTGGTTACGCAAACCCTCCAGGCCTACTTCATAAACGACAACAAGCAGATTGTGACCGTTGTTACAGGCAAGGTCAAAGGTGGAGTTAATTGCGGAGTCGGGCAGGGACGAGGGCCTTGTGAGGTTGGGGACAATGGCTCGGTGCCCTGGACCCTGGGGGCTAAAGGTATCATGGTGAAAGGCAGAGCCGAGACCGGCTCATACTTCGCGGCCATCTTTGGCTACAATAAGGTTGGCGCAACCGCCACCGCAACCGCCTTCATGGGTGTGGGCGCGATTTCCGACAACGTAAGCCTGGTACCAATTGGACTTTTTACGCAGACCTTAGATATTGAGAACATTCGCGAAGGCAACCGTTACCAACTGATAGATTCCGCTTTCGACGCGGGAAGCGGCAACTGGGGTTGGGTAAACTACACTGCCGATGGCGGCTCAGCGAGCGTCGCTAAAGCTTGGATTACCTGTGGCTTCAACCCGTCGGTGACCAAAGCTCAATGGGCGACCTTTTGCCCCGACTACAGAAATACAAGTGGCGGCTGGGGGCCAACACAGCATTTCGTATCCGTTCACGACCCTGGCAACGCTAGCACTTATAACCCTGCTAATGATCCCACGTTTGTCCCTTACATAGTCTACGGCCCAAAATGGGATGGCTGGTGGTTGGAAGGCTCATCCGGCGCGGTAAATTCCAACTGCCAGGACTTCCAGGACAGGGTGGATAACGAGAATGGCGGCAACGGCATTACCGTCCTCTTTCCTATCTTCGATGATAGAATTCCAGGCACAGGAAGTGGTACCCGTTTCCATGTCCGTGTCATTGTTGCCTTCTTGATGAAGAAGGGCGACGTTTCATGCCGGCCGGAGGATCCCACGCCCACACCGCGTCCTACTCCTTCACCTGAACCTATCACGGGGCCTGGTGCCGACGGAACGTCGCCTAATGCCGGGACTCGGATCAAGTGGCATATCGAAGGTACAGCACAACACATCTACTCGACAAAATCTTCAGGACGGCACGGCAACCTCCGCCAGACCCCGGTACACGTTATCTTCCTCGACAACTAGCCGTCGCTCGTAGTAAGCGGACGATCCAGCCACCCGGTGCTAAGGTGGCTGGATTGTTTCATTCCATGACCTTTGCGTCTCTACTCTGGGTTATTCAGTGACCTGGGCGAGGAAGGCTGTTACCTGCGACTTCCAAAGGGCACGATCGGCTGCGGAGAGTAGCTGGTGGGTGGCGTTGGGGAAGTTGACGAACCTTTTCTGCCCGCCTAGCTGCTCCATAATGGCGGCGACTTCGGAGGTTGTGACGCGGGGATCGTTCTCGCCACGCATGAGCAGAGCGGGGCAGCGCACCGACCTTGCGTAGTCTGCGGGATTATGGTTGAAGCCGTTAGAGCCTTGCTGCACGCTGCCCCAGAAGACGAGCAACTCAGAGGCAGGGAAGGCGGGGAGGCCCATTGCGTGGAAGCGGTTGCCGACCGTTGAGAGGAGGCGGTCGAAGGGGCTTTCGAGGATGATAGCGTCGGGTTGGACGTTCTCTGTGGCGATAGCGCGCAAGATGGCGGCGCTTCCCATCGAGACGCCGTACAGCACAGTGGGACGGCCCGGCCATGTGCGACGCGCGTATTCCACCGACCTGGCAACATCAATGCCCTCTCGAATACCCAGCGTAGTGTCCTGGCCGCTCGACCCGCCCACGCCTCTGAAGTCCACCAGGAGAGTGTCGTATCCGATTTCGTGGAAAGCCGCAGATGAGGTTAGGAGAGTATCCTTGCTCGCAGCGTATCCTGGGAACATCAGCACGATACCGAGGGGGTTGGCATGGGGCACGTACCAGGCTTCCAGGGTGCCACCTCGGTCCACTTCAATAGAGCGCGTCTCATAATCGAGGCCCAGGTCACGCGGTGTGACGGAGTTCTGGGGCCTGGGGTTGGAGACGCCCGTGAGCACTATCCACGCCTTCTCCGGTGGCGAAAGGGCCTCAATCGCGGAGGTGCGCTGCCCGGCAGGCGCGTAGTGGGTCATCGCCCAGGCCTGCATCCACGCGACCCCGTTCAGGGCGATAAAGGCGGCCAGGAGAAATAACAGCAAGAGATTGCGCGGGCGGATACGTCGGCGCGTGCTCAACCTCTTTCGTGGTGTCGTATCGAACATACTACGTGCCATTGTTCATCAAGTCTAACATATGGAAAGCGTATGCATCAGAAGATGGAGGAACTGTGACCTTGCATGCCTTTATAGCTAATGATATACTTCGCATCACTCCGGTAGGTAGAGTTATGAGCTATCTAAGCGGTGTGCTTTCTGTGATGCGCCAAAAGGAGGAACAATGTGGACAAGCCGACTCATGAAGATGCCATGCTCTTGCTCCATTTCGCCCAGTGGCCCGGCATGCCGGAAGCGGTAGACTATATCTGGAGTGAAGATTTCATTGCGGATTATGCCGAGTTCGTAAAGAAATACCCCTTTGGCAGCGAAGAACGGCTTAAAGTAAGCAAGACCTGCGGTTACTTTGAGTTGCTCGGCCTATACTACAAACACGGATTGCTCAACGGAGAACTGATTTTCGACTGGTACGCGATAGACGCAGTCTGGGATAAAGTCAAGGACTATGTGCATGGCTTGAGGCAGGAGACCGGCGATAGGCGCTTGTTCGAGCACTTTGAAGCCCTTGCCCTGGCGGATGCGGAGTGGGAGGCTAGTAAGCGGTAGGGGCTAGCACGCCTGCACGGGGAGCATCTGATATTGGGCATACACCCATATGAATAAATGGCGGCAACGCGCCAAAATCGTGCTGTTGCTCCTGGCCGCTGGCGTGCTTGGGTTTATTTTATGGTACGGGCTAGACGTTGCCTACGTGGCTACCGACAATGAGACCGACCACGCCGTACCCGCAGATGTCATCATAGTGCTTGGTTGCCCCAGCTACGAAGGCAACGTCATCAGCACCACCTTTAGCGCGTGCGTGCAGGCTCGTGCCCACCACGCTGCCACGCTCTACCATCGCGGTCTGGCTGCCCACGTCATCCCAACGGGTGGCTTCACAGGCCCGCCTCCGAGCGAAGCGGGAGCCATGTCCCAGGTGCTTCAAGCCGATGGTGTGCCGTCTGATGCAATCGTTCTGGAAGAGCAGGCACGCGACACCGTTACCAATATCCAGCACAGCCGCGCCCTCATGCACTCTCACGGTTGGAGCACGGCCATCCTTGTCACCGACCCGCACCACATCAAGCGCGCCGCCTTCATCGCCCGCGATGCAGGCCTGACCGTTTATACCTCTCCCGCCATAGAGACCCCAGCCTGGCATAATCCCGATGCTCGCCGCGAAAGCCTCCTTAGAGACGCCCGCTTCCTGATGACCTACCAGATGAATCGCTTGTTGAGTGGACCTCCGTGACGACTTACGCTATTCGCAATTATACTTCCCCGAGGATTAAATCACAAAATAGTATTGAATTCACCCCACTTATCCTGTATAATGTCGCACATCAACTTACCTGAACATGTATTTCGACTGTCGTTGCAAGTTCAATTTCTGGCTCTTGTTTCTTGTGCTTTTGACTATAGATAGTGATATTCATAATCTATTAACAGGCCACATGAATCGCATTTGTAATTATCCATGCTTGGTAGCAAAAGTAAACAGGTGACAACATGAATGATCAGCGCATACTACTTAGAATTCTCCTTGTCAGCGGTGCGGGTGCATTCCTAGTCATATTGTTCTTTCAGCAGCACCTCGGTGAGACTACACCATTGTTTGTCGGTCTAGCTACTACAGTAATAGGTGTTGCTTTACAGGGGTTACTTGGCACTCCTAGCACATTGATCTCTACTCCTATGTCGGGCGTGTCAATTTGGCGACGAATTCGTATGTCTCTAGCTCTGCCCGCTTTATTTGTAGGTATTTGTATAGTTGTTATTGCGTGGATCGCAATAAGTGTGCTTCCAAAACCAGCAACGGACAGCACCAAACTGTTGATATTCGATTTCTATGGCCCGGATCCACAGAAGTATCAATTGACGGAAACTCTGTTCGACAAGTTAAGCTCAACCCTGTCTGGCGACATTCAGATTATACGTCCCGGCATCATAATCACAGATAGCAACAGGGCAAGACAGATTGGAGAAGAGCAAAAAGCTGATATGATCGTGTGGGGCAGGTATAGAGATTTGACAACCTTAGAGGTTAAAGCTCAGTTTGAGATACTTAGCTCGCCAAGCGAGAGACGGATGATTAGCGTAACTATGCCAACTGGTCTGCAATATGCTCCGCTTTTACAAGAGCCAAAAAGCTTTTCTATTCAGGTTAGTGACGACATCAGGGAGGGCGCGGAGCTACGTGATATATCGCAAACTATATCATACCTATCTCTCTTCGCTACAGGACTAATATATTATTCGCAGGGTAACTGGGCAGAAGCATCAGGCATGTTCGAGGGGTCCATAGTTGCATCGTCTAATCTAACAAGTACAACTACTACAACTACGGCTCTAGATGTCAGCTTGATATATTATTATCTGGGGAATGTCTACAATGCTATGGGTTCTCATGACAAAGCTATAGAAAACTACGATGAGAGTATTAGGAGAAACCCAAATTTTGTTGAGGCATATTATAACCGTGGATTCTCCTACAGATGTACTTGTAAATTCAAAGAAGCTCTAGATGATTTCAATAAAGCGATTGACTTGGCGCCTGATTATGCTGAAGCATATTCGGCGCGGGGCATTGTGCAACTCTACTACGCTAAGGACTTTGACGCGGCACGTACTGACTTCCAAACTGCCAAAGACAAGGACCCGAAGGTGGCGGAAGCGTATTGGGGTCTTGGTTATGTAGCCCATTACCATGATAATAGCGAAAGCCATTTAGAGGAAGCTGAAGCATTTTATTCAACGGCTATAGATTTGAGACCCTCTGATTACTATGAAGCATATTACGACCGGGCTAAAGCCCGTTCAGAGCTGGAGAAGTATGACGAGGCAATTGCGGACTTCATGAGAGTCATAGATATAAAGAGTGATTATGCAGAGGCTTATTATAGATTAGGGCTTACATATAGAAAGAGAAATAACGCTACAGATATTGATGGCGCTATTTCCAGTTTCCTAAATGCTATCAGGTACGACCCAAACTATATAGAGGCTTACGAAGCCCTTAGCAAGGCTTATAAAGCTAAAGGTCAACATGATCTTGCAGTGAAGGCCGAAAACTCAATCTATTCAATCCGTGATGAGGCTCTTAAAGAGCTCGATCAAACAATCAAGGTTGACCCGAACAATGCAGAAGCTTATTACCAGCGGGGGAAGTTACTAAAGGATATTGGGAATAAAGACGAAGCCGTGCTCTCGTTCGAAGCTGCGAAAGAGCATGACCCGGATTATGAGCAGGCTTACTATGAACTTGGCCGATTATACAGTGCGAGAGGTGACAACGCCTCACTTGCCAAGGCTGTAGAGTACTTTCAATATGCTGTGAAGATCAACGATGACTATGCAGAGGCTCATTATGACTTAGGGCACGCATATCGATCACTAACTAGATATGATGATGCCATTAAGAGCTTCAAGAAGGTTATAAGTCTGCAACCAGATCACGCTGATGCGTACAACGAACTGGGCATAACCTATATTGCTATAGAAAATTACGATGAAGCACTAAGCGCAATTGAGGTAGCAATAAGCAAAAGGCCTGGATTTTCCTATGCATATTTTAAGCGCGCCGATGCCTATATGCATCGTGCTAAAGATGGAGACAAAGAGAAGGCCATTGCTGATCTCGGTTCTGCTATTAACTACAAAGAGGGTAATATGTTTGCGTACTACTTTATGCGCGCAAAAGCCTATAAGGAAATTGGTAATAAAAATGAAGCCATTAATGATGCGAAAGCAGCCCTAGAGGCGGCAGATTCTCAAGGAGAAAAAGACGACGCGCAAAAATTGCTGCAATCGCTAGAGACTAGATAAGATCAAGATTAGGTGGGTTCTTTAGCCGAGCAAGAAGTCGAGCAGCGCGTCCGCTACCACCCCAGGCTTCTCCTCCGGCAGCCAATGCCCACTCTCCTCAACGCGCTCGATGTGGAGGTCGGGCACCCACTTTTCTAGCCCCTCGGTGAGTTCGGGGACGAGGGCGAAATCTTTCATGCCCCAGAGAAGCATGGTCGGGCGGGTAATAGTGCGCATCAGGCGGCGGGCGGCTGGCGCGTTGTGGAATACGGCGCGGTAGTAGTTGATCATTGCCGTAGCCGCGCCCGGCTGGGAGATGGCGTTCTCGTACACATCCAGGGCTTCTTCGGGGAAGGCACCTGGCACCTGGGCGCTGTTCGGTAGGTTGCGCCGCAGGTTAAGGCGCATGGATGCTTCGGGCAGCAAGGGCAATTGGAAGAAGAAGATGTACCAGCTTCGGAGGAGTTGCCTGCCCTTCTTCAGTTCACGCTCGAACGCGGCGGGGTGAGGTGAGTTGATTATTACCAGCCTGTCCACCCGATGCGAATGCTGCATACCCAACCCCCAGGCCACGCCTCCTCCCCAGTCGTGCCCCACGATATGCGCCCTCTCTTCGCCAAGCGCCTCGACAAGTGAGGCTATATCTTGGGTAAGGGCCTTTATGGTGTAGGATGCTATGCCTGCGGGCTTGTCGCTCTCGTTGTAGCCACGCATATCGGGCGCGACGACGTGGAAATGCTCCGCCAGGCGGGGTATGACGTACCGCCACTCATACCAGCATTGTGGGAAGCCGTGTAGCAGTATCACAAGCGACCCGCTACCTACCTCTGCGTAATGCAGGCGCACGCCATTGACCGTAGCGTAGTTGTGACGCCATGGCCCAGAGCGGGCAGCGTCATGGGCGCGGGCGGCAACATCCGCATTGGGTGGCGCGTAGGCGATACGGCGTGCCGCCCAAAAAGCGACCCCTACCGCCGCACCTGCCAGGAGTTTTAGAGGGATGGTGGCCTTAGGCATCTAATTTCTGATTTCTAACTTCTACCTCGCGCTGGAGCATATCCTGTTCCTGGTTGATCTCCCTTTGGAGGAAGAAGTTGAGCACGGTACGTATAGCGACGATGGCCGCAAGCTGGCCGATCTCCTCCCAGGTGGGCGCGATGGCTGTGCGTACTATATCGGCTGCCAGCAGCAACTCAAGCGAGAGGGCCAGGGCGCGGCCCAGGTCGAGACGGGTCTGCTGGCTCCTGGGTGCGCCCCGCTCCCTGACCATGTCTACTACGTAGCTGACGAGCGCGCGCACTATGCCGATGGCGGCTATGACAACGCCCGCCGCCTCCGCGACCAGGGCAACTATCTGCGCTCCCCAGCGTAGGGCATCTTCTACCATCAGGCTCACTCACTTATAACTTGCTCTTGTTCAGGGCCAGGGTGGAGTTAAGCGCCTGCCGCAAAGACTATGTCCGCCTTGAGATTGTCTATCTGCTGGCGCAGGCGGGCCACGTCGCGGGCGGAGATGTTCTGGTGGATGGGGTCGCCGTCGTGCATGCGGTGCTTGCGGAAGGCCAGTTCCGTTGACAGGTCGAAGAAGCTGCCTATCTGTCGCCAGCGCCGGAAGCCGGACGAGAAGAGGACGGTCCAGCGTATGCTCCAACGCCTGCCGCCCGATATGAGCGCGTTGTATTCGTCGGAGGTGATGCGCCCCAGCGATACCTCCTCCCACAAGCACTCCTTGATGACGTGCGATTCGCGCAGGCTCGACACGATAGCCACCACGAGTATGAGCAGTACGCCTCCGTAGTCGCTTATCAGCGTGCCCAAGCAGGCACCCAGGATCAACTCACCGCCCGTTTCATCGCCCGCGAGAATGCCTACCGCGCTGGTGAGGCCGTTGTGCAGGCCGTGAAATATCATGGCGGCACCCAGGCCAATCGCGGGCACCAACCCACGCTGCCAACCCCGCTTGAGCGAGCGCGCCAGGCCCAACGCCGCCCCCGTGAAAGCCGTGAACATGCTGTGGTTCAGGCCGAATATGCCTGCGCGCAGCACCCACAGCGTCAGCATGCCCTCGATGTTGGGCGTGCCCCCCTCCGGCACGTCCTCGTAGGCGGCTGACTGGAAGTAGAGGATGTTTTCTACAAAGGCGAAACCGAGGCCCACCATCGCGCCGTATACCACGCCGTCGAGCACGTTGTCGAACTCGCGCCGGTACGCCAGGAAGAGCACAACCAGTATTATGGCCTTTACCGCCTCCTCCACTATGGGCGCGATGAGGCTGGCCGACGTGACATCGCGCGCTTCTTCGACCAGCACTATTTGTTGCAGGGGTATATCCGCCCCGATCTCCAGCACCAGCGCCAGCACTATGGCGGGCACAGCTCCCCACACGAAGGCCACGAGCAGCAGGGGTAGTGGCTCCTTCTCGTAGCGGTCCAGCCACCAAATAAAGAGGGCATATAGGATGGTAGGTATAAGCGCCAGCACCGACGCCAGCAATATCACAGAGAAGAGGTCCATCTATCCGGCCACAACCTCAACGGTCAAAGTGATAGGATTATAGCAGTTGCCCAGGCCAGGGGCAAACTTATCTAAGCCGGAGCGGTGAAGGAAACCGCCAAGACGCCAAGTATTTTATGGGCCTGGTCACACAACCACTGTTCTCCTGCCTCATACTTAACACAATTGCTTGGCGGGTACTTGGCGACCTTTGCGTCTTGGCGGTTTCGTCATGCGTACCGCACAATTTGACACCTCTACAAAGGCGGCAATATAATGGCAGGCAGAAGACAGAGCTAGATTAGCGAGAGATTATTGCCCTACCGCATATTAACAATCGCCCCCACTTCGTTTTTCTCCGATTATGGCGCGCACGTCCGCATTCTGGAGGAGACCGTACACCTCCAGCGGCGCGGGCATGCCGTCCTCCTCTGCACCTACCACATGGGCGACAACGTGCCGGGCGTCAATATCAGGCGCTCAGTTGACGTGCCCTGGAAGCAGGGCGTGATGGTCGGATCGTCGCGCCACAAGCTATATTTTGACGTGGCGCTGGCGGCGACGGTGCAGCGGGCGGCGCGAGCCTTCAAACCTGACGTGGTGCATGCCCACATACACGAGGGCGCGCTGCTGGGGTGGACCGTGCGGCAGGCACACCGCGTGCCCCTGGTGTTCGATTACCAAGGGAGCATGACCGCCGAGATGCTCGACCACCGTTTCATCCGTGAGAAATCCCCACTTTTGCGCCCTCTCAAATGGTTGGAGGCGCGCATCGACAGGTCAGCCGACGCTATCATCACCTCTTCGCACAATGCCGAAATCGGGCTGCGAGCGCGCACTGGCGACTACTCAGACCGTATCTCGACGGTGGCCGACGCGGTGAACACCGAGACCTTCTCCCCGCCCGCTACCGGCATGGAGCGTGCGGCAAGCGTGGCGCTTAAGCAGTCGCTGGGGATACCCGCCGGGCGGCGCGTGGTGGTCTACCTGGGGCTGCTCGCGCCTTACCAGGGCACCGACCTGCTGCTGGAAGCCGCCGCCATCATGGTAAACGAGTGGGGCATGCGCGACGTGCAGTTCCTGGTGATGGGCTTCCCAGGCGTGGACAGCTATCGAGGGCAGGCCGACAGGCTCGGCCTCAACGGGTGCGTCTCTTTCCCTGGCCGCATACCCTACACAGACGCCCCCCGTTACCTTGCCGTAGGGGACGTGGCGGTAGCGCCCAAGCTGTCGGAGACGGAGGGTGCCGGGAAGATAGGCAACTACATGGCGATGGGGCTGCCGGTAGTGGCCTTCGATACGCCCGTGAGCCGCGAGTACCTGGGGTCGTTGGGTGTTTACGCGGAGCGGGGCAACTCGCGCTCGCTGGCCGAGAAGCTGCGGCAGGCCCTGGATGATCCAGGGCGCTACAGGGAGGTGGGCGCGAAGCTCCGGCAGGAGTGCGTCGCAAGGCTATCGTGGGATGCCGCCATTGACCGTATAGAGGCCGTATACGAGAGGGCTAGTGCGCGCAGAGCAGGCAAGAGAGCGCCCAACACCGCCATGCTGCGCATAAGCGACGCTCCCCAGGAGGCGCTGGGTGATTGACCAGGCCAGCGCGGGTGGTCCGGCAAGGATCGCCATCCAACTCTACCGGGGCAACAGGTTGAAGAAGCTGGTCAAGCCTTTCGCGGTGAAGGCTATCAGCGCGTTTTGGTTGCGGTTCTACAAAGCGAAGTATAGCAAGCGGGTGCGGTTTGGGCGCAACTTTGTGTGCAGGGGCAACCTGGTCGTCAAGGGGCCGGGACAGGTGGTGTTCGGGGACAACGTCAACGCATGGAGCCATGCCGAGAAGAACGTGCTCATCACTTTTACGCCGGATGCACGCATCATCATCGGTGACGATTGCCGCTTGAATGGCGCGGGCATACAGGCGTACAGGCAGGTGCGGATCGGCCCGCGCTGCATACTCAGCTCAACCATCATCATAGACACCGATTTCCACCCGCTCGACCCCGCGAGGAGGCACGATCACGACGCGTCGGTGGTGTGCGCGCCTATCACTATCGGTGAGAACGTCTGGTTAGCCGGGCAGACGGCCATACTCAAGGGCGTGACGATAGGGGACAACTCGGTGGTGGGCTTTCGCGCGGTAGTGACTAAGGACGTGCCGCCCAACGTGGTGGTCGGGGGGAACCCGGCGCGCATAGTCAAGCGCCTGGACGAAGGGGCCTAGTTGAAGATAACCCGCCGAGAAGTGGCTTGGGCGGTGTTAGGCTCTGCGCTCCTCGCCACACTCTTCCTCGGCCCCGCCATATTCACCGGGCGCATAATCTCGCCCGCCGACATGCTCTACAACTACTACCCCTGGCGGGCCGAGCAGCCTGCCGGTTGGCGCGGGCCGAGCAACGATCTGCTGGTTGACAGCGCGGTGCAGTTCGAGCCCTGGCTGGAATACAGCGCACGGCGATTGCACGCCGGTGAATTGCCCCTGTGGAACGCCGACAATATGCTCGGCGCGCCCCTCATAGGCAACAACCAGTCGGGCATCTTCTTCCCCCTCAACTGGCTTTACTTGCTCTGGCCGGACGGGTGGATGCACACCCTGAGGATATGGCTGAAGCTCTTCATCGCGGGGCTGGGTATGTACCTGGCGGCGCGAGAGGTGGCGAAGGCCGGGCCTGTAGGCGCGTCGGTCGCAACCCTGGCTTTTACCTGTGGGGCGGCCATGACGGTATGGCTCCTCTACCCGCTGACCGCGACGGCGATGTGGCTGCCCTGGGTGTGGTGGGCCACGTCCCACCTGATAAGCCAGCCGAGCGCCCACCGGTTAGCCCTGCTCGCGGGGATTGTTGCCCTCATGTTGCTGGCGGGGCACCTGCAAACGGCCTACCACGTCATGCTGGCAACCGGCCTCTTTGCCCTGTTCCATGCCTGGCAGACCGCGCCGCGCCAGGTGGGGCGGCTGGCGCGCACGCTGGGGCTGTGGGTTATAGCGTGCGGGCTAGGGGCTACGATAGCCGCCATCCAATTATTCCCCTTCATAGAGTATTCGGGCGAGAGCATGGCGCTGTTGAGGCGAAGCGAACGCCAGGCGGCAGGCGGCCTTTCGCTGCCCATAGAGTACGCCTGGACCACTTTCGCCCCCAACCTGTGGGGCAACCCGGCCCGCCATACGTGGTGGGGCACCGAGATAAACTATAACGAGTCGCATAACTACATAGGCATCATGACTCTCTTCCTCGTGCCCTTTGCGCTCTTCGCCGGGGATAGGCTGAAAAGGAGGATGGCCTTCCTTCTGGCGGCGCTGGCGGTCTTGGCGCTCGGCGTGGCCTACCATGCACCGGTGCTGTATGACGTGGCGCTTGCGCTGCCGGGGATGAGCCTGTTGCTAAACACGCGCATGGTGTTGGTAGCGCAATTCGCGTTGAGCTTGCTGGCGGCGTTAGGCATTGAGGCTGTCTTGGGGTGGCTGCCGGAACAGCGCCGCCGGTTTGCGGTCGGGCTGGCGTTGTGTGTTGGAGTTTTGCTGGCTGTAGGGGTGGCTGTGCCCGCTCTATGGGCGCATGACTTCTTCGGGGTGCCGCCGAACTCCCAGCAACCGAACGTGGTATGGCAAGAAGCGCTGTGGCGGGCGGCTGTGGTTATAGCCGTTTGTGGAGTGGCTTTGGGCGTGGTGGTCGCTTTGTGGGCAATCAGGCCGCGCATAGCTCGCCCTGCCATGTCCCTGGTGCCAATAGTGTTGCTGGCCGACCTCTGGCTGGCGCACGCCGGTTACAACCCCTCGGTGACACGCGAGGAGTATTACCCCCAAACAGCGGCCACGCGATTCTTGCAGGAGCAGCAGAAGCAAGAGGATGGACCTTTCCGTGTCATCGCGGGAGGGGCGGGGCCGGTCGGCGTGTTCATGCCCAACATCAACCTTGTCTACGGCCTGTCTGACCTGCGCGGCTACGATGCGCTTGACCCCAGGCTATACGTAGAGTTGGCGGTGCGGGCGGCTCCCGGCGGCATGCGCGCCACGCCGGGCAGGTTCAACACCTCCCGTATGCTCGACTTGCTAAACGTGCGCTACGTGATGTCGGCACCCGGCGACGACCCCAACTACGTGGTAGATGTGCGCCAGGAGGCGAGTAGCGGCGTTACTGTAGGCGAGATCGCGGGCAAAACTCAGCCGGGACAGACCTTTACTTCGCAGGCAGATAACCTCGCGGGGATACAGGTGCTCGCCGCGAAATATGGGAGAGAGGCGCTGTCGCCCCTGGTCTTCCACCTGAAGGACGGCATCACAGGCACAACCGACCTGGCTGCCGTGCGGCTTGACCCGTCGGAGTTCGCGGATAATAGCTGGTGGAATATCACCTTCCCGCCCATCAAGCAGGCGAACAACCGGCAATTCTACATCTACTTCGACGCGCCGGAGGCCACGCCCGAAACGGCGGCGACTCTCTGGTACAGCAAGGACGACGCCTACCAGGAAGGGGGGCGTATGAATGGGGGAGCGCCTTTTGAGGGCGACCTGGCGTTCCGCACGCTATTTCTCGCGGATGTCGAAAAGCCCTGGTTCGTGAAGGTGCTCGACGGGGGTAAAGATGCCGCCAGCGTCTACGAGAACCGGCAGGCGCTGCCCCGCGCATGGCTGGCCCACCACGTCCAGGTGGAACCCGATGCCGCAACCAGGATAAGCCGCCTGCGCGACCCGTCGTTCGACAGGGCGGGCACCGCTATCCTATCCGAGGGGTTAGGGGTCAGGGGTCAGGGGTTAGGGGACAGCGAGCCTTCGCATGACTCGGTTACAATTACAACTTATAAGACTGAAGATGTACGCATCAGCACACGCAGCAACCAGGCCGGGCTGCTAATTTTGAGCGACCTTGACTTTCCAGGCTGGGAGGCGAGCGTAGACGGACAGTCGACGCAGATAATCACGGCAGACCACGCTCTACGCGCGGTGTACGTGCCTGCCGGGGAGCACGTGGTACGCTTCGTGTACGCGCCCGCGTCGTTCCGGCTGGGGGCTGTCCTGACAGTGGTGGGGCTTGTAGTGATGCTGGGGTTGCTGGCCTGGGGCCGCGTAAAGCACCGACTTGGTGGGCGGAGGCAGCCTATTCATGTAGTCCAGCGCCTGGATTGAGGGTACCTCTCACTTTACCTCCCATATCCGCACGACGCCGAGAGTGGAATGGTCCCCCGTAGCCAGGTACTTGCTGTCCGGCGACCACGCTACACTCGTTACGAAGTCCGGGTGCTCGAATGTGGCTATGCTTTGCCCGGTGGCTACATCCCATACACGCGCAGTTCTATCCCACGACCCGGAAGCTATCTTTTTGCTGTCCGGCGACCAGGCTACGCTAACAACCTGGCTTTTGTGTCCCGTTAAGGTTGCGGTGCTTTGTCTGCTTGCCAAATCCCATATCTTCACTGTGTTGTCATCAGAACCTGACGCTAACTGCTTGCCATCAGGGGACCATGCCACACTGTGTAGATCACCGGAATGCCCGGTTAGAGTGGTAACATCATTTTCAGTAGTATGCTCATTACCTTCGGTGTAGTCCCATATCCTCACTACCCCTTTATCTCCCCTGTAAGGGTCCAGGGCTGAGCCAAAGGCTATTTGCTTGCCAACAGGAGACCAGGCCACGCTATTTGCTCCGCTATAAGTGGTAAGCTTAGCCGCAAGCTTTTCTTCCTCTACATCCCATACTTCTAAGTCCCCGGTGCCGATAGCTAGCAGCTTCCCATCCGGGGACCACGATAGACTACCCACCAGATAGCGAGGGTCGGAGTTCAACTGATGGATAGCCTGCCAGTTGGCGGCGTCCCATATCTGCACCCCGTCGCTTATCACTGTAGAAGCGGTAGCGAGGTACTTGCTGTCCGGCGACCACGCTACACTAAGCACGCTACCCCGGAAGCTGTCCAGCTTAGTGATACGAGTTCCGGTAGCCGCCTCCCCCACCAGTACCGTCCTATCGTCGGAAGCCGAAGCTATCCACTCGCCATCAGGTGACCACGCCAGGCTCGTCACCCAGAGGCTGTGGCCGTTCAGCCTGCGTACCAATCCCTGAGGAGGGGAGAAGGCGGAGAGTGCGTTCCACGTCAAGATTATGAGTAATACCACCAGGGCCAGGCCCAGTGCATACAGTGTTGTGCTTACCTTCATAGTCAGGAGCTTCGCTATCTTCTATTTCACCTCCCATATGCGAACATAGTGATCTTCAGAACCGGTAGCCAGGAACTTACTATCGGGCGACCACTTTATATCGTTCACCGCGTCGAAGAGCGGAAATGTGCTGACTTGCTTTTGCTTTGCAACATCCCATATCTCGACAGATGGGGAGCCACCTAAAGCGAGCCACTTCCCGTTGGGCGACCACGCTATATGACCTGCTCCGTCAGGAGAGCCGGTAAGTGCCGGGGTCTCTGTCCAGGTAGACGTATCCACGAACTTCAGTTCATCCCCATCTCCGGCAGCCACGAGCTTACCATCAGGCGACCAATCAACATTGCTCTTTCCATTCAGACCATCAAGCCTGCGAAGCCTGTCAGGGTTGCTCAAGTCATTGGCGTTGCTCCGCTTGAGTGCTCCTGATAGATCCCATATCATAACGTAACCCAGGTCTGTGGGGCTGGCTGCCGGGTCGGTAACTGAGGCTCTGAAGGCCAGGTACTTGCTGTCGGGTGACCAGGCAAGCGATATAACATCCTCAGGTAGGTAAAGCGTTACCAACTCGGCTCCCGTTCTTGCGTCATATATCGCCGCGCCACTCCCTTTAGGTTTATGCTTGGGATCAGGGTCTGCAAAACCCAGCCCTACGGCCAACATTTCACCATCGGGAGAGTACGAAACAACACGCATTGCACCCTTAGGGTTCATCAAGAGGACAGGTTGCCAGGTCGCCATATCCCATATTCTCACCCTATCTGAAGGCTCGTTATGGCCGACAGCCAGGTATTCACCGTTGGGGGACCAGGCAACGCTTGCCAGGCTCCCTCTGTCTAGCGTGAGCGATTTGAGATTGCTTCCACTGGCTACGTCCCAAACTTTCAGGGTGGTGTCACCGGAACCGGAGGCTATCATCTTGCCGTCAGGAGACCACGCGATGCTACTTACCCAAAGTGTGTGTCCCGACAGGATACGTGCCAAACCGGGAGCGGGTGGAGCAGGTGGCCAGGCAAGAGGAGAGCCGCCTGTGCCGCAGCCGGATGCAGAAAGCAAGATCACTGCGAAGAGGCACAATACTCCTGTCTTTCTATTATGATCGCGTATGGTATGCATGGGCAACCCCTTCGCTAATGGCCAGCCCTACGGCCCTACATTCTCCTTGTAGTAGATAGAATATATAACGCCAGCCTCGTCGTCGGTGAGCAGGAGGGAGCCGTCGGGGGCGGTCATAGGGTCAACGGGGCGGCCAAAGGCGTCTTCACCCAGGTGCCAGCCGGTGATGAAGTCTTCTACAAGGAGATCGCCAGCCGATGCGTCGGGTTGGTTGTCCTTCATGCGGATGCGTACCACCTTGTAGCCGGTGGGCACGGTGCGGTTCCAGCTACCGTGAAAGGCTACGAACAAATCCCCTTTGAACTGTGCGGGGAACTGGTCGCCCGTGTAGAACGCGATGCCGAGGGGCGCGGAATGCGCCTGCATCTTGACGGCGGGAACGCCAGTCTTCTCGCAGTAGCCTGCGGGCACGTCCTGGGTTATATCGGGCACGCGGTCGCCGTAGCAGAAGGGCCAGCCGTAGTCGGTGTCTTCCTTGACATTGTAGATGGTCTCAGGCGGGATGTCGTCGCCTATCTGGTCGCGGCCATTGTTGGTGGCCCATAGCTCGCCCGTCACCGGGTGGAACAGGATGCCCACCGCGTTCCGCAGGCCCTTCGCGTAGACTTTCTCGAACTTCCCATCCGCCGAATAACGCAGGATCGCGGCCCGCTTCTCATTTTCCTCTACGCACACGTTGCAGGAAGACCCAACAGAGACGTACAGCTTGCCATCCGGGCCAAAAGCGATGGTGCGTGTTGAATGCCCACCGCCGGTAGGCAGATCGTCAGCCAGCACGTCTCGCTTGTCGGCTGCTCCGTCCTTGTCGGTGTCTTCCAGGCGGATGATTTCGCCTTCGGTAGCGACGTAAACCGCGCCATCCTTGAAAGCGATACCATGCACGCCAGGCAGGCCGTCTGCGAACGTTTTGGTTTCGTCGGCCACGCCGTCCTTATCGGCATCCGGCAGCGTAACTACCCGGCCCTCACCCCTGACAGTCGCGTAGACCACACCTTCAGGAGAAAGGCCCAGCCAACGCACGCCCCCCAGCCCGGTGGCGAACACCGTTACCCCGAAGCCCGGCGGCAGGTTGAGGGTCCGTTCCTGGGAGAAAGCTCCCGTGCGCGTGGTATCGTTGGTTTCGATTACTACCGGGCTGAGCTTCAACGGCTCTTCTGCTGCCTGGGCGGCTGTGGGTTGCGCGGGTGCGGTGGGCGTCTCTGCCATAGCCGCCGTAGGTTGCTCGGCGGGCGCGGCGGTATCGGTGGGGAGAGCATCATTAGTAGCTGGGGTCTCCTGTGTGGCAGAAGCAGGTGGCGTGGTAGCCGTAGTGGTAGGCTGTGCAGGCTGATTATCGCACGCGCCTAGAAGAAGCATGGCTGCAATAGCAAGCGTAGCGAAGATGCCGCGCTTGCGGAGAACTATTGATGTCACTTGTTTAGCTCCTGACCGTTGTTATTGACGGGAATGGCTGCCACGTATATCTTATGTTGTCAAGGTGCAAGTTCCGTTCCTTACCTCGTTAACTGTTCTAACCGCAAAGACGCAAAGGAACGCAAAGTTCACGAAGAAGTTGTAGGAGTTCACAATCAGGACGTAGGGGCGTGATTTATCGCGCCCTCGTTCGGGACCGCATACAGAGCTGGTTCATCATGCCTACCAGGGCGCGATAAATCACGCCCCTACGCAATAAACCTTTAGAACCTCAGCGAACTTTGCGTTCCTTTACGCCTTTGCGATTAAATCGTTGTGCTTGACCGTAGTAAGGCTTGAGAGTACAATGCCAGCCATGAGGGGCCGGTGTTAGAGGATACAGGTGGGACGTGATGAAGGTTATTGTGCAGATACCCTGCTATAACGAAGAGCAGACGCTGCCGCTCGTGATGCGGGACATGCCGAAGTCTATCCCCGGCGTGGACGTGCTTGAGACGCTGGTGATTGACGACGGCTCAAGCGACCGCACAGTTGAGGTGGCCCGCGAGCTTGGGGTACACCACGTCGTGCGGCACAACGGCAACAAAGGGCTGGCGGCGGCCTTCCAGACTGGCCTCGACGCCTGCCTCCGGCTCGGTGCGGACATCATCGTGAACACTGACGGCGACAACCAGTACCCCCAGGAGATGATACCCGACCTGATAGCGCCAATCCTGCGTGGTGAGGCGGACATGGTGGTTGGGGACCGGCAGGTGAGGCAGATAGAGCACTTCTCGCCTGTGAAGAAGATCTTGCAGGTGATGGGTAGCTGGGTGGTGCGCCAGGCCTCCGGCACGCCTGTGCCCGACGCGCCCAGTGGGTTCCGCGCCTTGTCAAAGGACGCGGCGTTACGCCTCAACGTTATCACCAAGTACACCTATACGCTCGAGACGATAGTGCAGGCGGGCAAGAAGAACATCAAGGTCGCCAGCGTGCCCGTCAGGACGAACAAGGTCACTCGCCCCTCACGCCTGATTCGCGGCGTGTTCGACTACCTGAAGAAGTCGTCGGCCACCATCGTGCGTATCTACGCGCTGTACGAGCCGCTCAAAGTCTTCTTCTACATCGGTCTTTTCCTGATGCTGATAGCCACTTATGGGGTAATAAGCCTCCTGTTCCACTATTTCTTGCAGGAGGAGATGAATTTCCGGCAGACGTTCGAGCGGCACCTGCCCACGACCATCGCCACCCTCATCGCCCTGGTCTTCGGCTTCCAGATATGGCTTATCGGCCTCCTGGCCGACCTCATCGCGGCGGGCCGTCGCCTGACCGAAGAGACTCTTTACAGGGTCAAGCGCATGGAGTTGGAGCTATCCGACATGCGGGAAGGCACCCCGCCTCCTAATCCTTCTCCCGTTACGGCAATAGCCGGTCCGCCCAAGCCCGTGAGTGGAGAGGTATCGAGCATCAGCGAGGAGATACCGGCGGGCGATAACATATGGAAGACTACTATTGAGATCGCTGAGCCTCGGATTGACGCATATGTGATTCAGGAGGCATTGAACGCAGGGGAGAGGCAGCTTGCCCAGCTATTTGAGAAGTTCACCGAGCCTGCGCGCAATACCTTGCAGTTGGCGCAGAAGGAGGCCCTGCGCCGGAGGCAAAACCGTATCGGCACCGAGCACGTACTGCTTGGGCTGGTGAGCCAGAGCGACGGGGTCGCGGCCCGCGTGCTGCACAACCTGGGCGTCACCCCCCAGAAGGTGCGCTCCCTCATACACGCGCTGGCGCATGAGAACGGTGCGAGTTCGGTCGGCGGGGTATCCCTAACCATGCGTGCCCTGCGCGCCCTGGAATTAGCGCAAGAGGAAGCGTCACGGCTAGGCCACAACTATATCGGCACCGAACACCTGCTCCTCGGCCTCATCCGCGAAAACGATGGAGTAGCCGCCAAAGTGCTGGACGGCCTCGGCGCGTCGCTGGACAAAGTACGAGCGCAGGTGTCGGAGGTGTTAGGGCGGGAGGCGTAAAACGTAAAACGTAATTCGCAATCCCTAAATAACCTTTGTACCTTTGCCGTTCCATTCATAGAACCTTAGCGAACTTTGTGCTCTTTGTGTCTTTGTGGTTCAATAATCACGTTTGACGTTTCACTCTGTTGGCCTGAACCTTGCTGAGGACGGGGAAAGGCCTTTATTGTATCTCCTCATAAAAGATTGCATCATATACAGGTTTATGTCTTGCCTCATCAAAAAGATTGTGATATAGTTAACAAGGAAAGACGCAGCGAAGATGCTGTCCCCCAGGGAGGAAACTATGACGCAATTCGGTGTCATGTTCCAGGCCACGCCGGTGGCGCAGGGTACGCCCGTATCCACAGCCGCTGACGCGATAGTGCGGAACCAGTCGAACTGGTTGGTGATCGCAGTCTTCTTCTCGATGGTCCTGGGTATCGCCGTCAGCATGATGCTGATACCAATGCTCCTCGCCCCCAAGAAGCCGAACCCTACTAAAGCTATGGCCTACGAGTCGGGCATGCCCCCTATAGGCGCGGCTAACCAGCGATACACCGTGCGCTATTACGTCGTCGCTATGCTCTTCGTGGTGTTCGACATCGAGGCTGTCTTCTTCTATCCCTGGGCGGTGGCCTTCAACGCGATAGGCTGGTACGGACTGATAGAAATGGTGCTGTTTATAGTATTGCTCTTAGTGGCATACGTTTATGCCTGGAGGAAAGGAGCGCTGGATTGGGTCTCCTAGTCAACAGATTTCGCCCCAGCGTCGTGACGACGACTGCTGATTTTCTATTCAACTGGGCGCACAGGTATTCGATGTGGCCCCTGATTTTAGGCACCGCATGTTGCGCTATAGAGATGATGGCGGTGGGCATATCGCGCTTTGATATGCTTGAGCGATTCGGCATGCTATACCGCTTCTCACCGCGCCAGAGCGACGTGATGTTGGTGTGCGGCACCGTCACCAAGAAGTTCGCGCCCGTGATGAGGACCGTGTGGGATCAAATGTCCGAGCCGAAGTGGTGCATCGCCGTCGGCAACTGCGCCTCGGCGGGCGGCCCCTTCCCCACCTACGCCGTCGTGCAGGGCATTGACGAAGTAGTGCCCGTCGACATTTATATCCCCGGCTGCCCCCCCAACCCCGAAGCGATCTTCTACGGTATCCTGAAGCTCCAGGAGAAGGTGCAGCAGCAGACCATAGCCCGCACAGGTCCCAAGCCTGCGAAGAAAGAGAAAGGAGCTTAGCAATTTTGAATTTTGAATTTTGAATTCTGAATTGTTCGCGAAGACCATTCAAAATTCAAAATTCAAAATTCAAAATTCAAAATGCGATGGCTGATTACGTACCATTTCGCGGGAAATACGTGCCACCTCCTGGGGGGGTGGACCCTGAGCAGAATATAGCGGTGCAGAAGCTGAGGGCTGCTATGCCCGACGCTATCGTGGAAGCTACATCGTTTCGCGATCAAGTGACGGTGCGCGTGCCGAAGGATAGGATCTTGGAAGTCTGCACATTCTTGCGCGACACTCCGGAGCTTGAGTTCGACTTCCTGACCGACCTGACGGCGGTGGACTACCCTCCGCGCCCGCAGCGTTTCGACGTGGTGCTCCACCTCTACAGCATGACGCAGAACCACAGGCTGCGCCTGAAAGCGGCGGTGGGTGAAGGCGAGACGATACCTACTGTCACAGGGGTGTGGAAGGGTGCCAACTGGGAAGAGCGAGAGTGCTTCGACATGTTCGGCATCATCTTCGAGGGCCACCCCGATCTGCGCCGCATCCTCCTCCCCGAAGGCTGGGAGGGCTATCCACTCCGCAAAGACTACCCGTTGGCGGGATACGGAACGTACAATTCTTAGGATTTTAGATTTTAGATTTTCGATTTGGCAGGCACTAATCTAAAATCCAAAATCTATAATCCAAAATGGAGAAAGCGATGGCTATCGAAGAACGCGAGCTTGACCCGACGACCGGGCAGCGTACCGATGGGACGGATGTGAACCAGGCGATTGTGCAGACCGGCATCGGGCCGGAGCGGCGGGCGGTCATATCCAAGACCGAGGAGATGTCGCTCAACCTGGGGCCGCAACATCCATCTACGCATGGCGTGTTGCGCGTGCTACTTGAGTTGGACGGCGAGGTGGTCATAAAGTGCGTGCCCGACATGGGCTTCCTGCACCGGGGCATAGAGAAGCTGGGCGAGTACCGCATGTACAACCAGTTCGTGCCCTGGACCGACCGCACCGACTATGTGGCCGCCTTCACCGGCAACTACGCGCTGGTCAAGACGGTGGAAGAGCTGATGGGCGTGGAGATACCTGAGCGCGCCCAATACTTGCGCGTCATTTTCTCAGAGTTGCAGCGCATCGCCTCCCACCTGCTGTGGCTGGCGACGCACGCTATGGACCTGGGGGCCGTGACCGTCTTCCTCTACGCCATGCGCGAGCGCGAGCTTATACTCGACATATTCGAGATGCAGACGGGCGCGCGCCTGACCTACAACTCCATGAGAGTGGGCGGCTTCCCGAAGGATACGCCTCCCGGCTGGCGCGAGAAGGTGGAGAACTTCCTGGGCATAATGCCGCAACGCCTCAAGGAGTACGACAACCTGCTTGCCGAGAACCCCATCTTCCTGCGCCGGGTCAAGGGCGTGGGCGTCATCTCCGCAGAGGACGCAATCCAGTGGGGCCTGACCGGGCCGAGCCTGCGCGGTTCAGGGGTGGCATACGACGTGCGTAAGTCCGCCCCCTACGCGGTGTACGACAGGCTCGACTTCGAAATCCCGGTGGGTACGCATGGAGACGTGTATGACCGCTTCCTGGTACGCATGGAAGAGATGCGCCAGAGCGTGAAGCTGGTGCGCCAGGCCCTGGACCAACTACCCGAAGGCCCCGTGATGACCGGCGACATCAGGGTGGCGCTCCCCGGCAAAGAGGCGACCATGACCTCCATCGAGGCCATGCAGCGACACTTCATGCTGGTGATACACGGCTTCCGCCCGCCCGTAGGCGAATACTATTCGGCGGTGGAATCCCCGAAGGGCGAGCTAGGCTGGTACATAGTCTCCAACGGCGAGAACCACGCCTACCGCGCCAGGAACCGTGCGCCCTCCTTCGTAAACCTGCAAGGTCTACCCATCATGTGCGAAGGCGCGCTGATAGCCGACGTTGTAGCCAACATCGGCTCGATTGACATCGTTGTTGGCGAAGTAGACCGTTGAAATGCGGAATGTGGAATGCGGAGTGCGGAATAACTTGGTCTTCCGCAAATCCGCACTCCGCATTCCACATTCCGCATTTGACTGAGGAGCAGGGCGCATGAATGACGACCAGGGGAACAGGATGGACCAGGATGTTCGTGTTGGGGCAGACCTCAGCCATGTGCGTAGCGGCGACCTCGTGCCCCGCGAAGATCGAGCGCCGATACAACCCCTGTCGGACGCCACAGCTATTTCTCCTGCCAGGGTTATCCCGCCTGCTGAAGTAACAGCCATCATAGACCGCTACCGGCACGTAGACCCCATGGAGGCGATGATTCCCGTTCTACAGGAGATGCAAGTCAAGTTCGGCTACATAACGCAGGACGCTGCCGCGCAGTTGGCGCGAGAGCTTGACCTGTCGGAGGCGGAGGTATATGGGGTCGTCACTTTCTACTCGTTCTTCCGCTATTCACCACGCGCCGGGCATGTTATCATGTCGTGCGAAGGGACGGGATGCTACGTACTGGGCGCGGCCAAAGTGCGAGAGGCCATAGAGAACCGCCTCGACGTTGGGCCGGGCGACACCAGCGCGGACGGCTTCTTCACCTTCGAGCCACAGTCAATCTGCCTGGGAGCGTGCGATTTAGGCCCACTGGTGGACATAGAGGGCACTTACTATACGCACGTCACCCCTGAAAAGATGGACGCCATACTCACCCAATGGTACGAGGCAGGCGACGACAAGCCTGTGGGCGACAACCTGACGGGCGGGCATGCGCCGCACTATGAAGAGAATCACGGTTTCGGCCCCACAGCATCTGAGCTTTACGCAGATTACGAAGTGGCACGCTTCATGCCGGAGGGTATGGCTGGCGGGGGAGGGACCAGGGAATAGGGGTCAGGGCTAAAGTAACTTGCGCAATACGCTAACGACCGGAGCAGAGGCACATGAGCGAAGTAGCACATTACTACCCCATAAACGTCAGGCAGAGGACACAGATAACCCGCGAGCAGTTTGAGGCGCGGCAGCAGGGGGCGCGCAAACGCTGGCAGGCCACGATGAACCAGGCAGAAGTGCCGGTAATCGTCGTACCCTGGGGGTCCTCCTCGGTGGCACATGGTGTCGTGGCTACGTTTGAGGCCATACGCGAATGGGTGGGGGAGAACTACCCTAAGGCTATAGTGCGGCGGGCAGGCCCGATGGGCACCGACTACCTGGAGCCGCAGGTGGACATAATTATGCCTGGGCAGCCGCGTGTATCTTACGCCCACATCACCGCCGACAAGGTGCCAGATCTGCTCGATAGCGTGCTGCGCCGCAACGACCTGTGTCCCGACATCGCGGTTTGCATCTACGGCACCGACGAGTGGGACGGCGCGGAGATAGGCGTGCGTGGCATACCCGCCGCGCGAGAACTCGACTTCTGGAAGTTGCAGCAGCGCGTGGTGGCCCGCAACCTGGGGTATATAGACCCGGAGTCGATTGACGACTACATAGCGCGTGGCGGGTATGAAGCCCTCAAGCGCGTGCTCTTCACCATGACGCCCGAAGAGGTCATCCAGACCGTCAAGGACGCCGGGCTGCGCGGGCGTGGCGGGGCCGGGTTCCCGGCGGGCATCAAGTGGGAGGGCGGGCGCAAGGCGCGCAAGACGCCCAAGTACGTCATCTGCAACTCGCACGAGGGCGAGCCGAATGTATTCAAGGACCGCCGCCTGCACGAAGGCGACCCCCACCAGATACTCGAAGGGCTGATCATCCAGTGCTTCGCGGTGGGCACGCCCTGGGGCTATTTCTACGTGGGCGACGAGTATCCGTTGGCGATACACCGCACCAAGCTGGCGGTCCAGCAGGCTTACGAGGCGGGCATACTGGGCGACAACATCATGGGGTCGGGCTTCTCCTGCCACGTTGATGTGCAGATGGGCGGTGGCGCGTACATATCGGGCGAGGCGTCCGCCCTCATGTTCGGCATGGAAGGCAAGCGAGCCATGCCGCGCACCAAGCCCCCGCGCTCAGTGGAGGCGGGCCTGTTCAACCTGCCCACCGTAGTGAACAACACCGAGACGATGAGCTGCGTGCCCAGTATTATTGTGAAGGGCGCGGAGTGGTTCTCAAGCCTGGGCACCGAAAAGAGCAAGGGCACCAAGCTCTTCACGCTGATGGGTTCGATAAACCAGATTGGCCTCTACGAACTCCCCCTGGGCCGCACGATGCGCGAGCTTGTCTATACCTGCGGCGGCGGCTGCATGGACGGGCGGCCATTTAAGGCTATACAGACGGGTGGGCCGTCCGGCGGCTGCATGCCCGAAGAGCACCTCGACGTGATAATGGACTTCGACTCGCTCGACCAGTACGGCGGTACGATGGGTTCGGGCGGCTACGTAGTGTACGATGACCGAGCCTGCATTGTGGATATGAGCCGCTACTTCGGGCGCTTCAACCGATATCAGTCGTGCGGCAAGTGCGTACCCTGCCGCGTAGGCACGAAGAACCTGCTCCACATGGTAGACCGCGTGGCGCTGGGTGGCGGCAAGCCCGAAGACATACCCATCATGCAGAAATGGAGCGACCACGTAGTAGAGATGTCCCTCTGCGGCCTGGGCCAGACCGCGCCCCTCCCCCTCCTGGGCGGCTTCCGCTACTTCATGGACGAGTTCATGGAGCATATAGAGCAGAAGCGTTGCCGCGCAGGCGTCTGTCCTATCCACCAGAGATTCGCTGAGGAGCGTTTCCTTCCCGCGAGGATAGGCGAGCGGTACCGACAGCAGTTTGGGGCGATTACGCAAGGGAATGGCGCAGGTACGGCTGCTGTTAGCACGCAGGGGCGAGGCGTGAGACGGTAAGGCCGATAAAGTTAAGAGGCAATTGGAATGAGCCGGACTGTAATGATTTCTGATGAAGTTTATAACTGGTTAGAGCGGGAGGCTGGTAAGCGTGGCCTCGAAAGTGTCGAGCACCTGCTTGAAGTATGGAGAAGAGAGAGGCGAGCAGCACCGGATAATGAGGAAGGAGAACTTACCGAGGAGGAATTACAGCGACGCCTGGACCTGGTTCGGCGCATTGATGAACTGCGAGAGCGCATCTACGCGAAGTATGGCTATTTAGGTGATAGCACGGAGATGATACGCGAAGACAGGGAGCGGTAATTGGCCGACAAGCTCGTCGTAGATAGCAGTGTTGCTGTGAAGTGGTTCATTTCCGAGCTTAATTCTACCGAGGCCCGGCGCATGCTCGTAGACGCTCAGGTAGGTACGCTAACATTGCTTGCACCGGACCTTATCTATGCTGAAGTTGGGAACGTTGTTTGGCGCAACCATATTAAGCAAGGTATGGCGGTTTCCCTCGCACAGACAGTAATTACAGAGTTTCAGGAAGTAGAGATTTTACTTGTTCCAACCAAAGACCTACTAACCGAGGCATACCGTTTAGCCGTAACTTATAAGCGCACTGTCTACGATGCGATGTACTTGGCGCTAAGTGAAAGGGAACAATGCCAATTCGTAACAGCAGATGAGAAATTGGTGAACGCGGTTGGTCCGGCATTGTCTAACGTGGTCTTGCTGGCGAATTGGTCTTGAAAGGGAAATGCTCTATGGCAATAGCCAAACCTAAACAGCAGATCCTTATAGCCATATACGAACATGGCACGCTCAAGCCACTCCACCCAGAAGACCTGGACCTGGCGGAAGGCCAACAGGTTCGCATCATTGTTGAGGCTGTACAACCATCGAATGAAGAAGACCTGCTTGAAGCTATGTTCCACTTTTTCGATGATTTACCACAAGAGGAAGTCCAGGAAATACAGAAGATCATACTTGATAGACGTGAATTCTTTGGCGAAAAGTCTGCTTGATGATCCAACAGAAAGTCCTTCTCGATAGCGACATATTGTCGGCTATACTCGTGATGGATACGCGAGTAGTAAAGGATGCTCAGGCATACTACGCAGCTCATGGACAGTTTGAGTTTTCGATAATTACCAGATTTGAAAATGGTAAGAGGCTTGAAAGCAAGGGGGGCTACAACTAAGCTGGCAAGGTTCGACTGGATATGCGAAAGGAATCTGATATTACCCCTGACGGACGAGATAGTCGAGATAGGAACCGACATTTATGCTGATTTGCATAGACGCGGCTTGTTGATAAATGACACCGATATATTGATTGCTGCCACCACGCTGGCGCATCATCTTATCTTGGTCACAACCAATCAAAAGCACTTCAACAGAATCGCTGGTCTGCAAATTGATAACTGGCTCAAATAATAATGAGTAATATACCTCAGTAGCTTGGAACCAGGAGCACCAAATGGCAGACGCCAAAATCATAACGGTGGACATAGATGGGGTGAAGGTGCAGGTGCCCGACGGCACTTACGTGTGGGACGCATGCCGCCAGATGGGCATTGAGATACCCAACTTCTGCTACATACCCGGCCTGCGGGCGTTTGGCGCTTGCCGCATGTGCGTGGTGGAAATCAAAGGACGCAAGGGGTGGGACCTCAATGTCTCCTGCGCCACGCCTGCCACCGACGGCATGGAAGTCCGCACCATCAACGAGCGCGTCTGGCAGCAGCGCAACATGATCATGGAGGCGCTGGACACAGACCACCCCGTAGACTGCCCCATCTGCGAAGCCAACGGCGACTGCCGCCTCCAGGACTACGGCTACGAATACGGCGTCACGGGCACCGACACCCGCCGCCCCAAGATCGTGCGCCCTGCCGAGCGCCTCTCCCCCGCTATTGACCTCGACCGCGACCGTTGCGTGGTGTGCGGGCGATGCGTGCGCGTGTGCGATGAGGTGGTGGGCGCGACTGCTCTCGCCTTCGTGGAGCGCGGGCTTGAGTCGTTGATTGACGCGCCCTTTGGCAAGTCCCTCCTGGAAACGCCATGCGTCTCCTGCGGCCAATGCGTTGAGGTTTGCCCGGTGGGCGCGCTTTCCAGCCGCATCAACCTGGTCCCTGAGCACCACTGGTGGCAGCGCAAGACCGAAACGACCTGCAACTACTGTTCGGTTGGGTGTACCATCAAAATGGGCGTGACCCGCAACCAGGTCTACGAGATACGAACCGACGACGCACTCGGCCTGAATGACGGTGTGACGTGCGTCAAGGGCCGCTTCGCCCAGGACTTCATCAACTCCAACAACCGCCTGAGCACCCCCCTGGTCCGCAAAGATGGCCGCCTGATGCAGGCCACATGGGACGAGGCGCTCGACCTGGTAGCCTCCAAGCTAAACCAGCATAAGGGCGCGGTGGGCGTGGTGGCTTCTTCCAAACTCACTAACGAAGAGAATTACTTACTGCAGAAGGTGGCTCGCATCGGCCTCGGCACCAACAACATAGACTACGATGGGCGCGATACAGAGTCTACCGCCCTGGACGTGTTGGGTGAGATGCTTGGCTACCCGGCGCAGACCAACAACCTGATTGACACGCGCCAGAAGGCGGGCTGCGTGCTCACCATCGGTGACAGCATATACGAGACCCACCCGGTCTATACCTACCAGTTGCAGCGCATGGTGCGCCTGACCAACAAGAAGGTGGTGGTCATCAGCCCCAGGTTCACCAGGATGGCCGAGTGGGCCACTATCTGGCTGGCCCCGCACGCGGGCACGGAAGAATTGCTGGTCAACGGCATGGCTCGCGTCATACTCGATGCGGGGCTGGTGGACCAGACGTACCTGGACAGCCGCACCGAGAACAGCGCTGCTTACCTCGACTCTCTCAGGCTGAGCGAATTCTCCCTTGATGAAGTGAGCCGACAGACGGGTGTGCCCGCCAACGACATAGTGGCGGCGGCTTACCTGTACGCCACCGGCGGCAACAGCAGTGGACCCTCGGAACTGCCCGGCACCACGCACCCAAGCAACGTTCCCATGTCAAAGAACGGCAAGGCCGAAACGCCTGTGGCGGGCAGGATTCTGAGTTTCGAGGTGAAGAAGCCCGACACAGGCTTCCCACCCTCAACCATCGTCTTCTCGGCGCATGGGCCATATACCATAACATCGCGTGCCGTTGCCGCGCTGACGAATATGGCGCTCTCCACAGGCAACGTGGGGCGTCCGGGCGCGGGCGTGAACCCGCTCGTCGCGGACGCGAACAGCATGGGCGCGAACGACATGGGCTGCCAGCCTGGGTACTTCCCCGGCTATCGCCCCGTAAACGCCGACAACGCCCGCGAGATGGAAGAGCTTTGGTCGCTGGGCCCAGACCGCGCCGCGCCCGAAGTGCCCGCCGAGCCTGGACTGGGCCTGGCCGCTCTGCTGGCTGCTGCCTGGACGGGCGATGTCAAGGCGATGTGGGTGGTAGGCTCCAACCCCGTGCTCGGTATGGATGAGCCTGCCAGCGAACAGGTGCGCGAGGCGCTGAAGAAGCTGGACTTCCTGGTGGTGCAGGACATATTCATGAACGAGACGGGCGAGCTAGCCGACGTGATACTGCCCGCCTCCTCCTACGCGGAGAAAGAGGGCACCTTCACCAATACCGAGCGCCGCATCCAGCGCGTGCGCCAGGCTATAGAGCCTGTAGGCGCTACCAAGCCGGACCTCACCATCATCGCAAGCGTGGGAGAGAGGCTGGGTGTTCATGTGCCCGCTAAGGACCCAAGGAATGTATTGGAAGAGATAGCCAGGGTGGTGCCGCAGTACGCGGGAGTGGCCTTCTCGCGCCTAGATATGACCGAGTTCATTGACGACACCATACCGATGCCCGCCGCGACATCCTATAAGCAACTCAAGGTGAAGAGCCTGATGTGGCCCTGCACGGGACGCCTCGACCCAGGCACGCCGGTGCTCTACACCGAGACATTCGCCACCCAGAGTGGCAAGGCCAGGATGTCATCAGCCAGGGCTGCCCAATCAGAGACCACGCGCCTTGAGCCGCAAGCGCAGCCACAAGGCACGATTATGATGACGCTGGGCTTCCCGCTATTTCCGTTCAAGTCGGGCACGCTCAGCAGGCACAGCTACGGTTTGAGCCGCGTGGAGCCTACGCCGCGCCTTCATATCAACAGCCGGGACGCCGCCAGCATGGGCATAACGGACATGATGCCTGTGCATGTGATGGTGGAGGGGGCAGCCGATAGCTCAGAGCCTGTGTACGCCGTTTCGATGGTGTACGACAGCATACCGGAGGGACGCGCCTTCCTGGGCATCACTCTTGAGCAGGCAGGCACCAACGAGGCTGTACGCAAGGCACGGCACATGATAATGGCCGACAATAGCGGTGCGCGCAAAGCAGTACCCGTGCGTGTGGAGGCGGCACCCAACAGGTCGGGCGATACCTTGCGCGAGTTCCAGCCCGTAGCCACCGCCAACCTGCTCGATACTAACGTTCAACCGCTGTGACGAGAAACTAGAAATTAAAAGTTAGAAATCAGAAAACAGAACGGCTCTAACTTCTAATTTCTAACTTCTAGCTTCTAATCAGGGAGACACCGATGGATTGGGTATTCGTTGTGCTCAAGGCGGCGTTGGCGTTCATGATCTTGAATGCCGGCCTGGTGATTGTGGCATACGTCATCTACGGCGAGCGCAAGGTAGGGGCGCATATGCAGGCGCGGCAGGGGCCGAACAGGGCGGGGCCTATCGGCCTGCTACAGAGCTTCGCCGATCTGCTGAAGATGCTCAAGAAAGAGAACACGACTACCGCAGACGCCGACAAGGTGGTGTTTTTCCTGGCACCCATCGTGTCTGCTTTCGCCAGCCTCGCCGTGCTCGTGGTGATACCGTGGAGTCCGGGCAGTATCAGGATATTCGATGTTGACGTCACATGGTTCATCGCTGATGTGAAGGTGGGTATGCTGGTCGTGCTGGCCCTCTCTTCGCTCGGCGTGTACGGCGTGATGATGGCGGGGTGGTCGTCTAACAGCAAATATTCGCTACTCAGCGCCATGCGTGCGTCCTCCCAGGTAATCAGCTACGAGATCACGTTCGGTATCTCCCTCATCGGAGTGTTCCTGCTGACAGGCTCCCTTAGCCTCGTGGATATTACCAACGCGCAGAACGTCACCCACGTCGTCACGCAACCCGGCCTCTGGTTTATACTGTTCCAGCCGCTGGGCCTGCTCGTCTTCTTCGCCTCGGCCCTGGCTGAGGCTAGCCGCACTCCGTTCGACCTCATAGAGGCCGAGTCCGAACTGGTGGCGGGCTACCACACCGAGTATAGCGGCATGCGCTTCGGACTCTTCCAACTCGCTGAGTTCAACGCCGTGTTCACAATGTCGTCGCTTACTTCAGTACTATTCCTCGGCGGCTGGGGTTCGCCATTTGATGCATTCTTCGACACTGGCAATTCCCTGGCAGGCATCCCGTTCCTCAGTGGTTTCCTCAGTTCAGGCTTCCACTGGATGGTCCTCAAGATATTCATCCTGGTCTTCGTCTTCTACTGGCTGCGCTGGACGCTGCCACGCTTCCGCTATGACCAACTCATGGGCTTGTGCTGGAAGGTATTCCTGCCACTGATCCTTGTGAATATCATGATCATCTCCGTGCTCAAGCTGACGATCTTCCCGCCGGAGTTGACTGCCGCCCAATACGCCGACCGATGGTGGGGATGGCTTCTCATGGCCGGTATAGAGGTCCTGCTGGGCATTATCGGCATCTTCGGCATCTCGCGCATGGCGGGCTTTAGCTGGTTCGGCCAGGCAGAGCGTCCCGTGCTGGTGGACCGCCAGGTCATCCTTGTACGCAACGCCCAGGGTGGGCGCGGCACTATTGAAGGTGAGGCCCGGCCCGTGAGCCGGAATGCGTGAAACGTAAAACGTAAAACGTAAGAGGCGTAAGGAGGTCTGGTTCTTGCCAGTTAGTTAGAAAGTTAGAATCACAGATTTGCTACATTCACACATCACCCTTACGTTTTACGTTTTACGTACCTTAGGAGCAGTAAATGGACTTAGTAAACCAGGTTGGTGGGTTCTTTGTGACGTTGCGGCAGTTTTTCAGGCCGACTGTGACCGTCGAGTACCCTGACGCCATGCGCGAGCTTTCGCCGCGCTTTCGCGGGGCTGTGGGCTTGCTGCCCCACCCGGAGACGGGGCGGGAGAAGTGCGTGGGGTGCGGGCTGTGCCCGCAGGTGTGCCCTGTTGACTGCATAAGCATCGGCGTGGTCGAAGACGAGAGTCCAGACCCGGATGTTGGGCACATGGACGAATGGCACCCGTTCGAGCACTACTATCTAAAGGGGCTTGACCCGCTCGATTCTCGCGCCAAGAAGATGCGCTACTACTACGAGATCAACGAGACGCGCTGCCTCTACTGCGGCCTGTGCGTGGAGGTTTGCCCAGTGGAAGCTATCATCATGAGCCACCACTTCGAGATGGCGACTGACAACCGGGGCGAGACGATTTACGACAAGTACAAGCTGCTGAACCTGGGCAAGACCTATATGGCAGAACTGAACGTGCGCCTGGACGCTCAGGCGAGGGCGGCGGGGCTGGATGGCATCAACGACATGACCGGGGCCAACATGATAGGCGGCACCACGCGGCCCACCCAGCTTGGCAGGCCAGCTGGACCTGAGCAGTCGGGTCGTGGCGCGGAGGCATACAGCGACGAGCCGAAGGAGACGTGACCTGTGAATATTGATGTCTTCGGGGTGACCGTACCCTTGCCCGGCTTCGGGCAGATCGTCTTCATGAACGCTGCCGGGGTCGCTATCTTATCGGGGGCCATGATGGTGACGCGCAAGAACGCTGTACATTCGGCTTTGTGGCTGGTGATGGCGTTCTTCCAGCTTGCCGTGATGTACGTCATGCTGGGGGCCGAGTTCCTGGCGGCATTGCAGGTGCTGGTCTACACGGGCGCTATCGTGGTGCTATTCCTCTTCGTCATCATGCTCCTGGGCTTGCGGGAAGGCCCGAAGCTGGGAGGCATCCACCGGGCACAGATGATAGCCGCCTGGCCCATGGGCCTGGTATTGGCCCTGGAATTGGTCACGGTAGTCATCTTCAGCACGCAGCCCGCCGAGGCACGCATCGGTGACGTGATAAGCGGCACTAACTACGTTTTCAGCAACCAGTACGTAAACGACATGGGCGGAAACGTCCAGGCCCTGGGGCAGACCCTGTATACGCAGTACTTACTCCCATTTGAAATAGCCTCCATCATACTCCTGCTCGCGGTAATCGGCGCTATCGTTTTGGCCCGCAAAGAGGAGCCAGAGGAAGTAGAAGAGATGCTGCCTTCGATTGGCATATCTCTAGGGAGGCGCTCATTTGCCAATTCGCCCCAGTCGGAGCAGATTGATAAGAAGCTGCGCCCCGCGCTAGGCATGTCCTCCATCACCGAAAACCCGGAAATGCCTACAGTCAGCCAACCCGACTCCACAGGCGCGGGCACAACCTCCGGGGTAGAGCTTGAGGACGCGAGTACAAAGTCTTGAATTACGAATTACAAATTACGAATTACGATTTACCAACCGCCGGACCAGCACTCTCAAAGAACATAGATTCAATTCGTAATTAGTAATTCATAATTCGTAATTCCGAAGGAGAGGGTTTATGTTTCTTTCGGTCTTGGGGCAGGTTGGGGAGCCTTCCACCGTATCGGGCACGACGGGGGTGCCGTTGGCGTGGTTCCTGGCGGTTAGCGCAATATTGTTCAGCCTGGGCTTCATCGGAGTGCTAACCCGCCGCAACGTGCTGGTGATATTCATGTCGGCGGAACTGATGATGAACGCGGTAAACCTCTCACTGATAGCTTTCGGCACGCAGCTAAATTCGATGGCCGGGCAGAACTTCGTGGTGTTCGTAGTAACGGTAGCCGCCGCCGAAGCCGCAGTCGGCCTGGCAATAATAATAGCCCTGGTGCGCCAGAAGCCTACCGTAGACACGACCGACATAGACCTGATGAAGGAGTAATTTTGAATTCTAAATGTTGAATTATGAATTAGGGTTTGGTCCAATTCAAAATTCAAAACTCAAAATTCAGAATTCACAGAGGGGGAGAGATGGGGTTCTTCTTGTTGGACCAATTGATGCGGGTAGGGGGGGTGCTGGCGCAGGAGGCTGAGCATGCGTCTGAGCCTATTGTGCTGAACTACATCTGGCTGCTGCCCGCGCTGCCTCTGCTGGCGTTCCTGATAAACGGCTTCTTTGGGCGTATGCTGGGGCGGCCTTCCAAGCCAGGCGGCAACCCCCCCAAGACGGCGGGTATCATCGCGAGCGTGCTGGTCGGGCTGAGCTTCGTCATGTCGGTGCTGGTGCTGCTCGACGTGATGAACAGGCCGCACGACGCCGGGGCTTTCCAGTACAGCCTTTACACCTGGATACCGTCGGGCGACCTGCATATAGAGGTAGCCTTCCTGGTGGACCAGTTATCGGCCATCATGCTGCTGGTGGTCACTTCGGTCTCTACCCTGGTGCATATCTACTCCCTGGCGTATATGGAGGAAGATAAGGACTTCGCTCGCTTCTTCACCTATCTGCCACTGTTCGTCTTCAGCATGTTGATATTGGTGCTGGGCAACAACCTGCTGCTCCTCTTCGTGGGCTGGGAGGCAGTGGGCCTCTGCTCGTATCTGCTGATAGGTTTCTGGTTCACCAAGAAGTCGGCGAGTGACGCTGCCAAGAAAGCGTTTATAGTCAACCGCATTGGCGACTTCGGCTTCGCGCTAGGCATCATGATGCTGTTCGTCAACTTCTTTGAAGCGGCGAGCGATCTGCGCTACACCAATATCTTCGAGGCGGTGGAGAGCGAGCCTATGAGGTTGGGGAACCTCACTATAGTGTGCATCCTCCTCTTCATGGGCGCGATGGGCAAGAGCGCGCAATTCCCCCTGCACGTCTGGTTGCCCGACGCTATGGAAGGTCCAACGCCGGTGAGCGCGCTCATACACGCCGCTACGATGGTCACGGCGGGCGTCTACATGGTGGCCCGCCTCAACCCTATCTTCTCGCTCGCGCCAGACGCCCTGTTGATAGTGGCGATAATCGGCGCTACGACGGCGGTGCTGGGGTCCACGATAGCCCTGGCGAACAATGACATCAAGAGGGTGGTGGCGTATTCAACCGTCTCGCAGCTTGGCTATATGTTCGCGGGGCTGGGCGTGGGCGCGTGGGCGTCGGCTATCTTCCACCTGATGACGCACGCCTTCTTCAAGGGCCTGCTCTTCCTGGGGTCAGGCTCGGTCATACATGGCATGCACGGCGAACAGGATATACGCAAGATGGGCCAGCTAAAGAACAAGATGCCCATCACGTTCTGGACCTTCCTGGTGGCCTCGCTCGCCAACGCGGGCGTGATACCGTTCGCGGGCTTCTGGTCGAAGGACGAGATCATAGGCAACGCGCTATTACGTGGAAACTGGATCGTGGGGTCGCTCCTCATGGCGAGCGCGTTCCTGACGGCGCTCTATATGTTCAGGCTGGTGTTCGTGGTCTTCTTCGGCAAGAACAACGTGCCGAAGGACGTACACCCTCACGAGTCGAAGCCGCTCATGACGATACCGCTCATCATTCTGGCGATAGCCGCTGCGCTGATAGGGTTCGTGGGCGTGCCGCCTGACGCGGGCGCGTTCCACTATTTCATAGAGCCTGTGTTCGAGCCTGCGCTTGAGCGCGGCGCGCACATCGCGGCGGGCTTCACGCAACCCGTGATGATGATAATGCTCATCTCGACGCTCACCGCCATAGCAGGCATATTCACGGCCTGGCTGCTCTACTACAGGCCGAGTGGTCTGCCGGAAGCCCTTGCCAAGAACGTGTCGTGGCTTTATAACGCCCTGCTCAACAAGTGGTACTTCGATGAGTTTTACCACAAGGTGTTCGTAGACGGCGGCAAGGCGCTGGCCTACGCCTTCTGGCGGTTTGACCAGCGGGTAGTGGACGGCATGGTGAACGGCATGGCGGGGCTGGTGAACTTCACGGGCGGCAGGCTGCGCAAGGTGCAGACAGGATTCGTGCAAGGCTACGCATTAGCAATTGGCCTCGGCCTGCTCGGACTGGTGACCTATCTTTGGATCATACTACCCAGGTAAAATTCGGAGGGGGCATTAGTGGGCGACATACCAAACAATGTGATGGACTTCCCCATCCTGTCGATCATCGTGTACCTGCCGTTGGTGACGGCCCTGGTGCTGCTGTTCCTGCGGAATAACGCGATGATACAGAGGATAGCGGCGGGCGGCGCGCTGGTGAACCTCGTGCTGTCGCTGGTGGCGCTGGTCTTCTATCTTATGTCGGACGCATCGGCGCGGAAGGGCGTGGAGAGCTTCGATTTGCAGGAGAAGTTCCTGTGGTTGCCGCAGCCCCTGAACATCGGCTACCATTTTGGTGTTGACAGCATCGCCATTCTGCTAGTGGTGCTCACCACCCTGCTCACGCCCATCTCCATACTGGTCTCGTGGAAGCCGATACAGAAGCGCGTCAAAGAGTTCTACATCACCATACTCATCCTGGAAGCGGGCATGCTCGGCGTTTTCGTGTCGCTCGACTTCTTCCTCTTCTACATCTTCTGGGAAGTGATGCTCGTGCCTATGGCGCTCCTTATAGGCATATGGGGTTCGTCCAATCGCGTCTACGCTGCCATCAAGTTCTTCCTCTACACGCTGGCTGGTTCGCTGCTGATGCTGGTGGCTATCATCGTTGAATACTTAACCCATAAAACGCTCGACATACTCGATCTGATGCAGGTTGGCCCCGGCGACCCACGCGACATGCAGAACTGGGTATTCCTGGCATTCGCCGCCGCGTTCGCGGTCAAGGTGCCGATGTTCCCCTTCCACACTTGGCTCCCCGACGCGCACGTAGAAGCGCCCACCGCAGGCTCGATCATCCTGGCGGGCGTGCTCCTCAAGATGGGCGCGTATGGCTTCATCCGCTTCGCCATGCCGATAACCCCGGCGGGCGCGGCCACCTTCGCGGGCATAATGGTCGGCCTGTCGGTGATAGGTATCATCTACGGCGCGCTGGTGTCGCTTGTGCAGCCTGACTTGAAGAAGCTGATAGCCTATTCGTCGGTGAGCCACATGGGCTTCGTGACGCTGGGCCTCTTCACGGGCGTATGGCTCAATACGCTGGGCCTGGGCGAAGCCACGCAAGGTCTTGATGGCGCTATCATCGTAATACTGTCACATGGCGTGCTCACGGGCGGGCTGTTCCTGTGCGTAGGCGTAGTCTACAACCGCCTGCACAGCCGCCTCATCGCGGATATGGGCGGGCTGGCGAAGCCTATGCCCTTCTTCGGGGCCATGTTTATGATAATGATGCTGGGGTCGGTGGGCCTGCCCGGCCTGAGCGGCTTCATCGGCGAGTTCCTCACTATGCTGGCCGCGTTCCGAGCCGACTGGGTAGTGGGGGCCATTACCGTGCTGGTAGTGATATTCGCCGCGTGGTACCTCTTCTGGATGTTCCAGCGCGTGATGTTCAACAGGACGATAGCCGAGGGCCGCAACTTCCCCGACCTCGATTGGGCAGAGGGTTCATCCCTGGTCGTGCTCGCCGCCCTGGCAATCCTGATGGGCGTCTTCCCCGGCCCTATCTTAGAGATGATAAGCCCCGCCACGAGGCACCTGCTGGAAACTGTCAACGCCCAGGTGCCCAATGCACTGGCCTTATCTGAATTGTTCTTCAAGTAATATCAATAGCGAGAAACTATGATACATGAGAAGAAAATGCCAGACTTGTCATCCTGAGCGAAGCGAAGGATCACTACGGGTGAAAGATAGCTTGGGAGGATGATCCTTCGCTTCGCTCAGGATGACAAGGGTACTGGGTCGGTGTCCTTGTAATAATGTTACTGGTCCAGCAATACGCAATACGTACTACGCAATACGAAAAGGAGCTTCCGATAGATGCCACAGATTAGCACCGTTGGGTTGGACCTCAACCTGGAGATGATACTGCCGGAGATCATCGTGCTCGTGGCAGCCGTCGTGGTGATGTTCATTGACCTCTTCACGCGAGGCAAGGCGTCCAGCAAGAGCCAGTTGCTTGCCGGGGTGAGTATCGCAGGCTACGTCGCGGCGATGGTCGCCACGCTGCTCTACTTCGACAACTTCATAGGCAGCAGCAGCTTCAACCAACAGGCTTTCGGCGGGATGGTTGCGCTGGACAACATGGGGCTGTTCTTCAGGCTGCTATCGCTGGGCACGGCTATAATCGCGGTGCTTTTCTCCACGCAGTACATCAGGGACAAGGGCATGGCGGTGGGCGAATATTACGCCGTGCTGGGCCTGGCGACGGTGGGCATGATGGTCACAGCTATATCGGTGGACCTTACCACCCTGTTCGTCGGCATCGAACTGATGTCTATCTCCGTCTACATACTGACCGGGTTTGCGCGCAACGACAGGCTATCGAACGAAGCGGCGCTCAAATATTTCCTGCTGGGCATATTCTCCACCGCGATCCTGGTCTACGGCATGGCCTGGCTGTATGGAGCTACGGGGCGCACTAACCTGCGGGAGATAGGCGAGGTGGTGTCGAGTATAGTAGCATCTCCCGGCGGGGCTGAGGGGAGCGGGTGGCTCGTGCTGGCGATATTGCTGCTGGTGGCGGGCCTCGGCTTCAAGATAGCCGCCGTGCCCTTCCATATGTGGACGCCCGACGCCTACCAGGGCGCGCCCACTCCCATTACGGCCTTTATGTCGGTTGGGCCGAAGGCGGCGGGCTTTGCGGCCACCATACGCATCATGGTAGAGGCGCTTGGCTCCGCATACCAGACGTGGGTGCCGGTGATAATCATATTGAGCATAATAACTATGTCGCTGGGCAACATCGTGGGCGTTACGCAGAGGTCGGTCAAGCGCATGCTCGCCTACTCGTCCATCGCGCACACGGGGTACGTGATGATCGGCTTGGCAGCCTACACAGCCACCGATAGTGTCAAGGGCACCCAGGCGATCTCCTCGATACTCTTCTACCTCTTCTCGTACCTCTTCATGAACATGGGGGCGTTCGGCGTGATCGTGTGGCTGCAACGCAACGGGGGGACCGACTCGCTCGACAACTTCCGGGGGCTGTCGTCGTGGGCACCCGGCCAGGCGGCGCTGATGATGTTCTTCCTGCTCTCGCTGACGGGCATACCGCCGACGATAGGCTTCCTGGGCAAGTATTACGTCTTCGTGGCGGCTATCAACGCCGACCTGGCATGGCTGGCCGTGATAGGCGCGCTAAACAGCGCGGTGGCGGCGTTCTACTACCTGCGGATAATCTGGTACATGTACTTCGAGGAGCCGCGAGCCGCCCGCGAGCAGAAGGCCTCCCCCGCCCTCCAATGGACGTTGGTGGCATCGGCCATCGCCGTCATCCTCTTCTTCATAGTCTCCTGGCCCATCCTGGAAGCCACCCGCCTATCCGTCCCCAACGTGGCGGCTGCGCTGCTGGGGTTGGGTGCGGGGAGATAGCTGTTTTACTAGAAGTTCACCCTTTTCAGAGTAACCATTGGCTAACGCCACCGTCAAGGCCTGTGGCCCCCATAGCCGCATCTCGGCTCCGATCTCTTCGTCGTAGACCCCACCTTCGTGGAGCACCCCATCCTCACCTACTGGAATGGTAACCAGCATTTACGTACCTCTTTTCTCCTGTGATGATTGTTGGTTCTAGTTAGCCTCAACAAGAGGCCGAGCATGTGGGCGCGCTTAGCGGCACGCATCGACCAGGACGCGCACCCCGAAGAGGCCGAGCAACACGTTGTGAGGCGGACTGTTGGGGTGCTTCTCGAACCTGGCGCGCTCGAAGTACTGGACGGTATGATTCATCCCATCCTCCAGCATCTCGGTAAACTCCTCAGTTATCGGATAGCCAAACTGGGAAAGCCCACCATGGCTTTGCCAGTAGGTGCCAAAATCGCCATCCAAGTTGTGACCTGTCGCTGGGAAGAAGATCGTGGGACCTGTCGCCGGGAAGACGGTCGCCCCAGGCTTTGGAGCTACCGGCGGGTCCGCACGGCGAATGCGCAGCCCGAATTGACCGAGCAACACGTCGTGAGGTGGGCTGTTTTCAGGGTGATATTCCATCCTGACCCGTTCGAAGTATTGAACTGCATAATAACGTCCATCGCTGAGCTTCTCGGTGAACTCCTCGCTGATCGGATATCCGTTGATTGGCAGCCCCCCGTGGGCATTCCAGTAAGCCAGGAACCGTGTTCCGACGCAGTGACCGGTTGCGGGAAAGTACCCGACGGAAGTGGAGGTGCAGAGAGGGCTGCTCACGTTTAGATCGTCGTAGCGAGCCTGGCCGGGCGTGGCCGTGCCGGTAGAGCCGAACTCCGTCGCGGTGAATTCGATCTTGAGGGCCTCAAGGGAGAAGAGTTGACCCACCGGCACGCTGCCGCGTTGGACCCAGGTGGTCCCGTTAGGCGAGGTCTCCCAGTAGACCGTGCCCCCGGCTTCGCGTATGCGCCACCACGCGTGGTCCGTGGATGAGTAAGGGAGCACTGCTACGGGCGTCGTACTCGTGCCCCCCGCCGTGTTGACTGTGTAACGGGCGATGAGGTTGTTCCTCTCGAAGAACCACTCCAATCTCGAGGGGTCGGCGGCGGGCGTCTCATACATAAGGGTGAAAGCTGTGTTGACGTTCCCCCCACTACTCACGACCTGGGGCACACGCACGGAAATGGCACTACTTCTGAGGCGGTGAGTGGAAGCGCTACGTAGAGCTGCCCGAGAGTTGCCGGTGTTGGGCTGCGGAGAGAGCGTGAGGGCGCCCCCTGCCCCTACTGTGGCTCTATTTTGTTCGGTGGGCGTGTGCCAGAGCGATGCGCTGATGGCGGCGGTATCGAAGCGATCAGTTATGGTGTCGATAGGTGGACGCTCGGTGGAGGTCTGCCCGCTGGCCACGGACGCTACCTCCTGGGACCAGTACGGTTCGGATGGGAGGTGGTCATAGCCGGTGACGCGATGATTGGTGTCTAGTACATACACGTACCCCGCTCCTCGATCCTTGCTACACTGGATGGCCTTGCGCATCTCTGCCGCACTCGGGCAGTTGGTTATGACGTGCGAGATCTTGCCGGGCGGGTACTTGGGGAGCCAGGGAACGCTCATATAGTAATAGCGCCCAGTGTTGTACTCGGCGCAGGAACCCTCCCACAGGTTGATGATGTCGGCAAGCCCCATGATCTCTTCGAACGTAACCCCGGCTCCGTTCAGCAGGACCGTGTTGCCACGCACTCCCGTTTTCCCCTTCACGTAGTTATAGAGGTCGGCGTAGAAGGGGACCTTGCCCACCTCCTCCGGGCCTTCATCGAAGAAGATGCCATCGGGCTGGTAAGTGCTGTACCAATGGTCGACGTACAGCTTAATCTCCTGCAGCGATCTATTTGTTCCACCCTTACCACCGTTGGTAGGTATATACCCAAACACTTTCAGCCCCTTGCTCTGAGATCGCTGCACTTGAGCCTTGGCGGCGTTATCGGGCGTGGGAGTCGGAATGGGGGGTGCCGAGCCGATGCCGATATCGTAGACCACGATGGTTCCCATCTCCATCTGTTCTATGCGGGTCCAATTAGGACCGGGAGGGAAGTATGCTGGTACCACGATATGTTGCGAGCTCGGCGGGGAGGCTGTCGCCTGGAGGGGCGCTGACCCTATAGATAATGCTTTCGCTGGGTTGGCTGCGGGGGTCAATGAAGCAGCCGATGCGACGGAGATGCCCGACACCGAGATCCTGCCGAGTTCGTCGGGCAGGCTGGAAGAACCGGGCAAACTGACCCAGCCTGATGAGGAGGAGTTGGCCCAGCCGACCACAAGCAAGATACTGACAAGAGCTAAGAAGAGGTATGGAGCGACATCAGGTATTCGTGTTCGTCGTCTCTGCAGTTGCACTGGACCGGGTTCATTGGAGCCAGGAACAGGCTTGGGGGTGACAGCCACACGCTGTCGTCTCAGGACTACACTCATGATTCCACCTCCCCTGAACTGTCGAACAGCAACCGGTATTAAGCCACTGGTCTTATTTCAAGTTTGTAATTATATATGCACTGTCGTGACATATCGACTGAAGGTCAAGCGCCTAACAGCCAACGAATGTTTTATTTGAACAGCTTATATTGTACCCTATAGGTCAATACGTTATATCTTAGTCCTAGTCTTGTGGCTGGCGGGAACTTAACAGTACTGTTTTGTGGTGGAACGGCCCTTGTTGGGCGTTTTGCGAGCATTCTCTACTATCGTGGCGGGCGGTCCCAAATAGCGTGCATCCTGCTGCCATGTTTGTCGGTAGTGTCAGAACTTAGAAGACCTTGTGGTATGGAAGCAATCCATCAGCTATTCTTACCTATATCAAATTATCGTAAGAAGGGAAGTGGCTAAAAAGCAAGAGAAGCCGTTAGAATGATCGTGTGAATACTGAACAGCATGCCATGAACAACAGAATCCACCTTGCCCTTACTGCTATAATGGGTGGTACATAGTGAAAGCAGGCTTCAACAACACTGGCTCCCAACGTATGCGCTGCCAGCAGGGTAGGCGCTATTTCACTCCCAACGTCAGCCAACGGGCTATGACGAGCACACCAAAGCGGAGAGTGGCAAAAAGGGTAGATATACAAGCGAAATGCCACCATCTTGGCGGCACCTGAATACGTCTGATGGGTACCATCAAGCTATTAGCGTTACAATTCCTATCTCTTCAGTTTTAGTCACTCCCACTAATGGTCCAGGTTGCGGCAAAAGAAGAGAATCAGTTATACTTAACTCTCTAACAGCATCTTTCATGTTTGATTTTAGAACATAACTTTGCGCCCGTAGCTCAGTGGATAGAGCATCTGACTTCGGATCAGAGGGCCGGGAGTTCGAATCTCTCCGGGCGCGCAAAACCACAATTTTACGCACAAATAGAGCTGATTACTGGTACCTGGCCTGGGTGTAAAACCACGCACAATGCTATTAGAGATGATAACATTGCATTTGCAAGCGTGAAATATCAGGAGGCCAATACCAGTGAAGACGATAACCCCTACTCAATCACGTGCCGATACTACCCGCCCGAAGGTATCGGCTCGCTCCATGTCCTAGTTTCATCCTTTCGGCGTTCTCTCCTAGCCAAGAATAAAGCCCCACGTACTGTGCAGACGTATATGGAGGCTTTAACTTTGTTCGCCAAATACCTGGCTGATCAGGGGATGCCTACCGAAATACAGAACATCCATCGCGAACACACCGAGGCGTTCATCGGGCATCTGGTGAGCACGTTCAAACCTGCTACAGCTGCTAACCGTTACCGCTCGCTCCGTGTATTCTTCAAGTGGGCTGTGGAGGAGGGCGAGATCAAGCAAAGCCCAATGCAGAATATGAAGCCTCCCCACGTACCGGACGAACCGCCTGCTGTACTCACTGAGGATGAGCTAAGGATGCTCCTAAAGACTTGTGAAGGCAAGTCCTATGAAGACAGGCGGGATAACGCTATCATTGGCATGTTGCTAGACACAGGTATGCGCCGCGCCGAGATCGCTGGGCTGAAAGTTGACGATGTAGACCTTGATCTGAATGTGGCAATTGTCCTGGGTAAGGGTCGCCGCCCTCGCTCCTGCCCGTTCGGACGCAAGACCGCAGCAGCCATTGACAGATACTTGAGAGTACGCGATGGTCCTAGGGATGCTAACCTGCCCACCTTATGGCTTGGCAGGCATGGTCGAATGACCGACAGCGGTATATTTCATGTGGTGACAGAGAGGGCCCGCGCTGCTGGCCTCGAAGGGGTGTTCGTGCACCAGTTCCGACACACTTTTGCCCATAGCTATCTTGCAGGCGGCGGCAATGAGGGTGACTTGATGATGCTGGCCGGATGGCGTTCCCGCGAGATGCTGGGCAGATATGGAGCGAGCTTATCAAGCTTTAGCTAAGGAGGAGAAAATCTAAGAGGGAGCACGCAACTCGACACTGGCTAGTTATGCGGGTAAGCTTCGGCACGACGGGCTTCCTGCCGCCACGATTGAAACTATGCTAATTGGCCTCAACAAGGAGGAGTGCGACCCACCATTGCCTGATGAGGAGGTAAAGGCCATAGCGCGTTTAGTGGGCCGATACAAACCAGGCAGCGCCGATGCAGAATTCGTTTCAGGACAGCAGCCCCTATTAGGGGGTGGGGCTGTCGAGAAACGAATTGGTACGGAGGGGTGGCAGGTTTTCCCGCTAAGCACCTTGCTGGCAGATGGCGAAGATGCCAAGATTCGATGGATATTGGATGGGTACCTGGCTCCAGGGATCATCACCATGTTCACGGGTTTGTGGAAGATTGGTAAGACCACATTTCTGACAGCCTTGCTGAAGGCGCTCGAAGCTGCCCAGGCCACGTTTTGCGGGCAATGTATCCGGCACGCGAAAGTCCTTGTCATAACCGAAGAAAGTAAATCTATATGGGCGGCGCGTAGAGACACTTTGAAGCTGAAGGACCACATCGCCCTTACGCCTAAGCCATTCAAGACAACGCCCAGCGCGAAAGATTGGCTGGACTTCATCAAATGGGTGGCGAAGCAAGCACAAGCAGGCGGATATGGTCTCGTGATACTCGATTCACTCCCCAACCTATGGGGCGGCGTACGAGATGAGAACGACGCGGCCCAGGTGCTGGCCGCGCTAAGGCCCCTGAACCTGCTTACAGAATTAGACATCGCTGTGCTACTGGTGGCGCACCCGAAGAAGGGTGATGCTAGCGAAGGCCAAGCAACACGCGGTACAGGTGCCATAGGTGGTTTTGTGGATATTATCCTGGAGATGCGTCGGTTAGATGCCAAACAGCATAATGATACGCGACGGGAACTTAAGGCCTACTCGCGCTTCGACCAAACGCCAAGCTTGGTAGTTGTCCAGTTGGACAAGGAACACGGCACTTATTCTCTCATTGGCACCAAGTCCGATGCACGTGCCGACGATAGGTTGGATATTTTGCTCCCACTGCTTCCCACAGTGCCGCCGGGGAAACTTCCAGAGGAAATCTTCGAACAGTGGCCTACTGGCGGAGATGCAAGTATTCCAAAGCCTTCTGTGAAAACAATAACCCGCGATCTTGAGGCCGCAATAGAGCTTAGCTTAGTAGGTACAACCGGTAAAGGAGTAAGGGGTGATCCCGTGAGGTATCATCTGCTCACCTAGGAACATTATGGGAACAGTCCTCCACGGGAGCAGCCACACTCGGCAACACCAATCCTGGACGTTCCTGACCAGCAGGCAAATCCAGAAGCGAAAGCGGCAATTTCGGGGCTAGAACCGCCCTATCAGTGCCCCAAAAGGTGCTATGTGCAGATTGCGAAGTGGCCTGTGCAGGAGCCACATCCTTTATCCTTCAGAGGAGGGAAGACGAATGGTGCGAAGAGGAAGCGGGGTAAAAAGCTTCGGCGGTAGGCTGGAGCGCGTGGAGAAAGCCCTGCAACCTCAAGAGCAGGGTCTAGAGTTGGACCAGCACATGAAAGCATATGCTGCTGCCCGACAACTTCTTGGAGAGTATCAAATTTGGCTCCATCTTGACGAGCTTGAGGAAGCGGCCCGTCAAGCAGAGGCGACAAGTACTTTGTATGGGGCTGCTTACTCTACTGAATTCTTGGGCTGGCTTCGCTTGATGCTTGCCCGGCGTGAGCGTGAAGGACACTTTGAGGCAGAAAAGATTGCGAAGGCTGAGGCCTCGCAACGGAATGCACCGTGGCGTTGGGGCAAGAATTGGGATGCCGAAGCCGAACGTGCGCAGGCCTTACGTATCACGCTAGACTATTACCATTTCCTGGATTGCCTGCAAGTTCGCGACAGACCGCCATATGACACGTGGCTCGAGGTAGTTGAGCAGCAGGCAGCCAGTCAGGGAGCTAAAGCCGAAGAACGGGAAAGACTCGCGCGCATCCGCGCGACCATAGAGAGTATCGGGCGATTGAAACAGCAGGTCCAACAGGTGAAAGCAGAAGGAGTGGCACACGATGGCAGATAATGGCACACCAATCCTATCCAGCCGCAAGCAGCGTGCTCTACTGGCGATGATGGAGGGAGTAGACATTCGGCACGCGGCGCGTCAAGCAGATGTACCCGAAAGGACCCTCAGGCGCTGGCTGGCCGAGGATATCCAATTCCAAACCGCACTCCGTGAAGCGGAATCGCACGCGATTTCGCTAGCTGCAACGCGGCTGATAGGTGCCGCCGATACAGCGGCCACCACGCTTTTGGTCTTGATGCTAGACGAACACATGCCACCTAACGTGCGGTTACGTGCTACGGTTGCCGCGTTTGAATTGATAATCAAGCTACGTGAGATGACAGGCTTGGAGCGACGTCTCGTGGAGCTAGAGCAACTTGTGGCCGGCGAAGGGTCTGTGGGGCTTGTCAGCGTGAGTCAAGATCGGACTTGACGGGCCATGGGCGACGTATTGCACAAGAGTCCCCTAGACTATACGGCGAAATGGGCCATAAGCGCAGTCTCGCGATAGGAATCTTGCGTAATGCCGCCGAGCGCACTGCCGCGTTTCACCCGACCTCCTTTGCCCCCTATCCTCTGTATAGAATTGTAGCCCCAGCAAAGTATACTTGGAAATGTTGGGTAGCGATGAACGCCGTGAGATGAAGGTACAGGATTACTCAGCCTGCCGGGTGAGATCCTTGTAGACCTGGTCGAAAACGGCAGCGCGGATAGCGTCGCCGAATGCAGGGTCATCGTTTATGCGTTTGAACATATCGAAGTTGTTTTCGATCATGCTGTGGAGCACCTGACCGAAGATGGCGTCATGCAAGAGGCGGACATTATCCGGGACGTTTATCCGCGCGCTGGCCTGCAAGCTCTCGTTGGCCGCCAGACGAGTTTTCAGTTCGGCGAAGAATACTCGATCCGCCTCGGTAAATGATGTGCCGAAACGCTCGTTTATGTCCTTGATTATCTGGGAAAGGGATGCCTGCTCGCTCTGTGCGAGTGCGGCGGCTTCTAGGTCGGCTAGCGGGTCGAGAGAGCCATTACCATTGGTTAGGCTTATACCGCCACTGCTGAGCTGCTGGATGCGGTAAGTCTCCAGGTCAACTTTATCTAGCACGTCGCTCGGTAGCTGCTCGTTTTCGGTCGGCAGCTTGTAGAGGAGCAGGCGTGCGAATAAATATAGCCTCTCCAGGTCGCGGTCTTTGAATGGTATCACCTGAGACAGGAAAGCGTAGTGACGCACATACTGACGCAGGTGGTGCTTGAACGCGGCGCGCTGCTTGCCGTCTTCTATCTTACGATACTCGCTCACCACTGACATGAGGAGGGGCTGCAACCTGGCAGCCTTCTCGCCTTGCCGCAGGAATATCTCGGCTACCTCGGCGACCTGGCTCTCGGTATACAGGCGGAAGTCGTCCAGGCTCCTCTGAAGGTCGTACAGCCGGTTGGGGTCGGTGCCCTCACTCAGGATGGTGGTCTCGTAATAGGGCTGGAACGCCTGCTGGATATCCTCGGCGGTGTTGCCGAAGTCGAGCACCATGGTTTCGGTCTTGCGGTGATGGGTGCGGTTAAGCCTGCTGAGGGTCTGTACGGCGGCGACGCCACTTAGCACCTTGTCGACGTACATGGTATGCAGCAAGGGCTGGTCGAAGCCTGTCTGGAACTTTTCAGCCGCTATCAGGAAGCGGTACTCCGGCATGTTGAAGGTAGAGGCGGTCTGGGTGTCGGGGAAGCCGTTCATTTGAGGCTCGGTGTACTCCAACCCGTCATGGTCGACAGCACCGGAGAAGGCGACGAGGGCTTTGATGGGGAGGTTGCGGGTGCGTAAGTAAGCATCGAACGCCTGCTTGAAGAGGACGGCGTGCAGGCGACTGCGTGTGACAAGCATGGCTTTGGCCTGGCCGTGACCCTTGTCGTCGGGGATGCGGTGCATGGTATTGGCGAGGAAGTGCTCGACCATGAGGGCAGTCTTGAGGGCGATGGTATGCTCGTGCAGGTCCACATAGCGGCGCAGGAGGGTAACGGTGCGCGTCTTCTCGTAGCGTGGGTCGCTCTCGACGGTTTTGAGGAGGTTGAAATAGGTATCGTAATTGGTGTAATTTTGCAGCACGTCGAGGATGAATTGCTCTTCGATGGCCTGGCGCATGGAGTAGTGGTGAAAGGGCGCGTAGGCGCTGCCGTGACGAGTGCCGAACGTTTCCAGGGTCTTCTGCTTGGGTGTGGCAGTGAACGCGAAAAAGGAGAGGTTGGGCTGGCTGCCGCGAGCCTGCATACTCCTGTTGATGAGGTCTTCGCCGGTGGGTATCTCCTCCGAGTCGAGTTGCTCGGCCTCTTCAAGGGTGGCAGCCGAGAGGACTTGTTTGAGGCTCTTGGTGCTCTCCCCGGTCTGGGAGGAATGGGCCTCGTCTACGATGACGGCGAAGCGATGGCCCTTGAGCGCGCCTATCTTGCCTACGACAAAGGGGAACTTCTGTAGGGTGGTTACTACTATATCATCGCCATCTTCGAGGGCCTGGGCGAGCTGAGCGCTGTCCTTGTCAATCACGCGCACGACGCCTGGGGTCTGCTCGAACTGCTTGACGGTATCCTGCAACTGCCTATCAAGGATACGGCGGTCAGTGATAATGACAACGGAGTCGAACACGCGGGCGTCGTGGCTGTCATGCAGGGTTGAGAGGCGATGGGCGAGCCAAGCTATGGAGTTGCTCTTGCCGCTGCCCGCACTATGCTGGATGAGGTACTGTTGGCCAGGACCATGCTGGCGCGCGTGGGCCACCAGGCTGCGGACGGCATCACGCTGGTGGTAGCGGGGGAAGATGAGGTCTTCGGACTTCTTGCCGTCGCGCTCGGTGGCTTGCACGTGGGCGAAGCTGCCCACTAGCTCAAGGACGCTCGCCGGGCTGAGAACTTCTTCCCAGAGATAAGATGAGGCGTAGCCCTGTGGGTTGGGCGGGTTGCCCGCGTCATTGGCGTGGCCCCGGTTGAAGGGGAGGAAGCGGGTATCGCTGCCTGCCAGGCGGGTGGTCATGTAAACCTGGTCGTCGTCCACCGCGAAATGCACCAGGCAGCGCTTGAAGGCAAGGAGCAGCTCGCCCCTGGGGTTGCGGTCCTTTTTATACTGCTCCTTAGCTTGCTCGAAGGTCTGGCCTGTTAGATGGTTCTTTAGCTCTGCTGTGGCGAAGGGTAGGCCGTTGAGGAATAGAACGAGGTCCAACTCACCCCTGGTGTGGGTGCTGTAGCTGCACTGGCGCAGAACGGATAGGATATTCTTGCTGTAGAGAGCGGTATGCTCGGTATTGAGGGAAGAGGCGGGCGCGAAGTAGGCGAGATGGAAGTAACAACCGTAGTCCTTGACGCCCCTGCGGAGCACATCGAGGGTGCCACGGCGCTCTATCTCCTGGGTGAGGCGCTTGCGGAACTTTTCCTCGGCTGCTGTCCCGTGCTGGCGAACCAGATCGCGCCATGCGTCCGGCTGGGTGGTGGTGATGAATTCGAGGACAAGCCCCCAATCCAGGCAGTCGGCCTTGCTGTAGTGATCCTGGGCACGCTTGCGGTAGCCGTGGACTTGCACGAGGTGGCTCTCTATCTGGTCTTCCAGCGCGCGTTCGGTGATATCCATCGTGATCAGCTTATCTCATAGCTCGTTTTGATAAGTTCTTTTGCCCGGTCTATATCTTTGAGATCGCGGATACGCAGCTCGAGGTCGCCCGTGCCATTGTGTCCGATGTTGCGTACGTCGCGCCCAAAGCCCTTTTCAAAAGGAACTTTGTCGGGATTTAAGTTCAAGTAGAGTAGGAGAGCGCCATCTTTGTATCGCTTGACGACACTGGCAAAGTTCTTTCTCCTCCTGAAGGCTGTATAGGACCCACGCTCGTTCTCTTTAACATCGGACCCCAGGCCACATAGCACAGTTGCCAGATCTTGATAGAGGTCATCCAGCGCCTGACGCCGCTCAGCGTTGTTGGACGTGGAGTAAGCAGGGTCCTGGCCGGAACCCTGGGCAATGTCAGGGATATCGGGCATGTCATATTCATCACTCCCTGGTCGAATTATTTCATTGTGGCTGGCGGCCGATTCAATCTGGCTCTCGCTTATTATCGCATCTGTAAAGATTGCACGGTCGAGGATAGCCCCGGTGAGGATAGCCCCCGTCAGGTTGGCTTTACTCAGGTCGGCTTCACTCAGGTCCGCACCTGCAAGGTTGGCGGAAACGAGCAGCGCACTTCGTAGCCGGCTGAGATTTAGCTGGGTCTTGTTGAGGTTGGCATGAGATAGATCAACATTGTTGAGATTGCACTTGGTGAGGATGCGGCCAGGGGCATAGGTATATGTAAAATCAGCGTCATGAAGTGGTATGACAGGCTGCGGTTGATCGTTACCTGGCAGGGCCTCAGTGGAGGGGTAGAGAGTGATAAGCTCAGCCTCGCGCAGAAATTGAAGAATACTACCCTTGCGGCGTCCATCGTCCCTAAGATCGCTGAGCACGGTAATTGTCTTAGCGCGAGCCACATCCTGAACAGGCGCATCAGGGGTAGAGCCGTGAAGCTTGTGCTCGAGCAAGAGCGATGACATCTGGTCCAGGTAATCCTGGAGGGCTCTTTCACGGCGACCTTCTTCGGCTATACGAGCGCTACTTATGCGTTCCGAGCGGTTAAAGAAATATGCAATGAGGGCAATGGCAGCAGGAACGATAAAGAGACCAAGCCAATCCCACAAGGTTTTGTATGGATGGTACTGATCACTGGCGGTGTAGGCGTTCAAGCCGGTCCACTCCCAGCCGTAAAAATAGCCCCCGACAACCACGACCACAGCCGCAACCGCGATCAGTATGGCGACATATTTGAGTATAGAGTCAGGTCGTGTCAAATTTGCCTCCTTACGTCTATTTTGCCTGTGCCGGTGGCTGAGATAATGGCGGTGCGATACTCTCGCAGCTTCGCGTGTGCCGGCGGAGATTGAGGTACCGTAGGCAGGAACCCCGCCACTCTCGCGCGGGCCATCTAACTTACATCGTAGCTCTTCAATATGAGGGGCTTGGCGCGCTCCAGATCATCGGCAGAGTCCACAACAATCTCAAGGTCGCCCGTGCCATAGTGGCTGATGGTACGCATATCCCTGGTGAAGCCTTCCTCCAGTTGCACATGGTCCGGGTTTACCTTTACGTATACCATGAGCTTAGTTTTGCGGACCTCTACGCTGACGAAGTTCTTGAGGCGCTTGAAGGCTACGTAATAGGCAAGAGTATTGAGCTGGACATCATCCCCTAGCGCAAGGCAGAACGCTTTCAGGGCTTCATACAGGTCGCGCGTGGCAGGCTCAGCCTGTGCGAGTAGCTCAGCGAATATCTTGTAGGGGCCTTTTGGCTTTTTGATGATCGGGTCCTGGCCGTCGCTATCAGGCGCACCGGCAGTAGACGTGGCAGTATGCTGGCCGGTCGTATTGACCAGCTCAAGTAAGAGGAAATCGGCGCCGTAGCGGCGATAGCGGATCAATTCGATATTGCGGTTGATTTGCTGGATCGCGTGCTCATCGTACTTCGTGAAGTCGCCGGCGATGCAGAGCAGGCGCGGGCTAGACCACTCTATACTTTTGGCTACGTCGCCACCCAGGCGCTCTATGACGAGGAGCTTGAAGTCGGCTTTATGGTCCATGAGCCAGTTGAGGTAGAAGAGACCCTGGTTGATGACGTTCTCATTGGTGGCGCGCTTGTACTCGATGATGACCGGGTAGCCGTTCTCGTCCAGGCCCAGGGTGTCGATCCTACCTGCGTGGGCCTTGCCTGTGGAGTATTCGGACGCGAGGAAGCGAACGCCGAGGAAGGCTTCCAGGTTCTTCTCGATTAGAGTTTGGAGGGACTTCTCGAGTTGGACGGAGGTGCCTTTTAGCTCGGTAATAGTGTCATTATCTGTACGGAACAGCTTTATGTCGCTCATGCCTGGCGCTCCCCAACGTCTATCTTGGTTGTGACGGCGGCTGAGATGAGGGCGTAGCTCTATGGGCCGGGTATCACAAACATCTGTAACTCAAAGTACGTAGCCAGCAAATGTCGAACATCCTGCACGATTTTGGTCAGAGGATCATCGGCTCCGCGAAAGTCAGAGGCCCTTATAAGATTCCGTCTATCATCTTCCAGGATAATATTGGTAAGGTCGCGGCGTAATCTAAGAAGATAAGCAGCATCTATAACTATAGGCTCTGGGCGGTGCTCCCGTATGAAGTTGAAGAGTTGTGATCCCATAACAGAGCCTGTAAATCGCTCTGCATTGTCCGAATGCCACATATAGCCGGGGCGATCTGGGCTAAAGGTAATATAGTGCTGAAGATCATCCGGGAGAGGGGGTACATTGCTAAGGCGGAAGAAGATGCTGTTATCAAACACCGCCTGATTGACAAAGTGGGTATCGAACTCAGGCAAGGTCCAGAAGCAAGGGGCGACATAGTAAACATCTGGCTGGGTGTTTGCAAGTCTCTTCAACACACTATGCTGGCTCGACTGGTTACGCCGTTCTATGGCCAAACGATAATAGGGCCCGCCATAGCTGGACCATTGCAGACCTGTAGTTCTCCCGATATATTCGGCACGCTTGAACTGCAAGAAGAGAGGCCAACCGAGCTTCTCGAAGTTGACGTCGTAGCCAAGTTGGGCTTCCTCCAGCAAAGATGGGAAGCGAGGAGCACCCCGAGCTGTGCTATGGAGACTATGTATAATTTCATAGGAGAGTGCAAACCCATAGGAGAACTCTGAAAATCTAGCTTTCATGGTTGTGGGACTCCTTTAGCAACGTTACGTCTATCTTACCCGTGACGGCGGCTGAGATGAGGGCGGTGCGGTACTCTTGCAGCTTCGCGATGTGCCGGCGGACTTTGGCGATGAGGGTGTCTATCTTTGCAGTTTCCTCCTCGATATGCTGAACAATTGCACACTGCTCCAGCATAGGCGGCAAGAGGATAAGCAGGTTCGCAACATCATCAAGGCCCAGGCCGTCCTTTGTACCACCGTAAAGCAGTTGGCCGAACTGTGCAGAACCCACCCTGGAGAGCAAGCAGTAGCCCAACCATTCCGGTAGGATCACATTCGTCCTGGGGCGAATAAGCGCAATGTGTTGATTTACATATGCCGTGCCGATATCCATTTTGACAACTGCAACTGATCCAATGTAGGCTGTAATAGAAGTGAGAACGTCTCCTGATCTCACACGGGTGCGTGCGCCTTCTGCACCAACTGGGGGAGATACATGCTGTATGTCAGTGAGATCAAGTGCGATTGACGTGCGGGTGAGATTCCCAATGCGAAGGAAGATAGCTCCTTCTTCACTGTAGTAAGCTGCCCAGCCGCGCGATCCGCTAGTAATAAGCGAGGAAACCATCTTGATGCGCCGTATCTCCCAATGAGCAGGTATCTCCGCTAGCCACTCCACACCGGAGGGCTTGAGAGGCGCGAAGGGGTCAAGGCCGCGAGTGACGGCATGGGAGATGAGGGTGGTGCGCTTCTCTTGTAGGAGGGAGATGAGGCGCTGCTTGCGGTCTATGAGGGTGTCTATGGAAGCGGTCTCGCGGTCGAGGTAGGCGGCTATGGCGCGTTGTTCGGGCAGGGGTGGGATCCATACAGGTAGGCAGCTAAGCATAGAAGGGTTTATAGCTGGATAACTAACCCCAACTGAGTTGACCATGACGGTATCAATGAAATAGGGACATCTCACGAGGTAATAAAGGAATTTTGGGTGTATACCGTTACCTGGACGTAGTACAGCAAAACCAGTTGAAACGACCAGATTAGGCGCAGGATTTTCGAAGTACGCAATCGCTTGCAAATAGGTTCGAACTGTCGAAATAATGGTATCACCAGAATTTACTCGGCGGCGAGCACGGCTGGGTGCATTTTCAAACCGTAGCGACTCCGGCTCTGCCATGACGCCTTGTAGGGATACGTTACCAATGTCAATATACTGGATGGTGTAATCTGCATCGGTGTCGTCACGTAGTACATCAGTATTGATGTGTGTCACATCCTTTATCCGTTTCACCTCCCAATGCACAGGTATCTCACCCAACCACTCCACACCCGAAGGCTTATACGCGGGGTAGCGGCGTCGCTTAGGGGCCGTATCAGCGACGAGTAACTCAGTATCAAGCTGTGTCACGCGGTTACCTCGGTGAGCATAGCGACTATCTCACGCTCCAACTCCTTAATTTCGCGGTCTATCTCGTCCAGCGAGCGGGGAGGCTGGTACTTGTAGAAGTAGCGGTTGAAGTTGACCTCATAGCCGACCTTGCCTGGCCTGCCGTCCTTGTGGTCGGTCACGCTCTCATTGATCCAGGCGTCAGGCACGTGGGGGAGGACCTCGCGCTTGAAGTAGTCGTGGACGCTCTCCTTCAGAGGGACGTTCTCGAAGTCGCGGGCTTCGGGGTCAGGCTCAGGGCGGCCCTTCTTGTCGAGGCAGGGGGTGGCGGTGTCGTCGCGCTCGCCCAGGGCGGATATGATGGCTTTCTGGATGGGCGGGGTGAGGCGCACGCCGCAGAATTGGGCGGCAGCCTGTAGCTCGCGCTCGAAGGTAACGCGGGAGTCGTACTGGCGATTGTGGAGGCGGTCGAGGACGGTGAGGATGTCGCGCTGGTAGTGGCGGCCTAGCTCTTCCTCCTGTGCCTTCGCATCGGGGTGGGTCTTCTTGCTCTCGGCGAGGGAGGCGAAGGCTTTTTCGTCGTGGAGGCGTGCGATGCGCTCCGGGGTGACATGGAAGCTGAGGCGCAGGGGGCGCTCAACGGTGATCTTACGATAGCCGAAGTCGGTGGTATCGAAGATGCGGCAGTGCTCGCCCTCCTGATAGGCGCTGTAGATAGCCACTATTTCGGCGCTCTGAGCCTCGCTGATGACGTTGCGCTTGTTGCCGAGGGACTTCCGCATCTTGCCGAAGAAGGAGACCGCGTTGACTAGCTGGACCTTGCCTTTGCGGTGGGGTGCCTTACGGTTGGTGAGTATCCAGATGTAGGTGTTGATGCCGGTGTTGTAGAAAAGCTGGTCGGGGAGGGCTACAATGCCCTCCAGCCAGTCGTGCTCGAATATCCAGCGTCGTATCTCGGACTCGCCGGAGCCTGCATCGCCGGTGAAGAGGGGCGAGCCGTTGAAGACGATAGCGATGCGCGAGCCTTCCTCGTCGTCTTTCATCTTGGAGATCATGTGCTGGAGGAAGAGGAGGGAGCCATCATTGATGCGCGGCAGGCCCGCACCAAAGCGGCCCTGGTAACCTTTAGTTTCGTATTCCCTCTTGATGGACGGCTCGAAGCCCTTCCAGTCCACGCCGTAGGGAGGATTGGAGAGCATGAAGTTGAAGCGCTGCCCGGCGTGGCCGTCTTTGGTGAAAGTATCATCGAAAGCGATACGCTCAGGGTCCTCGCCCTTGACGAGCATATCGGACTTAGCGACCGCATAGGAGGTGGGGTTAAGCTCCTGGCCGAAGAGGAGCACCTGGGCCTGGGAGTTGTGGTCGAGGATGAAGCGTTTGGCCTCGGTGAGCATACCGCCGGTGCCGCAGGCGGGGTCGTAGATGGTACGGATCAGGTTGGGACGGTGGAGCACGTCGTCATCCTGTGAGAAGAGGAGCTGGACCATCAGGCGGATGACCTCGCGAGGGGTGAAGTGCTCCCCTGCGGTCTCGTTATACTGCTCGGAGAAGCGGCGGATAAGCTCCTCGAAGATGTAGCCCATCTCCATATTAGACACGCGGTCGGGGTGGAGGTCTATCGTGGCAAACTGCTTCATAATCGGATAGAGGCGGTCGGAGGACTGGAGGCGGCCAATCTGGCGGCGAAAGTCGAACTTCTCGATGATGTCCTGAACGTCGGTAGAGAAGCCGTTGAGGTAGGCGACGAGGTTTTGAGCGAGGTCGGCTGGGGCGTCGAGTAAGCGTTGCCAGTTGTACGGCGAGGTGTTGTAGATAGGAGAGCCGGCAACACCGCGAAGGACACCGTCCAGGTTGGCGAGGCGGTCTTTGTACTGTTCGTAGGCGGTGCGAACCTTGTCGCGGGTCGGCTCGATAGCAGCGTCGAGGCGGCGAAGGACCACCAGTGGAAGTATGACGTCTGCGTACTCATGGGGCTTGTACGAGCCGCGAAGGAGGTCGGCTACGGACCAGATGAAGTTCGCCTTTTCTGAGAAGTTGTTCATGCAAGTACCTTCTTAGAATTAAACAGAGACAGGGAGACTGCACCGCAGATTATACGGCGAGTCTAGTTGTGCGGGAAGTTTATCACCTGGGCATTTGGATGTCAAGATCCACTTGGAACCGGGAGCAGTGGTTTTTGAGGGAGATGGCGTGCACGCCGGCAGGGTAGCGAAGGCGGCCGGTACCCGGCAAAAGAGGCCGTCGGCTCAACGACGGCCTCTTATTTGTGATGCTAGGCTACTCGCGGTTCTAGCACTCGCTAAACCCACACCCGTGGCATTTCTTGCAGCCTTCGCTATGTACCAGGGTAGCATTGCCACAATTGGGGCAGATGTCACCCAGGATGGCGCTTCGTCCTGGCCGGGACCGGGGTAGTGTAGCTTTCCCTACGAGCGACACATTACCGTGCTCATCAGAAACTAGTTGCTTTATAGGCTGGACGTCCGGGAAGTAGTGAAGCTCCAGGATCTTGGCTATGGCATCGGGCAGTGAGAGTACCTTCACAGGGCCGTACCGCAGGGGGTGGCTACCGCCTATATCTTTCAACTGCTCGATGATAGAACGGACCCCAAGGCCCGAACGTAGCACCAGCGACATTAGCCGGCCGAGGGCTTCTGTCAGCGCGGCCAGGTCCGTGCCTGCCTTTGCGCCATGCAGGAAGCACTCGAACGGCTCGCCATCCAGCTCTGTTACATGGAGATGCACTGTGCCTTGCGGCGTTCTCACGTGGCTGCTCCAGCCAGGTATGTCGCCCTCGGGCACCGGGCGTGGCAGGACCGCGCTCTGACGAGCCTTAGCTGTTGTGGGCTGCCTTTCTTTTCGCTGCATGAGCTGCTTCATTGATACTAAGGTACGTGGCGTCGTCCAATTGCCGCTTGGGGCACCACTACTACCCACCGATGCGCCAGGGGCATTTCCTGCGACCTGGGCTGGCTGGCCATCCCTTCTCGTAATGGTGCTCATAGGCTGCTCACTTCGCGCACCATCACGGTAGATGGTTACGCCCTTGCAGCCCAATCGGTACGCCAGCAGGAATACCTCGCGAACCTGCTCCTCGGTAGCATCGTTGGGGAAGTTGACGGTCTTTGACACCGCGTTGTCGGTGTGCTTCTGGAAGGCAGCCTGCATTCGTATATGCCACTCAGGGCTGACATCGTGGGCGGTGACGAAGATCGCCTTAGCCCAGTCCGGCACATCCTGGCGGTGGGCGAGAGTACCACGATCAGCTATATCTTCCAGCAGGTCATCGCTGTAGAAATTGTTGCGCTTAGCAGCTTCGACAAAGTACTCGTTGACTTCCAGTAGGTCGCTGTTGTCCATTATGTTGCGCCTGAAGGCCAACGAGAACAGCGGCTCAATGCCGGCGGAGGCGTCCGCGATGATTGAAATGGTGCCCGTGGGCGCGATAGTAGTCACGGCACAGTTCCGAAGCCGGCGAATGCCATGGGCATTGGGGCGGTTTTGGCCCTTAGGCCCGTAGATGCTTTCCTCCCAGTTTGGGAAGACGCCTCGATTGGAAGCTAACTCTTCGGAGGCGTTCTTCGCCTCGCGGTCTATGAAGCGCATTACCGCTTCAGCACGCTCAACTGCTCGGCGAGAGTTGTAGGGGATGCCTAACTGGTAGAGCATATCCGCCCAACCCATAACGCCGAGGCCGACTCGCCGGTTGTTGAGGCTCATCTCGGCGACCTCTGGCAGAGGATAGCTATTTATGTCTATCATGTTGTCCAAAGCGCGGATGGCCACGTGCGTGATCTTCTTCAACTCAGCCCAATCTATCCGGCGATGAACACCATCCCAGATCACCAGCCTTCCCAGATTGATAGAGCCGAGGTTACAGCTCTCATTGGGCAGGAGAGGCTGCTCACCGCAGGGGTTTGTGCTTTCGATCTCGCCGAGAGCGGGGGTGGGATTGGAACGCGAGTTGTTGATCCGGTCGATGAAGATGATGCCCGGCTCGCCAGTGCGCCAGGCGTTTTGGGTCAACTTCTGAAAGAGCTTGCGTGCACTCACCTTTTTCGCTACCTGGCCAGTACGGGGATTAATGAGTTCGTGCACGTGGTCCTGCTCGACCTTCTGCAGGAAGCGCTCGGTGATGGCCACGGAGATATTGAAGTTCGTCATTTCCGACAGGTTGTTCTTCAAATCAATGAACTCCTCGATATCGGGGTGGTCAATGGGAAGGATCGCCATGTTGGCGCCACGCCGGTTGCCGCCACTCTTCATCACCGCTGTTGCAGAGTTGAAAACGCGCATGAACTCGATCGGCCCGCCCGCTGTACCCCCCATGCTCTTGACCACATCGCCCTTCGGCCGCAGGCGGCCGAAGCTAAAGCCCGTACCGGCTGCGGTCTTGTGGACGAGGGCTTGGTTGCGGACGGCAGTGAAAATATCACCTACATTGTCAGAGACAGGTAGCACGTAACAGGCGGACAGTTGCTGGAGTGCCCGACCTGCGTTCATCAACGCGGGGGAATTGGGGAGGAACTTGCCTGACCTCATCAGCTGGTAGAATATCTCTTCCCATTCCTCTACGCTGCCACCGTAGGTGGCCTCGGCTAGCGCGATGTTATGGGCGACGCGGCGGTACATTTGGTCCGCCGTTTCAATGACCTTGCCATGTTTGTCTCTTGCCAGAATACGCTTCTCCAGGACGGCCTGGGCGTTCTTACTTACGCTTGGCACGCTTGTAACGCTGGGGGCGCGCTGGGCTATTTCGCTCTGGTTTGGGTTGCTGGTTTGAAGTATGCTTGTCGGGTTGTCGTGTGTAATAGCCATTGTCTTGTCCTCCTTAGGGTTGGTCAGGTGATCTACGCTCGTCGCATCGTCGTGTAAATGTATAATTGTCATTATGTTGTCCTCCCTTATTTATGTTGTTGGTAGCGTGACGACAAAAGCACTTGCCGCTACGCGGCCGATCGCGGCAGTTTCGCAGTCGGCAGCATTAGAAGCTGGAGCGTTACATTAAGGTTGAAGATGCGCCCACACGTCACCACATGCCGTTTGATGCCTGCTGGAGCCTGCCGGCATATGTGCCGAGCCAGCGTGATCACGTCGGCATTCTCCAGCGGTGGGAACGTTATGCAGGCCTCCATGCTGGGATACTTCGTTCATATGACTAACTACCCTTACCCTTCTCAACCTCTTCCAGCTTGCCCTACCCATTTCGTCGCTTTGAGTCTATGCGTGGTAGAAGCCTGTTCTCTTCATCAAGGCCCCTGTGACCAAACTGCGCGCGTAGGGTAGAATGCCGGCACTTACACGATACCAAGCCAAAGTGCCGCCTATCTACGTCCAAGCCGCAAAAAAACACGCAAGATTACAGAAGAATAGAAGGGAATTGAGAGGAGATGTATAATGCGGATGTCGTTCGGAGACTAGTTATGGCCACTGCATCACCCCGTAACTTTGGCGAATGGATACGAGCGCGAAGGGAGACTCTCGGCTTGACACAGAAGATGCTTGCCGAGGGTGCGGGGCTGGGCACTCGAACGATCCAGTTGCTTGAAAGTGAGAATAAAGCATCTGAGAAAAATGCCCGTCTTCTGGCTGTTCCCCTCAAAATCACCGAGGAGCAGCTAGATGAATATCTCGCCTGCGCTACGAGCGGTCGGGTTCCCAGGCTTCCTACAACAGCTACGCGACACAACTTGCTAGGGGAAACCCGCTCCTTTGTGGGAAGAGAGGCTCTCCTCGCTCGGATATCTACCCGCCTGTGGTCAGGCAAAGCCAGGCTCCTGACCTTAGTTGGGCCTTTCGGCGTTGGCAAGACCGAATTGGCCAAAAGAGCTGCTTCAAGGCTCCTGAGTGACTACACTGATGGCGTCTTCTTCGTACCCCTTGATACGGTCACTGAAGCCACTTCGCTAGTTAGCACCGTCCTGCAGACACTTGAAGTCGTGGAAGAGGCTGACAAGACCCCGCTCATGACGCTTAAGGACTACGTCCGGGGCAAACACATGTTGCTCATTCTAGATAATTTCGAGCAGCTTCTAGCCGCTGCCACTTTGGTGCGGGAACTTATGGGCGTAGAAAGAAGTCTGAACATCATCGTCACCAGCCGTCAGAAGTTGAATTTGGACGGCGAAGAGGTAATTGAGGTGCCGCCCCTAAAGGTGCCGGAGAGAGACGCACCAATAACACGCGACGACATCCACAAATATTCGGCAATGCAGCTGTTCACAGAACTGGCTGGTGATGCGGTACCGGTTACCGATGCTACTGCGAGGACAATCGCCGAAATCTGCTGGCGTTTGGACGGGCTACCCCTCACCATAGAACTGACTGCCGGCTGGGCGACGCAAATGCCGCTCGATTCCCTCCTCGTACAGTTGAACAATCCGTTAGGTCTTCTTACCGGTGGCCCAGGGAACCGGCCTCTGCGCCAACAGACCTTGGAGTCGGCAATCGATTGGAGTTATAAGCTGCTCAACCCCAACGAGGAGCTGGTATCGAACGAGCAGCGCGTATTTCGCAGGTTCGCCGTGTTCGAAAACGGGTGCTCGTGGGAAGCGGCACAGATAGTATGTTCGGCTGACGATATCCAGCCGCCGGACGTCGTCACAGCTCTTCGTAAACTCCTGGATGTTCATCTGCTGGCAAAACGTCACTCGGAGGGCGACCTTGGGCTGAGGATGCTTGAAACCGTTCGCAAGTATGCAGACAAACAGCTGGGACTATCGGGCGAGAAAGACCGGACTCGCCAGGGTCACGTGCGCTATTACATCGATTTCGTACAAAGTCACGAATCCGACTTCGCCTTGATCAGGCACGAAAGGGGCAACATTACTGCTGCACTGGAGTACTACCTTGAACAGATCGATCTATGAATCCTTCGTCGATGGTGCGAATGCCTTTTACCGTTTCCTCGACATCTCCGGCAGCTACAGAGATGCCAGGGTGCTCCTGGATAAGGCGGTTCAAGCGAGCCAAGTCATAGAAGACGATCAGCGCCTTGGGGTCAGCTTGCTGCATTTGGGTCAGACTCTTGAAAAGCAGGGAGACCACACAGAGGCTGAGGCTAGAATACGGGAAGCCTTGAAGATTGCCGAACGCCAGAAGGACAATGCTACTGCGAGTTCGGCACTGTCGCACTTAGGTATTTTTGCGTTTTACAAAGGCAAGAATTCTCAAGCGGTTCGTTACTTCCGTCGTGCACTCAAGTTAGCTCGGAGGACAGGTGACGTGAGGCGGGCAGGCATCCTGCTATCCAATCTCGGATTAGTCGAAGACGTGACCGGCAAGGACGAAGCCGCACAAGAGCACTATCTCGAGAGTCTGGCGATCGCGCGGAGCATAAATGATGACGATACTATAAGCGTCGCACTCCTCAACCTAGCCGCATTTCGATTTGTTCGGGGCGACTATGGGCTGGTGCAGGAATACTCCCTTGAGGGTCTGGAAAAAGCCAATAACGTGGGAAGTGCCCGCAGAATCATCGGGCATCTTCAGAATCTCGCCGCTGTTGCCTACAACTTTGGCGACTTCTCTGCGAGTGAGGAATACTTCAAGCAAGCCCTCCGCCGCGCGGATCAGATTGGGAATGTTGATGATAGCGTGTCGATACTCACCGAGCTTGGCGAAGTTGCGAGCAGGCGGGGGGACTACGGTCAGGCCGATGTCTATCTCATACGGGCAAAGGTTCTTGCGGAAAGGCTAGGCCGTAACCCCATGAGGCTCAGCGCAATATATACAAACATGGGCATAGTTGCTACTAAGCAGGGGCGCTTCGGCTCAGCAAAGAAGCATCTACAACAAGCGGTCAGGGAAGCGCGGTCAGCTGAAGACCCGTGGCGCGTTGCCAATGCGCTAAACGCTCTCGGTGAATTCTATCTACACGAAAGGGATCTGGTAAGCGCCGGGCAGGCTTTTGAGGAGTCTGCAGACATTGCACGCGAAAACCATACCAAGGAACCTGAGGCGGCAGCCCTCTATGGACTTGCTCGGCTTGCGGCTGCGGAAACGCAATTAGAGCGCGCTCTAGCGTTGGCGTCACGAAGCCTAGAAATCTATCGATCTATCGTGTACGAGTCTCGTCACCACTTTATGGCAGAAGAAATAGGCCGGTGGCTCGATACTCTGCTGGAACAGAGAGAAACGACTTTTAAACGTCGGACTTGAGACTTCACATAGCTAAAACACCAAAAGGAACTTATGTTTTCCTTTGGGGTTGTGCTGGATGCTCTCGGCCCCGTTGCTCCACGCTTTCTTGCGTGCAGATGGCGCGGGCCGTTTCGCTAGAAGCCTGGAAACCATCCTCCGAGCTAAAGACAGCGACGGCCCTGACGACCAAACCCGCAAAGTTCGGCGGATTTAAGCGGACCGCAATGGCAAAGAAGTTCTGTTTTCACACACAAAATGGAGTTTGGCGGACCCCCTTCTCGGGGGATCTTAATCAGCAGGTTCATGTATCTTCGTGCTCGGCGCAATGGCGGTGGGCTTCCTGGCGCAGATGCGTTGGAGGTGGGAGGCTACCGCCCTCGTGGTGTGCGCTGTGCTGATCCTGGTGGGGGTGTTTGGGATTGGGTATGGCCTGGGGAAGCCAAGTGGAGCTATCCTGGGGTTTCCTGAGCTCCACGTAGAAAGTGCATAGGCAACTGGGAGCATGAGCATAGATATCCCCGGCTTCTAGACCCGATACGGAGCCTATGTTGCCATGGGCTAGAAGCGTTCAAAGTAGTATTCTATGGGCTACCTGTACCATTTGTCGTGGCGTGCCTATAGGTTGCAATCATGCGAACAGTACTTCTTATTGGCAAGTCCAGTAAGTACCGTACCACACACGTTGCAAACACCCTTGTACTGTTTAGGTGCCCTCGGCGCTGTATGGGCAGAAGCCTCTCGGGTAAGGGTAAGCCCATTTTTTAGTGGTTGTTTTACGTCCGTACCCACTGACGAAATATCATTGGGTGCGATGCAGCAAGATAAGAGGCTGTAATTAGAGTTGATAACTCGGCCTTTTTAGCGGTGTACTGTAGGCACAATAGCACAGCGTTTAGGCTCTGATATCTTCGGATCAGAGGGCCGGGAGTTCGAATCTCTCCGGGCGCGCAAACCCCGATTTTGTGCGTAACTACAACTGATAGCGTCTCACCTATCGGTAAGGCATAGCTACTCATAAGGCTAGCACAACGCTTATACAAACGATAAATCCAGCTGGAGAGCCACCGTGGGGTTGCTCTATTACATTTACTTTCTGGTTTGTCGTTACATGAACTAAGATCTCATAGACACTTCTATCCTACGTTCTGAGGGGTCTGGCAGTGGGGAAGAAAGTCTTGGCGGTTACCTTAGTCACGTGGCCTCTGGTGTAGTTGTTGCCCAGCTGAAATAGGGCCTGTGCCGGCCCCACTTGGCTCTCCTACTCCTCCGTTATATCTGCGGGATAATACGCATCACCGACTTAGGCTCCGGACAATTCGCGCTGAAATGCTTCAACTGCGGCCCTGTGCTCGTCAGATCGCACTTTCCCATGTCGCGTCCAATTGTATCGCGTTGGCTGGAAGAACTGTCAGTTATACCATCGGTCCCATTGGACTGCATCGCTTCCTGCCGCTGCTTCCATGCCTCTATAACACCCAACAACTCATTAGTAAGTACTAGTGATTCTGAACGCCAGTCACTGTCACGCTGATGCGGTTGGTTTTCATCTGGTCCCATCTGGGGAGACATGGTAAACTCTGGAGGTTCGCCCTCCTCGTCGCGTGTGAACTTCGCAATCATATTCGCCGGATCAATCAACTCGGAGTAGGTCGGGTTCAGGTTGGTGCTATTGAATGCCGTATGCATCTTTGCAAGTTCGGTCTCAAGGTGAGACATGAGCACCAGGAAGCGAGTCCAACGGTGGTGCTCGAAATTGAAGGCGTAGCGAAGCTCCTTACCTGCCAGTTCTCCCTTCATCGTGATGGCATCAATAGTATCGGGTGACATGGCGAGGTTCATGCCGCCTTCACCCTCTTTGAAGCGTACTTGAATGATGCGCTCGCTGTAGCCAGGCAGCATGGCCTGCTGGTTGTCGTGGTTCTCGCGCGCTGTATCAGAGATCTTCAGTATGAAGTCTAAAGGGTTGTAGATGGGCCGGTATTCAGGGTTGAGAACGGTTCCAGGCTGGGGCAATTCGATGGCAGGGACCCTACGGGACGGAGCATGGTTGTCACGCGAATGGTTGGCTCCTGCCTCTTCCGGTTTCGCCAAAAGCGCGCTGATAAAAGAAGGCTCAACAGTTTTCTCATCCTCGTCAATAGCGTCGCCAGGCATGGCGGTGAGGTTGATGCCAAAAGTGGGACGAGTAGGTAGCCAGCTGTCAAAGAAGTGGATAGGTAAGTTGCTGCATGTGCCGCCGTCGCTGAAGTAATTAAGCAGCAGGTCGTTCCTTTGGCTCTTGCCTTTCTCCTTTCCGCGATACGGCATCAGGTCCTCTCCTCCCTTGCGAGCGCGGTCATACGCGGCCACCGAGATCGAGTAAAAAGGGACCGCGCTGAGGAATATGGGCACGGCAAGGCTCATGCGCATGGCAACAGCCACAGGAAAATCCGCAGCCTGCGGCACGTAATAGTAGCCCTGCGGCAACTTCTCCGTGGGTATGAAAGGCTCGCCGGGGCAGGAGCTCCCGACCTTGCAGGAAGTGCGCATCATATGATCCACTATGTAGTCGGGGAATAGCTTGCGCATGTCAAGCTCGTTGAAGATAAGGACATTTTTTGTGAATGGCAACTCAAAGGGAAGACCAACACTGACGTTCGTGCTGAGCATCTTGAGTGTGATCCCCTGTTCGCACAGATCCCCAAAGGTAAGTGGGGAATCGCGGTCGCGCAAGCCTGCAATCTCGTCAAGCTGGACGCTCAGCCAATCGCAGTAGTTAGTAGGGTTCTTGGGACGTCCCTGGTCGTCTTTTTGCTCATCTGACTTTGGGTCGTGCCCGCTGACGATCCCATAGTAGTTCCTGGGCACATCCTTGAGCAGCACCCCAAATATCAGATGGAATATGCTCACAAGTGCACCGCCCAGGTATCCGATTAATAGGCCCAAAAGAGCCGAGAGTGCGAAGATTGGATTGTCGAACAGGTCGCGCGCGAGCAGGTTTAGCACCCAGGGAAGGGCGAGGGTCAAGAGTGCTCCCAGTACTACCACTCCAAGCAGCGCGCTAAGCACCGCTTTTGCCTCGTTATCAACAGCTTCCCGCGCTAGCAGCCATGTGACCAGCGCGCTCAACAGTGCCAGCGCCCCTGTCACGAGCACACTTGGGACTATCCATTGCAACTCCTTGCTGGCATCGACTATGAAAGATTGGAGCCAGGGCGCGATGAGCCTCGCCAAGGCCACTCCGATAAGTCCTCCCGCGAGTAACCCCACTAGAAAATAGAAGGGTGTAGTTCTGGGCAAGGCCCCCAGGAGTCTCAGAGGCATAGGCAGTTTAGAATTGTTTTTCCCTCCAATTGCCCCTATAGAGTTCATGAGAGTTATAATGGAACGCGTGCCCTTCGGCGTGTCAAAGAAATGGATCAGGTTCTTACCTTTGCTGAGCCAACTGCTCATTTCCATCAGGGTATCGAAGCCGCCCTCGCCGGTGTCGCGCTGGCGTGCGTATTCAGCGGCGGCTGCGCCCGCGGCGCAGATGGCACCTGCAGAGGTACCCCCAATCGAGTTGAAGCGGTATTTCCGCGATAGCTCGTATAGTGCGGGAGGATAGGCTATACCGCTCGTGATACCCCCCTTCAAAACTAAGTCGCAGGATGGTAATTCCTTTGGCATGCACTACCCCTTTCATGTCAGATACACAAAAGCAAATAGTCAATAGCTGCCGTAATAAAGCAACATTAGACAACGGGGCAGCAGGCTAAGAGTAAAACTCTTCCAGCCCGGATTGATGCTTGCCTTTGATTGCAGTGATTATAGCACACTTTTCTGGGTTTATAAGGGGCGGACAACTTGCCCCTGCCTCTATAAGATATCATCATATGTTCCGGGTTACTCTAATCCACCCATGCGATTAGCGCTTCTCTCATGCGAAAGCTCATAGTGAGATGGGGTGAAGGGGTCTTCTCAGGCAGCGAATCTCTCCGGGCGCGCCACAATTTACGCACAAGAATGCTCCTAGACTATTAAGGTCAGAGGCATTTTGCATGCCTGCAAAAATCTCAAGAGAAGTCATCAGACATGCGGCACTTGCGCCCATCACGCAAATCTGCTAACATGCGCCTAAGCTCGCAGTCTATCCTTCGTCCGCACAGACTCCTCATTCATGGAAGGGGGTTACTCCTATGTCAACGGAAGTGCAGCAGACGCGCGTTCAGACGGGGGGCGCTCCGGCTGCAATCGGCCCTTATTCGCAGGCTGTGGTCGCCAACGGCCTGGTATTCTGCACGGGGCAGATAGCCCTCGACCCTGAGACCGACCAACTGGTTGAGGGCGACGTTCAGGCGCAGACCCACCGCGTAATGCAGAACCTGGGCGCGGTCCTCGAAGCGGCGGGGTCCAGCCTCCGGCACGTCGTGAAGACCACCGTATTCCTGGCGCACTTCAGCGACTTCCCCGCCATGAACGACGTGTACGAAGAGTATTTCGGCGAGGCCCAGCCTGCCCGCTCCACCGTACAAGGTGGCCTCCCCGGCGGCGTGCTCGTCCAGATAGATTGCATCGCCATCGTGCCCGGCCTGGTAACGTCAATACGCGTGGTCGAGGCCAGAGAATCCCAATCCACCTACGATCTCGACCTGGACCGTGACTTCTAGCTCTAACTGACCCCTGATCCCTAACCCCTGACCCCTTGAAAGAGGAGCAAAGCTGACATGGCAGTACGTACCGCGCAAAGCAAAGAAGCAGGACGCGCACCGCTGGCCCTCACCAGCCGCCGAGACGCCTGGTGGATAAAACCGATGATCACGGTCATCGTGCTGGGCGGCTTCGGCCTGTACGGGCTGTGGCGTGCATTCGAGAACCAGTATTTCGAGTTCGGACCGTACCTCGCCCCTTTCTATTCGCCACATCTACCCTTCGATTGGAGCATAGCAGGCTGGCGAATATCTCCTGCGCTGTATATCCTCATCTTCCCTCTCAGCTTCCGCCTGACGTGCTACTACTACCGGCTGGCCTATTACCGTGCCTTCTTCCTGGACCCGCCTGCCTGTGCGGTTGCGGAGCCACTTCCCCGCAAGCGATATAGCGGCGAGCGGCGCTTCCCTCTGATACTGCAAAACCTGCACAGGTTCGCCTTCTACGCGGCGGTGGCCTTCATCTTCATCCTGTCGTATGACGCCATCGTAGCGTTCTTCTGGGAAGACGGTTTCCACATGGGGCTGGGCGCGCTCATCCTCATAGCGAACGTGGTGTTGCTGTCGCTCTATACCTTCTCGTGCCACTCGTTCCGCCACCTCATAGGGGGCCGGGTCAATTGCTACTCGTGCTCCCTCGCCAGCCGGACGCGCTACGGCATCTGGAAGCAGGTCAGCTTCCTGAACTCCCGCCACTCGCTATACGCATGGTGCAGCCTCATCTCCGTGATGGTAGCCGACTTTTACATCCGCTCAGTGGCGGCGGGCTGGATAACGGATTTCAGGTTCTTCTGAAAATGACAACGAAACCGCCAAGACGCCAAGAGCGCCAAGAAAACGCCAAGTATTTTATTGTTTAGGTGCTTGTGCATTAGATTGTTGCTCGACATTAAGCAGATCGTAGAAACAAGTGGATTTGAGGCGAGGGCTGCATGATTAGACAACCAGATGAAGATGTGGATGCTTGGGCGCGGGCTGTGATTGGGGCTGCTATCGAGGTGCATAGCCTGTTAGGGCCTGGGCTACTTGAGGGCTTGTATGAAGAAGCTCTTTGTACGGAGATGCAAATACGGCGCATACCGTTCGCCAGGCAGTTGCCGGTGCCCATGCTGTATAAAGGTAAAGAAATAGGGCACGGACGCCTTGACGTATTAGTAGCGGACGCGCTGGTAATTGAATTGAAAGCCGTTGAAGCATTGGCCTCCGTTCATGTGGCCCAAGTTCTTTCCTACCTGCGCGCAACCGGCCACCAATTGGGACTCCTTATCAACTTCAACGTAACCGCTCTCAAGCAAGGCGGCATCAAGCGCGTAGTCCTCACGCAACGCTCAGAAACAAATCAAACAGCCATAAGCAGAGCTAATAACCAAACCATAAATTAAAATCTTGGCGTTTTCTTGGCGCACTTGGCGTCTTGGCGGTTTCGTCTTCATTACAAGAGGGAGTATTTCTCAACATATGGATTCGCACGATACGATTGAGCATGATGTCCTGATAATAGGCGCGGGGGGCGCGGGGCTGCGGGCTGCTATCGCGGTAGCGCAGGCGGGGCTTAGCGTCGGCGTGGTCTGCAAGTCGCTGCTGGGTAAGGCGCATACGGTCATGGCCGAGGGGGGCATCGCGGGCGCGCTGGGCAACCTGGACACGAAGGACAACTGGCAGGTCCACTTCATGGACACTATGAAGGGCGGCCAGTTCCTCAACAATTGGCGCACCGTCGAAATCCTGGCGAAAGAGGCCCCGGAGCGCGTGCTCGAATTGGAGCAATGGGGCGCGGTGTTCGACCGCACGCCCGACGGCCTGATTATGCAGCGTCCCTTCGGCGGGCACTCCTACCGCCGCCTGAGCCACGTGGGCGACCGCACCGGCCTTGAGCTGATCCGTACCCTACAGGATAAAGCCGTGTCAACCGGGATGAAGTGCTACATGGAGACCACTATCACGCGGCTGCTGAAGGATGGGGAGCGCGTGGTCGGGGCGTTCGGCTACAATCGCGAAACGGGGCGCTTCTTCGCCATCAAGGCGAAGGCGGTGGTGTTGGCGACGGGTGGCTGGGGCAGGATGTACAAGGTGACTTCCAACTCTTGGGAGTCCACAGGCGACGGGGCGATCCTGGCATATGAGGCGGGGGCAGATCTGCTCGGCATGGAGATGGTACAGTTCCATCCAACCGGCATGGTGTGGCCTCCCGGAGTGCGTGGCCTGCTCGTCACCGAGGGCGTGCGCGGTGAGGGGGGCGTGCTGCGTAACGGCAAGGGTGAGCGGTTCATGTTCGACCCGAAGTACATGACAGCCCTCTACAAAGGCAAGTTCGCGGAGACCGAGGAGGAAGCCGCGCGCTGGCTCACCGACAAGGCCAACAACCGCCCGCCCCCCGAACTGCTGCCACGTGACGTGGTGGCGCGGGCTATCTACCGTGAAGTGCTGGCGGGCAACGGCACCGAGCATGGAGGCGTCTACCTGGACGTGACGCACCGGGGCGCGGACTTCATCAAGAGGAAGCTGCCCAGCATGTACGAGCAGTTCCACGCGCTGGGCGACGTAGACATTACCAAAGAGCCGATGGAAATCTACCCCACCATCCACTACACGATGGGCGGCGTGCAGGCCGAACCGGAGACGGCTGAGACCACTCTACCCGGCCTCTACGCGGCGGGCGAAACGTCGGCGGGCGTGCATGGGGCCAATCGTCTGGGAGGTAACGCGCTGTGCGACATTCTCGTCTTCGGCAAGCGGGCGGGCGAAGCGGCGGCAGAGTATTCGCGGCAGGTCGAGCATGGAGCGATTGACGAGGCCGAGCTGCGACAGGAGGCCGCGAGTCTGCTGGCCCCCTTCGAGTCGCCAGGCACCGAGAACCCCTACCTGCTCACCCAGGAGCTGCAGGCCGCGATGCAGAAGGGCGCGATGATCGCCCGCACCGAAGAGGGCCTTACGAAGTGTCTTCAGCAGGTGCTTGAATTGCAGGAGCGCGCTAAGAACCTCCATATTGAAGGTAGTCGCCTCTACAACCCCGGTTGGCACACCGCCCGTGACATCCTGAACATGCTCAAGGTCTCGGAGATCATCGTGCGGTGCGCCCTGGAACGCAAGGAGAGTCGCGGAGCGCAATGGCGTCTCGACTACCCCAACCTCGATCCCGAATGGGCAAAGAAGAACCTCATCGCCACCAAAGATGGTGATAAAGTTAAGATTACCACGCGCCCCGTGCCGGAGATGCCGCCGGAGCTGGCGAAGCTGTTCGAGGAGAAGAAGTAAGGAAAGAAATGCCCAGTTCGAAGGGAGTGCGCAATGAGCAATGTGCAAATGAAGGAATTGGAAGGCATCCAATTTGTGATTGACGCATCAGGTGAAAAGGTAGCCGTACTGATTGACTTGAAACAATATGGAGAGCTATGGGAGGATTTCTACGACTCGATCCTTGCACGTACACGGGCCGAGGAGCCACGCGAGTCATTAGATGCAGTTCGAGAGTCGCTGAGGCAATCGGGAAAGTTGAGTGCCTGAACCTGAGTATTCAATCACTTTTGCTCGCTCGGCTCAGAGAGAACTCGAAGGCCTTCCTGCCAGTGTAATTAGGCGTGTGTTTCCTCAAATCGAAGGCCTTGCTCACACTCCTCGGCCCGCTAAGTGTAGGAAAATCGCAGGGGCCGCTAATCTCTGGCGTATCCGTGTTGGCGATTATCGAGTAATCTATGAGGTAGCAGACGAGGCGCACACCGTTGATATTATAGCGATAAGACATAGAAGTCAGGCCTATAGATAGTAAGTATGAAATGCTTGAGATGAACATGAACGACCTATTGGTATCGGAAATATCGCCAGGTCTGGCTAGGTTGTTCGAGAAGAAGTAGACAGAAGGCAGTTCTATGATTTCGATCAGTATAGATGAAATAGGACGCGACTTGCCAGGTTATCTACGGCGCGTCGAGGCTGGAGAGACTGTGGTGATTTTACGCGATGGCAAGCCCGTAGCAGAAGTTAGACCGGCATCGTCGGAGACTAACGACTTGCGGCCATTCGGGTTATGCGCTGGGGAGTTCGTTGTGCCGGATGATTTTGATGCACCATTACCCGACAGCGTCCTGAACGAGTTCGAGGGGAGATGAGACTTCTGCTGGATACGCATATCTTCCTCTGGTTTATCAGTGGGGACAAGCGTATGCCATATACTACTCAAGAGGTAATACGTAAACCCGATAATGAAGTTTTTCTAAGCGTTGTGTCTTTATGGGGGGCTGTCGTCAAATACCAACTTGGCAAGCTGCCATTGCCTCAACCGCCGGAGAGGTATCTGCCGGTACAGCGTGAAAGGCACGGGATTAACAGTCTGCCCCTGGATGAAGCTAGCGTTAGACGGCTTGCAAACCTCGCTCTTTTCCATCGAGACCCATTTGACCGGATGTTAGTCTGCCAGGCGTTGGAACATGATCTGATTATCGTGACCATAGACGATGCGATCCGCGCCTACCCAGCGAGGACGTTGTGATATGACTGACCAACCCGAAGAACTAACGTCAATCGCGGTCAGGCAATAAATACCACTCTAACCTTGTGCCCTACGATTGAGTAGGAATAGAGCATGGCAAAGGCAATAACCCTAGAGGAAATCCTAGAACTTGTAAAGCAGCTTTCTCTTCTCGACAAGGTGCGCTTGATACAAGAAATTGCATCGCAAATCGAGCAGGAATTGAGGACTGTGCAACCCGTGCAACGTACCCCTTTGCGCGGGTTGTGGGAAGGTCTTGATATTACGGACGATGATATTGCCAAAGTACGCGCTGAACTATGGGGCGACTTTCCACATAAGGACGTAAGACAAAATAGAGGAGGATCTCCATGACCACCGAAATAGAAGGCAAACTCGGCAGCACGCCTATGGACAGGGAGGCGACCTTTGAGGACAAAGAGGAAGCCAAGCGTCCCACGTCCTCAGTCGGGTCGAGCGTGACCCTGCGCGTATTCCGGGGCGACGCCGAGGGCGGCACCGAGACCGAATACCAGGTGCCCACCTTCCCCGGCATGGTGGTCCTCGACGCCATCCACCATATCCAGGCGCAGCATGACAGCACCCTCTCTTGCCGGTGGAACTGCAAGGCGGGCAAGTGCGGCTCGTGCAGCGCCGAGATCAACGGCAAGCCGCGCCTGTTGTGCAAGGCCCGCGTGAGGGACTACACCGACGGCTCCTCGCCTATCCTAGTCCACCCGCTCAAGACTTTCCCTCTCGTCAAAGACCTCGTGACCGACGTATCGTGGAACTACCGCATGTCGGCGCGCATTACGCCCTTCACGCCCGCCGCAGACGCGCCCAGTCCTCTCAAGATGCAGCAGATGGACGTGGACCGCATCCAGGAGTTCCGCAAGTGTATAGAGTGCTTTTTGTGCCAGGACGTGTGCCATATCCTGCGCGACCACAATCGCAAGGATACCTTCTACGGGCCGCGCCAGCTCATCAAGCTCGCCAACCTGGACATGCACCCTTATGATAGCCTTGACCGCCGCCAGAGGATACGCGAGGAGGCGGGGGTTGGCATGTGTAATATCACCAAGTGTTGCACCGAGGTCTGCCCTGAGCATATCAACCTGACCGACAACGGCATCATTCCCCTGAAGGAGCGCGTGGCCGACATATACTTTGACCCGGTGATGTGGGCGGCCCGCAAGCTGAGCAGAGCGCCTAAGAAGCAGCCCGACCCCGGCGTGCGTGTGGAAGAGGCTGCCGCGTTGGTGGAGCAGCCTGTCGCCGCGCCTCGCCTTGGCCTACGAGACCAGACCGGGCCGCTCGTCGTGAAGGACGGCATAATCTTCGACCCCGCGCACCCCAACCGCGCCAGGGCCGTGCCGCGAGGCGGGCGCTCAGACGGACAGACGGTGGCTGCGGAGGGTGACGGCTCTTCACCAGCTACTCCGGGTGAGAAGGGTAGCAGCTAACCAGCGCTTCTACTTACCGCCAGGTAGAGCAACCTTGCGGGCGAAGGCGCGTATAGTTTCGGCGGCGTTTCGCCTCAGAGGGTCACCATGTCCGAAGCATACCAGTTGCGCGTCTAATTCAGCGATGCGCGCTACCGACCTCCTGTTCTCTGCCATGTCAACGGTCCAGGTGGGAGAGGGCAGGCGCAGGCCCAGGCTGGCCGCGATAACATCCCCGCAAAAGAGAAGGCGCTTCTGCGGTTGCCAGAAGGAGAGGTGGCCGGGTGTGTGGCCGGGCGTGGCAACGACAATGAGGCCGCCCATCACATCCGACAGCACGTCGCCGTCTTCCACGCCTTGCTCAACAGGCGTGCCCCGCAGTACGATGCGTGGAGGGCGCAGCAATCTCCCAGCGTGAGATAGGCTGCCTAACGGCCTGCGTGCGATAGGCGATCTGCCCTCGATTACGGGCCGCTCGATTGCGGAGGCTATCACCCGCGCCCCCGTGAGCGCATGCAGCTTCCAGAGGCCACCTATGTGGTCGGGGTGGGCGTGCGTCACCAGGATGCGCTTGATGTCGCTTGGTTCGTGGCCTACCGCCCTCAATTGTCTCAGTATCTGGTAAGGGGCGTGGAGGATGCTGGTATCAATCAGCGTCAGCCCATCCGCGTCCTCGATGGCGTACACCCGCCCCAGGACCAGGCCAGTGAAGCTGTATAAGCCTGGGATGATGCGTTTCATAGCTCCGTGTCTTTCTGCCTTCCTGAATGTGCCTATCTTGGCAATAGTATGCCATATCTTGCATTATCCTGTTCCAGCGCTCCTTTACCATAGCTCTAAACGTAGGCTGCACACAGTTGGTGCAAAGTCCTGATTATCAGGGAAAGCCACTCCACCATCCTTGTCATTCTGAGCGCAGCGAAGAATCTCGTCCCTCGCACATCCTCTTGCCTTTGCTTTGACCCAACATGATACGCGAGGAGCGAGATTCTGAGCGCAGCGAAGAATGACAGAGGAGAGGGGGTTCGCTATCAGCAGACACATACCCGACTTCACAGATGACAGGTCGAAGTTGACGATGCTCTACGTGCCTGGCATAATCAACTGATAGACTCCAAATTATGGAGGCTGACCATGACCTCACCCGAAGAGCCTGCCGCCGGCACAGCCGAATACGCGCGCCTGTTGGCGCATGAGGCCGGTAGGGAGAATTGGAAACTGTGGGGGCCGTATCTCAGTGAGCGCGCCTGGGGCACGGTGCGCGAGGACTACAGCCCGCACGGGTCTGCCTGGGATTATTTGTCCCATGACGCCTCCCGCTCGAAAGCGTACAGGTGGAACGAGGACGGCCTGGCGGGTATCTCCGATCTGCGGCAGCTACTTTGCTTCGCGCTCGCCCTCTGGAACGGCAAAGACCCCATACTCAAGGAGCGTCTATTCGGCCTGACCGGACCCGAAGGCAATCACGGCGAAGACGTAAAGGAATACTACTTCTACCTCGACAGCACCCCTACCCACAGCTACATGAAGATGCTCTACAAGTACCCGCAAACCGCCTTCCCCTACGGGTCGCTCATCGGTGAAAACGCACGCCGAGGCAGGAATCAGGGCGAGTTTGAACTGATAGACACGGGCATCTTTTATGAGAACCGCTATTTTGACGTTGTTGTTGAGTATGGTAAAGCCTCACCCAGGGACCTCCTGATCTCTATCAGCGCGGCGAACCGGGGGCCTGAGCCTGCCACGCTGTACCTCCTACCTACCCTGTCGTTTCGCAATACCTGGGCGTGGGGTAGGGATAGCAGGCGGCCTGTCCTTGGGGTAAGGGATCAGGGGTCGGGGGTCAGGGATCAGGGATCGGATGTGTTGGCGATTGAGGCGCAACACCATTCTTTAGGGAAATATTACCTCTTTTGTGAGGGCGCGGGCGAACTGCTCTTCACGGAGAACGAGACCAACATGCGAAGGCTGTACGGTGCCCAGGATGGCCCGCTTTACGCCAAAGACGCCTTCCACGAGTATGTCGTTTACGGCAACCATGACGCCGTAAATCCAGGCAAAACAGGTACGAAAGCCGCCGCTCGCTACACTCTGACCATCAACCCAGGCGAAACGTCTACCATTCGGCTGCGCCTTATGAGGGGCCAGGGGTCAGGGATCAGGGGCCAGGGATCGGAAGATAATCAGCGTTCAAGCTCTAGCACCCAGTCCACAACACCTGACCCTTTTGCGGACTTCGATACGGTGTTAGCCAGGCGGCGACAGGAGGCGGACGACTATTACGCCGCGTTACAGCCGCCCGGCCTGGACGAGGACCGCAAGAGGGTACACCGGCAGGCATTGGCGGGGATGCTGTGGTCGAAACAGTTCTACTATTACGACGTCGCAGAGTGGCTAGACGGCGACCCTGCCCAGCCGCCACCGCCCGCCGAGCGCCGCATGGGCCGCAACCGCGAATGGCTCCACCTCAATACTAACGACGTGCTATCCATGCCGGACAAGTGGGAGTACCCCTGGTTTGCGGCATGGGACCTGGCTTTCCACTGCATCCCGCTTGCCCTCGTAGACTCTGAATTCGCCAAGAGCCAACTGCTCCTGATGATGCGCGAGTGGTACCAGCACCCCAACGGCCAGATACCCGCCTACGAATGGGCCTTCGGTGACGTAAACCCCCCGATCTTCGCCTGGGCCGCGCTGCGTCTCTACGAATGCGAGAAGCAGGCGCGTGGCAAGGGCGACCGTTCCTTCCTGGAGCGCGTCTTCCACAAATTGTTGCTCAACTTTACATGGTGGGTAAATCGCAAAGACGAAGAGGGCATGAACATCTTCCAGGGCGGGTTCCTGGGGCTGGACAACATAGGGGTGTTTGACCGCAGCGCCACCCTGCCTACGGGCGGGTATATCGCCCAGAGCGACGGCACAAGCTGGATGGGGATGTTCAGCCTGAATATGATGACCATCGCCCTGGAACTGGCCCTTGAAAACCGCGTATATGAGGATATAGCCACCAAGTTCTTTGAGCATTTCCTTTATATTGCCGCTGCGATGAACAACATCGGCGGGAACTCCGTTTCCCTATGGGACAACGAAGACGAGTTCTTCTACGACGTGCTCCATCTCCCTGGCAACTTCACTCACCCTCTCAAGGTGCGCTCGCTGGTGGGCCTCATCCCGCTCTTTACCGTAGGCACTATAGAGCCGGAGATATTGGAGGCGCTGCCGGAGTTCAATAAGCGGCTCGGCTGGTTCCTCAAGTACCGCCCGCAACTGGCGGAATTGGTGGCGCACTGGCACTTGCCGGGCACGGGGGAGCGTCGCCTGATGGCGCTGGTGCGCGGGCACCGCATGAAGCGCCTTCTCAAGCGCGCCCTCGACCCGCAGGAGTTCTTGAGCGACTATGGCATCCGCTCCATCAGCCGCTACCACGCGCAGGAGCCATACTCGCTCTTTGTGGAGGGAAGGCCATATGTTGTCAGCTACGAGCCTGCCGAGTCGCAAACGGGGCTGTTCGGCGGCAACTCCAACTGGCGAGGGCCTATCTGGTTCCCCATCAATTACCTTCTTATCGAGTCGCTGCAACAGTTCCACCGCTACTACGGCGACGACTTCAAGGTGGAATGTCCTACGGGGTCGGGCCAGTACATGACGCTTGAGGAAATCTCGCGATTCCTGTCGGAGAGGTTGGTAAGCCTCTTCCTGCGAGATGAGCAGGGCCGCCGCCCCTTCAATGGCGCTAACCCGGTGTTGCAATCCGACCCACACTGGCGCGATCACATCCTCTTTCACGAATACTTTCACGGCGATACCGGCGTAGGCCTCGGCGCGAGCCACCAGACGGGCTGGACCGGCCTCGTAGCCACGCTCATCCAGCAGCAAGGTGAGCAAAACGAGCGGGTATAGCGGCGGCTGGGATACCGCGCTGTGCTGTGGGTTACTGGAGTTAATGATGTCCTGCTTGAATCGCTGCTCACGCTTCATGCCAGGCGTGCCAAGAGTGATAATCTTGTTTGCCTCAATAGTTTTGATAGCAAGCGCGTGCGATGGCGGTGCATCCCCACCAATCCCTCCTACAATCGGAAGCACCCCGGAAGAGGGTATCACCCCGGCAACCACTCCCACGGACAATGCTATCGGCGAACCTGTGCGTGCCACTCTTCCCGTGTCCGGCACGCCGGTGGGAGAAGTGCCTATAAGGTCGTTGCCGGTGGTGCCGCGCATTGACGCCGCGCTCAAATCCAGGCTACGTGGCATATTGGAGGAAGGCAAGCGCAAGGGGAACAGGCCCAACGTCTTCGCGAAGATAGGCGACTCTATCACCGAGTCGGGGTCGTTCTTGCAGGGTATCGGCTGCAAGGATGAAGCGCTGGGCGATTACGGCAGCCTGGCTCCCACCATAGAATACTTCCGCTCGGTAGTGTTCCCGCCCGACTACGGGCGTATATGGTGCGGGGATATAGATTCGTTCAGCCGTGCCAGCGTGAGCGCGGTGGCAGGTTGGAGCGCGGACCAGGCCCTCCAACCGTTAGACCCTCCGGTTGAAGGCTGCCCCGCGTCGTATGACACGCCCCTTGCCTGCGAGTTGCACCTGCTCAAGCCCAGTGTCGCCCTCATCATGTATGGCACCAACGACCTGCAACGCTTCAACGACCTTGACGCCTTCTATGCCAACCTGACCAGAATCGTGCAACAGACAGTTGGTGCGGGCGTGATCCCCATCCTCAGCACCATTCCCACCCGCAAGGACGATGCCGGGTTAGGACAACGCGTGGAGCCTCACAACCGCGTAATCGTGAGGGTAGCCAACGAGCAGCAGATACCGTTGTGGAACTACTGGCTGGCGCTGCAAGGAGCAAATATGGTGAACGGCGGCCTGGACGTCGATGGTGTGCACCCAAACGTCTACAACTGCCCGCCATGCGAGGCGGACGTATTCATGGCGGAGGGGCTGCGCTATGGCTATAACCAGCGCAATCTGACCGCTATCCAGGCGCTCGACAAGGTGAAGCGCGTGGTCATAGACGACGGCCCGGCAGATTAGAGGCAGATACACATGGCACAAGAGTTGCCTGGCGGTATTGCTGTACATAATTAGCATCGTGAGGCTCCCCACGCACGATGATGGTCAGCACTTATACATGGGGAGGTCGTCTGATATGAGCCGAAAACCAAAGGGTAGCCTCATCATAATAGGCGGCGGGGAAGATAAGGAGAGAGGCAAATCTATACTCGAAGAGGTCGCCCGGAGAGCAAAGAAACGGAATGGACGGCTTGCGCTCGTGACCGTTGCTACCCAGCAGCCCGAAGAGGTAGCCGAGGAATATACAAAGGTCTTCAAAGAGTTGGGCGTCCGCACTATAGACGTGGTAGACATAAGGGCCAGGGAGGAAGCCTTCCTGGACTCCAACGTCCAAAAGATCATCAAGTCGTTTGTCATTTTCTTTACCGGCGGCGATCAGCTACGCATCACCAGCCAGATAGGCGACTCTCCCGTGTTCAGGTGTATGCGTGACATACATGAGCAGGGTGGCACGATTGCGGGCACCTCGGCGGGGGCCGCTGCCATGAGCGAGACGATGCTGGTGGGAGGGCCTGGCGACCAGTCGAACGAGATTTCCGCCCTTGCGATGGCACCTGGCCTGGGCTTCATGAGCGACATGGTCATAGACTCGCACTTTGCCCAGCGTGGCAGGATAGGTCGGCTGCTGGGCGCGGTCTCCCAGAATCCCCGCAACCTGGGCGTCGGTATTGACGAAGATACGGCCATCATCGTTGACCATGCCGAGAGCTTCAGGGTCACAGGTTCTGGGGCCGTTTACGTGTTGGACGGTGCGGGCGTCAGCTATTCAAGCCTGTCGGAAGAGTACCCGGAGGGGATACTCTCTATCTTCGATGTCAAGCTGCACGTACTTGGCGAGGACGACATCTTCGACCTGGGCAATAGGCGTCCTTACAGCCCTGGGCAGCCGAAGGTGCGAACGGCTTGATTACCCTTTATGGAGAAGGCGACGGCTGAGGCTCAAGGATCACTACCACCTTGAGCTTGCCGTAGTTGTCTTGCGGGTCGTGATCCTTCAGGCGAAACTCTAAGGGAGACCCCTGCCCCGTTATCTGGTATCTATAGACGTGGCTGGCCGAGTAGCCCGCGCTCAGGGGCGTTGGGTCTTCCCAGGTGCGGCCCTCGTCCCGGCTCAGCTCAATTTGCGAGAGAGAAACATACGGCGGCGCGCCCTGTCGCCCGCAATAGATGCTGCTGCCTGGGGCCGCGAAAGCGTACTCCATATCCACGCCCACCATACCCGATTTGCTGCTGCCATCTAGCCCCTCGGAAGGATATAGCGGGGCCGGGTCGGGCGTTCCCTTGCAGATCGACTTCCACCAACCGGCGGCCCACGCGCTGTAGGTCCCCTCTATGACCATCAGCGCGCTACTGCCCGCGGGTACCGGCTTCATGCCGCGCACCCAGTAGCCCGATACCTCGCTGTGGGGTCGCCACGTATCCAGCCAGAGGATGTCGAGCGCGTCCTTATCGTCTACCCCCGCCTCGGTAACCCTGTTGCCGTCGCTGCTTTCGTCAAGACGCTGGCTGGACACGTCCTGGGTCGTGGCGGTTGGCGTGGCAGGCCCCATAACGGTGCGTAGTGCGGGCAACAGAGGTACTGCCAGGAAAGCAAGGCCAATGGCGCTAATCAGAAGGATGCCCGCTATGCGCGCAGGAGATAACGAGCCGCGCACGCGATGGGATACGATCCTCGTAGCTGCAAGCGTTGGTGCGACTTCCGTATCTTCCGAAGCCTTCTCGCGCTGGACTGAATCGCCGCCCCTCTGCGACTGCACAGGCTCTTTTGCCTGCGTAATCTCTACCTGCCGGCCTGAACGGTCGGTGATGTAGCTGTCGGCGGCCTTGCACAACTGTTCCCATGTACGGGACGGTTCGCGGTATTTGTACTCTACACTGAAGCGCTTGAAGAATTCTTTCCCCTGCCTCAAGAAGAACTCTTGCCGCTCCGCGATTTCTGCCGCACTCAGCCCCTTTTCGGCCTCCCTCGCGACTATCAGCCTCATCAGGTGGGCCAGGTAACCCGGTGGCGGCTTGATGTCCTCTCGTTCGTACCTGTTGATGGTGCTCGGCTGAACCGAAAGCGCCTCTGCCGCTTCCCTCTGGCTTTCAAACACCCTCATACGCAGCCTGACGGCAAAATCCGTCGGCGTATCGTTAGTCGAAAGCTCCGGCAGGTCGTATTTGTTGGGCATATGCTTACCTCAACCATTCTACATGCCATGACGATTTCTGTTGCGGTCAGGTTGCGCAACGTTGCCGCACGCAACACGACACTAGACTTGCAAGCGGGAGGACAGTCCCGGCTCACCTGCGGCAGCTAGAGCCTCAGAGAGACGCGGCACCGCCTGCTTCCGTCCGACATCCTGTGTAGGTTTTTAACCTCGCCGATAGCGCAGTCCGGACTGCGTGCCCCGGCCTGGATTACCCGCCTCCACAGGTTACACAACCTACTCGCTATAGCTATATACGAAAGGAATCGTGAAATGGTAATTCATACGACCGTAAAGAAAGTCGCCGTTGGTGGTCTCCTGTTGCTGGCCCTGGGGCTGGCCGCGTTGGGTGGCGTCAGCGTCTCCACCTTGCAAGGGAGTGCCGGGGTACAGGGGGTGTACGCCGACGATGGGTGCGACAGCGTGCCTCCGCGCCCCGACATCGAGTGCCCAGGGCAAGCGCCGACGCCTACACCCACTCCAATGCCGGGCGGCTAGATTGTCGGCGAACAGCGCCTTCCCGAATATGAGGTTTGGGGAACCCAACACCCTACATATAGGAGGGAGAGATAAATAGTCAGGAAGAAGTCTCAGTCAGGCGGTCAACGCCCAACTGGGACTTCTTCGCGTTTTTCTACAGGAAGCTCGTGCGTAGGGTGGAGGCGCAACTGGAGGGCAACTCTATAGTATTCTGTGGCCTGCTCGTATGCGCCACGCGCTTTCAGCGTTTCGGCATAGCTGAAATTGATGGTGGACCGCAACTCCTGAAAGCCGGTCCGGCTAATGCAGGCAAGGGCCTGCTCGAAATAGGCGTCGGCAGCGTCCGGGTTGCCGCAATCTCTCTCGATGAGGGCGACCATATGCAGGGCCTCGGCGTGGGCGCGCCTGGTGTTGGCCTGGGCGTTTTCCTTATCACCTTCTGAGTGCCTGCATGCTTCCTGTGTCCTCTCTATGTTCCTGGCGATATGCTCTGCCGCCCGTTCAAGCTGACCCTGCCGGTGGGCCAGGAACGCACGCTCATAGTGCAGGTTGGCTAAGAGCAACTGGTCGTTCGAGCCTTCCAAGTGACCCTCCGCCCGCTTGAGCATCTCTTCCGCCTCAGCATACCTCCCCTCTCCGATCAATATTTCGGCCATATTCATGCGGACTGCGGCTGCCATCGGTAGGTCCTGGTGGTCCTGGCTCTCGAAGACCATGAGCGCCCGCATACTGTACAGCTTGGCCCGGGACCAGTATCCGGTCTCCTTGTATGCCATAGCCAGACCCCAGCATACGTGGGCTTTGCGCTGTTCGCTATTGAGGTCTTCAAGCAGGGCAAGGGCCTCTTTATAGATTGGGATGGCATGTGCGAAATCGCTCAGCGCCCAGTAGTCGTTCGCCAGGTTGCGATAGACGCTCAGGCGCAGGTTGGGGTCTTTGACAACCCTGTTTTGTATAATTCGCAAGCATTTCGTGTGATGCTTCACCGCTTCCTGGGCTTGCTCCTGCTGGTAGAGGGCCACCCCCAGGAGATTATGCACCCACACGCTGGCTTCCTGGTCCGTTTCCGAAAGCTCAAGCGCCGCTTCTAGCTCCCTCTGACCGATGGCGTACTCTTCCTGGTTGATATGCACGAGGCCGCGCAAATAGGGGATGCGGTAGCGATAGCGCCCCGCCACCTGTTCTTCATAAGGCCGGATGCTTTGCTCGGCTGTCGAGATAAGTTCCAGGGCTTCGGCAATTTCCTGATTTATGATCAAGCCTTTAGCGTAGTTGAGCTGGAATTGGAGGTCTTCTTGCAGAGCGTCCAGATCGGGGCTTGTCTTGGGGTCTTCCGCGAGAGCTGACAGGTCGTCTGCGGGGAGGCCCAGGCGCGGGGCAAGCACCTCCAACGCCTTGAGGGAAGGCCGGATAGACCCGCCCTCTACTGCGCTGATATAGCCCGCGCTGAATTCGCCCCCTGCTATCTCTTCCCGGCTCAGTCCCTGCTTCAAACGTGCTTCTTGTATGCGTTGGCCTAGCGTGCCAGGCTGGGTATTGTAGGACACACTTTCCATGCCGGTAGTTAGCCCTCCTTGTAGCGTCCGAAGGGTAGAGTAACGTAATTATAATACCTTGCCCTAATGCTACCATAACGAGAGCGCAGGCACAAGCAAATTTCTCCAAATCGAACAGGTTAGAATCCGCAATAACGCGGGCAATGTAATCGACGTTATGTTATACGGTAGCCGGTGGGCAACGCTATGCCGGTTGTCGTGCGTTGAAACTCCATACTCTGTGAAACGAAAGGCGGTGCAATATGGCAGGGAACGAAAAGCATACCAGCCCCGAAGCGGCCTCTGCTGCTTCCGACGTGTTGAGGGACGGGCGTACTAGCGATGAAAGCAAGTCCGCCGCAGCCAGCGCGCTTTCTCAAGCGGGTAGCGCCGGCGATCAGAAGCGCACCAGCGACGAGGTGGCCTCAACCGCGTCCGAGGTTATGCGAGACGAAGATACCGGGGATAAGAGCAAGAGCGCGGCGGCCAGCGCGCTTTCTCAGAAGGAGTCTGAGGGCAACTAGCTCATTTGGGTAGATGCCTTAAAGGAGTAAGAACAATCACACGGGGCGGTTCAACCGCCCCGTGTGATTGTTCTTACTCCCTACCTATCTGACGAAGGCGTGAAGACTTCTACGATATTGGCAAGGGAGACATAGGTCTGGTTCCCTGCCAGCAGGCCGCCGCCTATGACGTACCACTTGCCATTGACGGCTGCGGAAGCGAGGCCATGTCGCGCCGTAGGCATGGGCGGGTAGGTGGCCCAGGTGTTGGTGGCAGGGTCGTAGACCTCGTGCTGATTGTAGGTGTTGGAAGAACTCAGGTCTTCCCCGCCCGTGACGTGTATCTTGCCGTTTATCACCGCCGAGGTCAGGCCGCTACGGGGCGTAGGCATGCTGGCTTTGGCGGTCCAGGTGTTGGTGGCGGGGTCATACTCTTCGAGCGTGCCCATGTTGCCTGGGCTGGGCAGCCATCTGCCCGCGATGACGTAGAGCTTACTATTGGCGGCTGCGGCTGTCAGGTGCTCTCTCCGCGTCGGCATGGGCGCGAGCTTGGTGTTCCACGTATTGCTCGCGGGGTTGTACGCCCACAGCGCGGTAGAGTTGCTCGTCACGCCGCCGACGACGTAGAGCAGGCCGTTGAGCGCCACCGAAGCGTGTGCCCCACGCGGCGCGGGCATGTCGGCGGCGCGCTTCCATGCGGCGGAAGCCTTAGCGTGCGGATGGAAGACCCATACGGCGGTCTGGTCTGGGTCGAAGTCGTTATCCTTGTAGCCGCCCGTGATGTATATACGCCCGCCCAGGGCGGACATGGCGAGATGGTGCAGCTTATGGGGAACGGGAGGCGCTTCGTGCCAGGTGTTCGTAGCTGTATCGTAATAGTGGAAGGCAGTAGTGACATCCTCGAAGTTCTGGCTGCTGCCCGCGAAGCCCCCCGCGACGTAAATCTTGCCGTCGAGGGCAACCGCCGACATCTCGGAGCGGTAGTTGGGCATAGGCGCGCTATTTGTCCAGGTGCCGCTTCCATCTGAGGTTTGCGCTGCCATGCTCACAGCACGCGTAGCTGCTTCGCGCGCGCTGCCCGTATTCGCGTAGGCAACGAACACGCCACCAGCCAGCAGCGCGACGACCATGAGGGGCCGGAAGAGTCTCCTGATTGCGAGCATCACACGCCTCCTTGTGACTGATGGGTAACAGATGGTCCCTGCCAAACTAAACTACACCATCAAAGGAGGATGGGTTCACCGTCGTAAGGGGAGAGAATCGAGGAGTCCTCGCCATGCCTCGACGCTATACGTGTTGTGCCTTTGAGTTATGTGCTCTTCTATTGGTTAGTGGACGCTCACAGTTCGGTTGTCATACGCGACCTCTCGAAGGACGTTTACGATCCTATCTACATGCATCTGGTTGAGGTACGTACTCCTGTTGAGATTGTGCAGGCGGTCATGCAAGTCGCCGAGTCTCCAGACTGTCGTGCCCGTGGAATGGACATAGACGTTGCTCTCTCCGGCCATAACCACCACTCTGTTGACGCCATTTCGGTAATTGATACCCTGCTGCTTCAAGTAGTTGCATAGTATGGCGGCGTTGGTGCGTACCTGTGCGCCTGGGCCACGTCTATCTCTATGCCAGTAGCCGTCCCTGGTTTCTTTGTAGTATCTGCCGTTTTCCACCCTATAGTTGCCCGTGTAAGTCTTGACTTCTATTGCCCAGATACCGCCTGGCCCTACCAGGACAATGTCTATGTCCCCGTTATTGCTATTAGGCAGCTCAAGGTTGCGGAACACGGTCCAATGCTCATCGAGTACATCTTGTATAGCTTTCGTAACGTTGTCTTCGCCTGCTGCGCCAACCCGGAACGTCTTGAAATGGCTCCGAGGTCCATGCCGCAAATAATCGCTGCCTTCTATTACCTGTGGCAGAGAAGTTTGGGTTTTGCGTCGTGTGGCTCCTACGTGTGATGCAGGCGCAAGGGGCCGCGCCACTACAGGCGGGGAGTAAGGGTCAAGTTGATATAGTTGGACAGGCGGGGTAAAGCTCTTGGGTTTTTGCGCGGCATATCTACGCCTGGATGCGGACCTGGCAATAGCGAGTACAAACAGGATGACAATTGCGGCCAGTACGGAACCGATTATTATAGGGAAGATTTGCTCAGTCATAGAATTGTTCTTTCATGGTGATATGATGGCTTGTAGTACTGCTAGTTACGTTACATGAAACGGGATAGAAAGCCAATAGCCCTTTATGGCTAATATGCGTCATGCCCTGGCATGGTACTTCTCTTTTCCGGTTGGGAACGAAGACGTGATGCTTGGATATGTTATCCTGAAGAGAAGAGCACGACGGCACGAACCTTGTTACTAACCCTTGTGCGGCCAACTGCCCTAACCGTCGTTCATAACGGGCGCACCCAGGAGGTTTTCATGCGGGAAATTAGATATGTGAGATTAAAGCATTCGGCAAGTGCAGCGAGGAGGCGCGGGGTTCTGCCCAGATTGGCGCTGCTTGTGTTGCCCCTGGCCGGGATGCTCTTGCTGCTGGCCGGGTGCGGGTCGGAGGCTCCACCACCTACTCCCACCACTATAGATGACGTTGCCCCGGCGTCAGGCGCGGAGGGCACGTCTACCTCGTCCGTTTCAGCCCCTGAGGCTACGCCGGCGCCTACCCTGCCCCAGGCCCAGGCGACTTCTACTTCACAGGGGCCGGTCGTGAGCACCGCCGTAAGGTCGGATACGAGTCCTCCCCTGCGAGACATGACGATCACGCCGCCCGGCCCTGCGGGTGGCCCGCCTCTCACGCCTGACGCATCGGGCACGCTGGTCTACACCTTCGATGATAGGGAGCGACAGGCCGTACTGGGTATAGGCGATACGCTGGTGCTGTCTCTGATGGGCACTCTTGACTGGACTATAACAGGCGGCGACCCTGTGCTTTCACAGACGGGCATCTCGACCGGTGCTGACGCGCAGAAGTTTACCTACCAGGCGATCAAGCAAGGCCAGGTGCGATTGCAAGCTACGGGCGATCCCCCGTGCCGCAAGTCCAACCCACCGTGTGGCGCGCCGTCGTATTACCTGGAGGTTGAGGTAATAATCAAGTAGTTTGGTATAGACTCTTTTCCTTCATGTTACCAATCACAATGTTGACCTCTAGGGTCAACATTGTGATTGGTAAGAGGTTTCTTGATGCAAAGTGAGCACTCGGCTGTTGGGGCGACGCATCTCCCTGCGTCGGAAGTATACACGGAGCGCGCCACAAGGTTCGAGCGTGCGTGCGATGCCGAGACGCAACGCTGGAACCGTATAGCCAATATTCGCTTGTTTACCTTCCTGGTGGCGGTAGCAGCCATTGGGTGGGGTGTGTGGCAGGGCATACCGCTCTTCTGGGTGGGTGGTATCGTGCTCCTTGCGGTTTTCTTCGGCTTGGTCGTCTACCACAACATTATCGGCAAGCAGAAGCAGAGGCACGAGGAGTTGTGGAAGATCAACGTGGAGGCAGGCAACCGCATATCACGCAAATGGGACGCGCTGCCCCTACGCCACGCGGTCCGCGCCGAGGCTGACGAGCCATACGCGGCGGACCTCGACATTTTCGGCAGGGCGTCTCTCTTCCAGCTATTGGAGACGGTTAGCACCCACGTGGGCGAGGCGACTCTGGGGCGGTGGCTGCGCGACTTTGCTCCACCGCACACTATACGCGCCCGGCAGGAGGCCGTCGCGGAGCTTGCCCCCCTTATTGACCTGCGGGACGAGCTTGCCTTGCGCGGCAGGCTGATGGGCGAGAAGAAGCCCGACCCGGCGCGCTTCCTCTCGTGGGCCGAGGGAGACCGTTGGCTGGCGCACCGCCCCTGGCTGCTGTGGGTGGCGCGTGTCAACACGGTCCTCTTCTGGACGCTTGCCCTGGCGCACGCATCTGGCGTAATAGGCTATCCCCTGTGGTTCCTGGTAGCCGCCGCCAACCTTTTTCTGAGCGGCACTATCGGCAGGAGGGCTTACCAGATACTCACCCAGGCATCGGCGGGCGAGTCGGGCTTCAAGCACTATGCCGCCTCGTTCGAGCTTATCTCTCACACTGATTTCAAGGCGGGCGCGCTCAAGCAGTTGCAAGAGAGATTGAAGGTGGGCGGTCTGCCCGCGCACGCCCAGATGCGCCGCCTGCAAAGGCTCTCGAACTCTATCTGGCCTGCTTCGTCGCAGCTGTATCTTGTCATTCAGGCGGTGGCGCTATGGGATATACAACTCCTCTCCGCCCTTGAGCGATGGCAGGTGGCGGCTGGTAGGCACGCGCGCGAGTGGCTCGACGTGCTTGGAGAGATGGAGGCTCTCTCGGCGCTGTCAGTCCTGGCGCACGATAATCCCGATTGGGCGTTCCCCGATGTTTCGCCCGAAGCCGTGTCGTTGGAAGCCCGCGGCCTGGGGCATCCACTCTTGCCGGGCGACGTGCGCGTGAGTAATGACGTTACCGTTGGACCTCCCGGCACCTTCTTGATGGTCAGCGGCTCGAATATGTCGGGCAAGAGCACCCTCCTGCGAGCTATCGGCGTGAACATCGTGCTGGCGGGTGCGGGCGGGCCGGTGTGCGCGTCGGCGCTACGGCTGCCGCCCGTATCGCTCTGGACGAGCATGCGCGTGGCCGACTCGCTGGAGCGTGGCGTCTCCTTCTTCATGGCCGAGTTGCAGCGTTTGAAGAAGGTTGTGGACGCGGCGCGCGCCTGCCGTGAGGGCGGGGAGAGGCGGCTCTTCTACCTGCTGGACGAGATATTGCAAGGCACCAACACGCACGAGAGGCAGATAGCGGCCCGGCGCGTTATCATGTACCTGGCGGAGCAGGGGGCGCTTGGGGCCGTGTCCACGCACGACCTGGGACTGGCCGACCCGCCGGAAGTGGCTGCGGCGGCCAGGAGCGTGCATTTCACCGAAACGATAAGGCGCGGGCAGTCAGGGCCGGAGATGACCTTCGACTACAAGCTGCGCCCAGGCGTTGCTACCTCCACAAATGCCCTACGCCTGATGGAGATCGTGGGCCTGGAATTGGGAGAAGGGCACGCCGCTTCACCTCTGCGCGGCGGGTGATTTCAATGTGCTATTGGTCCTATGCGAAGATACGACCTAAGTCCGATTGCGAAGTGGCCCGAAAGTGGCTAAGATGATAGTGAAAAACAACATGTAACTGACAGCATTCTTTCCTCACAACGGAACGATACACGCGGAACAAACGGGCGGCCTTGCACGGGGGCCGCCCGTTTGCGTTCCCTGACTTGTGGCTTCTGATTTCTGCTATAATGTCGCCAGCCGAAGTCAATACCTTTCGTGGGGTGGAATTATGGGCGCATTCGACGCCGGGCAGGTGGTTATACGAGAAGCAGGGCCGGACGACGCCGCGCAGGTGATCGCCCATATGCAGACGCTTGCGGAGGAGCCGGACAGGATGATAGTTACCGGCCCCGGCGAGTTCAACCGGACCGTAGAGGAAGAGCAGGCGATCTTGGAGGCCGTCGCCAAATCGGACAACTCCATTTTTATGGTCGCCGAAGCCAACGGGCAGGTTATCGGGTTGCTGGATTGCTCCGGCGGCAAGCGCAAAGCGAACAGGCATAGCACCTCCCTGGGGATGAGCATCCGCAAAGAGTGGCGCGAGCAGGGCATAGGCACGGCGCTGATGCAGGCGGCCATCGAATGGGCGAGAGGCACCGGCATCGTCACCCGCATGGAGTTAGAAGTATTCGCCCACAACGCCCGCGCCATCCACGTCTACGAGAAGTGCGGCTTCCAGGCAGAAGGCATCCGCCGCAAAGCCTTCTACCGCGAGGGCCAATACATAGACAGCATCGTAATGGCACTCTTATTTTAGATTTCCGATTTTAGATTTTAGATTGTTATGAACTCAACCAACCAAATCTAGAAGCCAATCAAATCTAAAATCGGAAATCTAAAATCTAAAATCGTCAGGGGGTTTGGATGAGAATTGGCCTGGACGCGATGGGCGGGGACCACGCGCCTGTAGAGACCGTGATGGGGGCCATCGAGGCGGCGCGCGAGTATAGCGTGGAGGTAGTGCTGGTCGGCCAGCCCGACGCTATCAAGGCCGAACTTGCGAAGGGAGACACGTCGGGGCTGAGCCTGCCCATCGAGCCTGCCGCTTCTGTGATACCTATGGACGAGAAATCGCCTTCCAACGCCTGGCGGCGACAGCGCGACTCCTCGCTGTCGGTTGGCTTGCAGATGCTGGCCGATGGCAAGCTGGATGCCCTGGTATCGGCGGGTAACACAGGCGCTGTGGTGTCGGGCGGCACTTTCATCGTGCGGCGCGTGGAGGGTATAGACCGTCCCGCGCTCGGCGTGCCCTTCCCCGCGATGGGCAACATAGGCAAAGTCTTCCTGGCCGACGTGGGCGCGACACCCGACGCCAAGCCCCACTTCCTCCTCCAGTGGGCGCGCATGGGCGTGGTCTATATGGAGAAGGTGCAGGGGGTGAAGAACCCTCGCGTGGGTATCGTGTCCAACGGCGAGGAGGAAACGAAAGGGTCCGAGTTGGTGCGCGAGACCTTCCCCCTGTTGCAGAAGAGCGGCCTGAACTTCATCGGCAACGTGGAGGGCAAGGACATCCCCACCGGCATAGCCGACGTGGTGATTACCGACGGCTTCACGGGCAACGTCATCATCAAGACGACAGAGGGCGTGGCGAAGATGATATTCGACCTGCTACGCGCCGAGTTGACTGCCTCCCTGCCTACCAAGCTGCTCGCGATGGGACTGCGCTCGCGCTTCCGCAACATAGGCAACAGGCTCGACTATGCGGAATATGGCGGCTCTATAGTGCTGGGTGTAAATGGCGTGCTGATAAAGCCTCACGGGCGCTCCAACGCTAAAGCGATAAAGAACGCCATAAGGGTAGCAAAGAGCGCGGTCGAGCAAGACATTATGACCGCCTTCCGAGAGCTAGGCGCGAAACGCGACGAATAATTACGAATTACGAATTACGAATTACGAGTTTTGAGTTCCGACTTCTAGCCTCTAATTTCTAGCTTCTAATTTCTAGCTTCTAATTTCTAGCTTCTGAATTTCTAACTTCTGATTTCTAACTTCTACCATATGCCACGAAAAGACCGCGCCGATAAGCTGCTTGATGCGCCGACTGAGGTGCTGTTGGTGGAGCATGAGCGCCTTTCTGCCCTCTATCTCTACAACGCCGAGATGGGGGAGAAGCGCATATCGGCTTACCTCACTATAGTCTCGATTGCGATAGGCGCGGTGTTCGGCCTGACACAGCTACGTGATATGGACACGCTGACCCTTATCGAGCTATGCATTGGGATTCTGTTGGGCATATCGCTGCTTGGCGTGCTGACGTTCGTCAGGTTGGTAGAGAGGCGTGCGAGGGCGGCGGAGTACCTGCGAGCTATCAACCGCATCCATGCCTACTTCGTGCGCGACGAACCCCGGCTCATGAGGCACTTCTCCTGGCCGCCCTGCGACGACGTGCCCTCCTTCGGCGGCAGGCGCTACGCGGGCGGGCTGAAATTCTTCACCAGCTTCTTCGGGAACAGGATGACCTCCGACTTCGCCGCGCTACGAGACGTAATTTCGATCTTGAACAGCCTATTTATCGGCATACTGGTGGCGCTCGGCGTATATATGATGTGGGGAGAGACAAACATCGTCTTGCTGATACTGCTGGGTGTGGTCGTGGCTATTATCATCCTTGCCGCGCAGCAGTGGTTCGAGGACTTTGAGCTGCGGCGGGCCGAGGAAGGCGCGAGCAAAGACATACGCTTCCCCCAGGCCGATCTCCACCTCTACAAGAGACGGCGCTACGTCAGGTCGAAGTCCGGCGTGCGGCGGCTGGTATCCCGGCCCGAATAGCTAGTTGAACGGTACTAACCGCCAAGACGCCAAGAGCGCCAAGTACCCGCCAAGATTATGTGGAGTGGCAGGTAAGGCACTCCTGCATGGTACTAAAAACAAAACAATAAAACTCTTGGCGGGTACTTGGCGCTCTTGGCGTCTTGGCGGTTAGAGAAATGGTTGTTAAACTCCGGCTATTTGTGGCGGCCCTGGAGCCTGGGGTGATATAATGGGTATCTGCCCGCGCATGGGCATACACCTATGAAGATACTCTCTGTAGTGGGCGCACGCCCGCAGTTCGTCAAAGCAGCCCCGGTTGGCCGTGCCCTCGCTGCGGCGGGCGTCCGCAACGTTCTATTACATACCGGCCAGCATTACGACCCCGGCATGTCGGGGGTCTTTTTCAGCGAACTGGGCATAGAGGAGCCGGACTACAACCTCGGCGCAGGCTCCGGCTCGCACGCCACGCAGACCGCCGCCATGCTAACAGGGATAGAAGAGGTGCTCCTGTCCGAGCGCCCCGATTGGCTTCTTATCTACGGGGATACTAACTCAACGCTGGCGGGCGCGCTGGCGGCTGCAAAGCTGGGCGTGCCGGTGGCGCACGTAGAGGCGGGGCTGCGCTCATACAATCGCTCCATGCCCGAAGAGATCAATCGCGTGGTGGCGGACAGCCTCTCCACTCTTCTCTTTTGCCCAACGAGCGTTGCTGTGGACAACCTGGCGCGTGAAGGCGTGGCGAGTGGCGTGCATATTGTGGGGGATGTGATGTATGACGCCGTGCTGTGGGCATCAAAGCGGGTGCCTGACGGGGAGGAAAGCATACTGGCGCGGCTCGGCCTCGAACCTGGGGAATACTTGCTGGCAACTGTACACCGGGCGTCCAACACCGACAACGTGGAGAACCTGACGGCCATCATGTGGGCGCTGCACGCGACAGAGGAGAGGGTGGTCTTTCCTGTCCACCCCCGCACGCTGAAGGCGCTCTATAACGCAGGCATAAGGCCGGGAGACAATATAATGCAGATAGAGCCGGTCTCCTACCTCGACATGATGGCCCTTGAGAAGCACGCCCGCAAGATACTCACCGACTCCGGCGGGGTCCAGAAAGAGGCGCTATGGTTCGGCGTGCCGTGTATAACGATGCGCGACGAAACGGAATGGGTCGAGACGGTAGAATGCGGCTGGAACACCCTGACCGGCACCAACCCCGCCCGCATCCTGGAAGCCACCCACGCTCCAAAACCGGAAGGAACCCCACCCCAGATTTACGGCGACGGCAAAGCCGCGCACAAGATAGCAACTTTGTTGAAGGAGGCGGAACGTATTGCGTAGTACGTAGTGCGTATTGCGAAAATGTAGAACCACAAAGGCACAAAGCGCACGAAGATATATTGAACCGCGGAGACGCAGAGGTTATCAAGGTATTACGCATCACGTTTTACACAATACGCAATACGAATCATGGAAGACGTATACATCCACCCAACAGCAGACGTTTCGCCCAGGGCTACGCTTGGGCCGGGCACTAAGGTCTGGCACCAGGCGCAGGTGCGGGAGGGGGCCGTGCTGGGGCGCAACTGCATATTGGGCAAGGGCGCTTACGTTGACTTCGGCGTGCAGATCGGCGACAACGTAAAGATACAGAACCGAGCCAGCGTCTATCATGGCGTAACGCTTGAGAGTGGCGTCTTCGTGGGGCCGCACGTCATATTCACCAACGACAAGCTGCCCAGAGCGGTCAACCCCGACGGCTCGTTGAAGAGCGACGACGATTGGGAGTTGGGGCGCATACTGGTGAAAGAGGGCGCATCGCTGGGCGCAGGCTCTATCATCGTCACGGGCGTGACCATTGGCCGCTTCTCTATGATAGGCGCGGGCGCTGTGGTAACAAAGGACGTGCCCGATCACGGTCTGGTGTACGGCAATCCCGCGAAGCTGGCAGGCTATATGTGCGCTTGCGGCCAAAAGATGCAGCAGGCGGGAGAAGCAGGCGAGGTGTGGCGCTGCCCGGTGTGCGGCAGGGAAATAGAGGTAGGGCACATCGCGTAGGGCATATCGCGTATCAAGAGTGCCCTTCAAGAACGGCGGGATAAGGTCAAATTATGAGGTGTGAGGTATAAGGTGTACATGGATGAGTGACGATGTACTGGTGGTAATTCTGCCAATCGCTGGAATAACAGGAAACCTCATCTTAGTGTTCCTCATAATCAGACGCGTCACAACAGTACCAGGCAGAGTTGGTTGGCTGGCAGCGTTGGTTACTCTTACTGTAGCGACCTGGTTTAGCGCTGCTCTGCCCTATGGCATTGGTCTGGCGGGAAGCGCCGCGAGTTGTTTGAAACAAGTTGGAGACCCTGGTTGCCGGCGGTTTGAGGAGTTTTCAGCATTATTCAGTCACACTTTAGGGAATTTTAGCCTTTTGCTTTTGTTGTGTGCCTTCGACGTTCTTATCGTATTGCTCGGCTCGTACCTTGCTCAGCGTTCGCGTGGCATACGCCTGAGCTTTGGAAAAGGATTGTAAAACGCCACACCAGCCTGACCTGCTGATAAGCCAATAATACAGACTATGGATAGGGAGAAACAATGATACACATAGCGCGACCTTTGATTGGGGATGAAGAGAAAGCGGCTGTTATGGCGGTGCTGGAGTCGGGGCAGTTGGCCCAGGGCGCGGCGGTGGCCGAGTTCGAGCAGTCTTTTGCCGACTACTGTGGGGTGAAGCATGCGGTGGCGACCAGCAACGGCACTACGGCCCTGCACGTCGCTTTGTTGGCGCATGGTTTCGGGCCGGGCGACGAGGTGATTACCGCGCCTTTTACGTTTATCGCGTCGGCCAATTCCATGTTGTACGTGGGCGCGAAGCCTGTGCTTGTAGATATAGAGCCGAATAGCTTCAACATTGACGTGGACCAGATAGAGGCTGCCATAACGCCCCGCACGAAGGCTATCATGCCCATCCACCTCTTCGGCAACGTGGCTGAGATGTCGCGCATCATGGCGATAGCCGATAAGCATGGGCTAGTTGTGATAGAGGACGCTGCCCAGGCTCATGGCGCGGAGGAGAACGGCACGCGGGCGGGTAGCTGGGGGACAGGCTGCTTCTCTTTCTACCCTACCAAGAACATCACCACCGGCGAGGGCGGCATGGTCACCACCAACGACGACTGCATAGCCGACCGCGCCCGGTTGGTACGCTCTCACGGCATGAGGGTGCGCTACTACCACGATATGCTCGGCTTCAACTTCCGCATGACCAACATCCACGCCGCCATCGGAAACGCGCAGATGCCCAAGCTGGAAGGCTTCAACGAGAAGCGCATAGCCAACGCCGCTTACCTGAGCGATCATTTGCCATCTGACAAGGTACAGACGCCCCAGGTGAGGCCAGGCACGCGGCACGTCTTCCACCAGTACACCGTGCGCGTCCTCCCTCCCCTTGAGCGCGATGACGTGCGGCAGAGGCTAGCCGAGGCGGGCGTGGGCAGCGAGGTCTACTACCCCGTGCCCGTGCATAAGCAGCGGATGTACGTCGAGATGGGTTACGGCGACCAGAGTTTCCCAGAATCGGAGCGGGCGGCAATGCAAGTGCTCTCCCTGCCCGTACACCCTGGAGTGAGCCAGGAGGACTTGGAGACGATTGTGGAGGCTGTGAAGAGCCTGTAATGATTGATAAACCCGTGAGGATAGCGGTAATCGGCGCGGGCGCGATGGGGCGCAATCACCTGCGCGTGCTGAACGACCTGGAGTCGGCGCAGCTTGTGGGCGTGGCCGACGCCTACGAGGATACGGCGCGGCAGGCGGCCAGGCGCTTCGGCATAGAGGCATACAGCGACTACAAAGAGATGCTCGACAAGGCGCAGCCCGAAGCCGTCGTGGTCGCCGTACCCACGATCATGCACAGGGACGTGACGCTTGAGGTCGTTTCGCGCAAGGTACACGTACTCGTGGAGAAGCCCATCGCCTATACGGAAGACGAAGGCAGGGAGATGCTGGCTGCGGCGCGGCAGGTTGACGTCATACTCACGGTGGGGCATATTGAGCGGTACAACCCTGCCATATTGGAATTGCACAAGCGGTTGCAGAGGGCAGAGTTGGGGCGGGTCTTCCAGATGCACGCACGGCGGTTGGGGCCGTTCCCTCCCCGCGTGCGCGACGTGGGGGTGGTGATTGATCTCGCCTCGCACGATATTGACATAATGCGCTTCCTGAGCGGGTCAAGGGTAATGCGGGTGTACGCCGAGACCGCCCGGCGCATACATACCGACCACGAAGACCTGCTTTCCGGCCTGATGAGGTTCGAGGACAACTCTATAGGCGTGATGGATATAAACTGGCTCACGCCCACCAAGATACGCGAATTAATGGTCACGGGCGAGCGCGGGATGTTCCACGCCAACTACCTCACGCAAGACCTGTACTTCTACGAGAACAACTACGCCAAGACCGACTGGGACACCATCAAGAACATAGAGGGGGTCAGCGAGGGGGACATGGTGCGGCTGCGGATAGAGAAGACCGAGCCGTTGAAGGTGGAGCTTGAGCGATTCTTGCACGCCGTAAGGGGTGAGAGCGTATCGTTGGTGTCGGGCGAGGACGGCCTGGCTGCGCTGCGTATAGCGCGTAAGGTGGTCGAAGCCGGGCTGCAAGGCAAAGTAGTGGAGATGTCCGAGGGAGGAGAGGACGTTGGCTCAGTATAGCGTGGCGGTAGTGGGCCTCGGCAAGATCGGGCTGCCCCTGGCGGCGCAATTCGCGCACGCGGGGATGCGCGTAATAGGCTGCGACATATCCCAAGAGGTAGTAGATACCATCAACGCCGGGCACTCGCACGTCAAGGAAGAGCCAGGGCTGGAAGAGATGGTAGCGGCGGGCGTGGCGGACGGCAATCTTTCGGCGACCACCGACACCCCCGGCGCGGTGCGTAAGAGCAACGTCGTGCTTGTGATCGTGCCAGTGATTGTGGACGAGCAGCGCAACATAGATTACAGGTATATTGACGCGGCCACTGCATCGGTAGCGGCGGGGTTGCAGCGTAACACGCTAGTGATATACGAGACCACGCTACCAGCGGGCACTACGCGCACGCGGTTCGGCCCCAAGCTCGAACAAGGGTCGGGCCTGAAGATGGGGCGCGACTTCTCGCTGGCGTTCAGCCCTGAACGTGTGTACAGTGGGCGCATCTTCCGCGACCTGCGCAAGTACCCCAAGATAGTCGGCGGAGTGACGCAACAATGCACTTCCAGGGCGCTGGCCTTCTACGAGGTGGCGCTTGAGGGCGCGCCGGTTATGCCGATGCAAGACGCGGATACTGCCGAACTGGTGAAGCTGATGGAGACCACGTACAGAGACGTGAATATTGCCCTGGCTAACCAGTTCGCGCGCTTCGCGGCCTCTCGCGGGCTGCCGGTGGACCAGGCGATATTCGCGGCCAACACGCAGCCTTTCTCCCACATACACAGGCCCGGCATAGCGGTGGGCGGGCATTGCATACCTGTCTACCCCTATTTCCTCATCAACGAGTCGGGCGACGAGACGATGGGTCTGTTGGTGGAGGCGCGTACCGTCAATGATGATATGGCGGAATGGGCGGTAGGGCGGCTTGGGGAGGCGCTAAACGGCCTGGAAGGTAAGCGCGTGCTGCTCCTGGGCATCGCGTACAGGGAGAACGTCAAGGAGACGGCATTTTCGGGCGCGGTACGCATAATAGACATATTGAAGAAGCAAGGTGCCGTGCCCCTCCTGAGCGACCCGCTCTACACACCGGAGGAACTGTTGCGCTACGGAGGCGAGCCGGTAACGCTTGAGCCGCTACCCGCCTGTGACGCGGCCATCCTGCACGCCTACCACGACGCTTACAAGTCGCTGGATTGGCGTAAGTTGGCTGAAAAAGGCTGCAAGGTCGTGCTGGATGGGCGCAATTCGCTCGACAGAGAGGCTATAGAGAGCGCGAGGATGCGGTACATAGGGATCGGGCGGTGAGCGCCTCTGCTCCATCCTCGCACAACCTAAAGGTGCTACTGGTCTTGCCTTACGAGCCTGCCGCGTTCATGCAGACCGATATAGACATACTCGGCAGGCATTTGGACCTGGATGTGATAGTGCATAATCGGGGCAAGATGCGTCTCGCTTTGAGCGTGCTGCGCCACCTGATGCTCCACAGGCCGGACGTGTTACTCATGTGGTTCATAGTGCCGAGTTACGCGCTGGCCCTGACCGCGCTGGCGAAGCTCTTTGGCGTGAGAGTGGCGTTCTTTACGGGTGGCTACGATATCGTGAGCATGCCCGGCATCGGCTTTGGAGCCATGCGCTTCCCCCTCTTCCGGTTCTTGATAAAGCCCACCCTCGCCCTTGCCGATGCGGTGTTTCCGTTCTCCGAGTCGGCGGCACGGCACCTGCGTAAGTACGCCCGGCCACGCAGGAGCAAGGTTATTTACCCCAGCGTTGATGTAGAGTTCTTCACTCCCGACCCTGAGATAAATAGAAAGCCAATGGCTATGACGGTCTCGCCCGTTATAGAAAGCTCTATCGTGCAGAAGGGCCTGAAGACGTTTGTTGAGGCCGCCGAGTATGCCCCCGGTATGCGCTGGGTGTTGGTCGGCAACTCACCGGATGGTTCCCTGGATAGCTTGAGGCAGATAGCCGCGCCCAACGTGGAGTTTATAGACCGCTTCATACCTGCCGAGGAGTTGCGCGACCTATATCGCCGGGCGTCGTGCTACGTGCAGGCTTCCGTGCACGAAGGGTTTGGCGTGGCGGTGGCCGAGGCGATGGCTTGCGGGGCGGTGCCGGTGGTCACAAAGCGTTTCTCACTGCCGGAGGTAACGGGCGGGCTGGGGGAGTTTATACCCTTGAACGACCCGCAAGCCATCGCCGCCGCCGCTCTCCGCACCCTGGGCGTCCCACCCCAACAGCGCCAAAGAATGCGCGCCCGTATAGCAGACAATTACCCCCTGGGCCGACGCGAGCGGGAGCTAACTGAGGCGGTACGGGAGCTAGTTTTTCCTGGCAAATCAGCACAGGAAAGGTAGAGCCTGTCAGGACGGAGGCAAAGTCGGATATGTGCCAGGGATAAGCGAACCCTCTAGCCCTTGTCATTCTGAGTACAGCACTAACAAAGAAATGTCTGCGTAGGGGCGACCCGGTGGGTCGCCCCTACGCAGACATTTTATTCCTGGACATAACTTTGTTAGTGCTGTACTGAGCGCACCGAAGAATCTCGTCCCTCGCGTACCCTCTTGTCCTTGTTCATTTGCCTTTACGTTATCCCAAACTAATGCGCGAGGGACGAGATTCTTCGCTGCGCTCAGAATGACAAGGATGGTGGGGTGGTGTTCACCGAACAGCACACCCTTGCGTCTACGCTGCCAAGCCAGCCATTTGCTTTATTCTAACCCTACAATATGGTAAGATTGTACTAGACAATTTCTACTATCTTCAACCAAAGAACTCAAACAAAACCATCATCACAACCCGGCCCTAACGTGCGCCACTCCTCACCAATCACGTATCACCTAATACGCAATACGAACTGCGCAATACGTTTCACGCATCGCAAACAATATGCTTGCCGAGCTAAATATCTCCAACTTCGCTATTATAGATAAGCTATATCTACGCCTGGGTCACGGCTTTAACGCCCTCACAGGTGAGACCGGCGCGGGCAAGTCCATCATTATTGACGCGGTGGGCGCGCTCCTCGGTTCTAAGATAGGGCCGGAGTTTGTGCGTCACGGCGCGCAGTCGGCCCGCGTGGAAGGGCAGTTCGACCTCACCACCATGCAGCCCGCACCCCTTGAAGCGTTGCGAAGCATACTCCACGAAGGCGGACTGGCCGACAGCGACGACGGTACCGACGACGCGGTGATAATCTCTCGCGAGATAAACGCCTCCGGGCGCACGGTGGCCCGCGTGAACGGGCGCATGGTGAACCTCCCAACCCTCCAACAGATAGGCGAACTGCTCGTAGACGTACACGGCCAGAGCGAGCACGTATCCCTCCTGCGCTCTTCTACCCACATAGATTTGCTGGACGAATACGCGGGTCTCTCTTCGGAGCGTCGCGCTATGTCGGAGTTGGTTACGAGGTTGCGCGGCGTGTTGAAAGAGTTGCGCGACCTCCAGCGCGACGAACGCGAGCTTGCCCGCCGCGCCGATCTGCTGACCTTCCAGGTGGAAGAGATCACCACCGCAGGCGTGCAGCCCAACGAAGACGAAGAGCTTGCCCAGGAGAGGTCCCGGCTGGCTAACTCCGAGCGCCTATCCTCCCTGTGCGACTCTATCTACGCCCTGCTGATTGAGAGCGGCGACGAAGAGGCCCGGTACGCTTCGCGTGGTGGGCGCGGTGGGGTGGCCCCCCTCCCCGCCACGTCGGCGCGTGATGTCCTGGGCGACGCCTCTTCCATGCTGGCCGAGCTTGCCCGCCTCGACTCCTCGATGGAGGGGCACCAGGCGACGCTCGACTCTATTTACGACAGCGTAGAGGAGCTAGGCCGCACGATGCGCAACTACCGGGAGAGCGTGGAGCACGATCCCTCCCGCCTCGAAGAGATAGAGGAGCGCATTTCCCTCCTCCACGAGCTAAAGCGCAAGTACGGCCCCACCCTGGAAGACGTTATCGCTTTCGGAGAGCGCGCCGCCGACGAGCTTGATACGATAACCCACAGCGAGGAGCGCGTGGCCGCGCTACAGGAGGAGTCGGAGAGGCTGGCCCAGGAGATAGGGGAATTGGGCGCGCGCATGTCCGGCATACGCGCAGAGGCAGGCGAGGGCCTATCACGCGCGGTTGAGCTAGCGATGAAAGACCTGCTCATGGGTGCTGCCCGCTTCAAGGTGGATATTACCCAGGCACCCTCCCCAGATGGCGTGCCCATACCCGGCAGGGAAGGCCGCTGGGCATACTCGGACAAGGGCGTGGACAGGGTAGAGTTCCTTATCTCTCCCAACCCAGGCGAGCCGCTCAAGCCCCTCGCTAAGATCGCCTCCGGCGGTGAGACCTCGCGCCTCATGCTCGCCCTCAAGTCTATATTGTCTGAGGCCGACCTCACTCCTACGCTTGTATTCGATGAAGTTGACGTGGGGGTGGGCGGGCGAAGCGGGGCCGTCGTAGGCGAGAAGCTGTGGGCGCTCACGTCGAGCCACCAGGTATTGTGCATAACCCACCTGCCGCAGATAGCGGCCTTCGCCGACAACCATTTCAAGATAACCAAGATGGTGACGGGCGACCGCACCCGCACCCAGGTAGAGGAGCTTTCCGCCCAGGAGCAGGAGCAGGAGGTAGCAGCCATGATAGGCGGCACCCCCGTATCAAATGCCGCCCTGGAAAACGCGCGCGAGATGATGAAAGACGCATCGAAGTTGAAATCAGGGGCGAGGGGCGAGGGGCGGGGGGCGAGGGACCAAAGATTGGTGGCAAGCGTACACGCTACTCCAAAGCCCTGATCCCTCGCCCCTCGTTCCCCGCCCCTCGCCCCTGGTAAACAAAGGAGACTATTTTGCTCACCCGGTTAGGTTATTACGCTGATAGGTTCTTAGAGTTTGGCTGGCTGTTGGCGGTGGTCTTCGTGCCGCTATTCTTCAACGTCTACAGCAGCCGCGTGTTCGAGCCGGATAAGATTTCCACTCTGCGCTCGCTCGTGCTGCTCATGACGGTGGCCTGGCTCATCAAGATGCTTGAGGGAGGCGTGCGTGCTTATTCCCAGGCGAACGCGCCCACCCGCGCAGGCAGGCTGTCAACAGCCATGCAGGGCGCTGCCGAGAGTGGGCTTCCCTCCTGGCTCGGCTTCCTGCGTGTGCCTATGATTGTGCCTATACTGGTGTACGCCATCACCTATATCATCAGCTCAATCTTCACAGTGACGCCCGACGCCACTATCTTCGGCTCTTACCAGCGCCTACAGGGCACCTACTCGCAGTTCAGCTATATGATGCTGGGCATACTGGTGATAGCCAACCTGCGTACCCGCGTGCAACTGGACCGCCTGATAAACTTCATGATACTCACCTCCGTGCCGGTGGTGCTCTACGGCCTCTTGCAGTGGGCGAGGCTCGACCCGCTCCCCTGGGCAGGCGATACCGCAACCCGCGTGGCTTCCTCCCTGGGCAATGCCATTTTCGTGGCCGCCTGGGTGATAATGGTCGTCCCCCTCACGCTATACAAGCTTTTCAACAACATAAGCGCGCGCCGGGCTGCCCGCGAGGTCGAGTTTGAGCCGGAGGAGACAACAGGCAGGGGCCGCGCCTCTCGCAAGGTACGCCCCTGGGAAGCGCCTTCTTACGGCTGGGCGGTAGTCGCTAACGGCCTCGGCATCATCTTGATACAGCTTTTTGTCTTTTTCTTCGCGCTCAAATTGGTGGCCGGGCTGCCCTTCCCCGACTCTCGCATGTGGCCCACTATCCCGCTGGCCCTGGCGATCTTCTTCGCGGGCTGCTGGGCGCTTGAGTGGCTGAACAACCACCGCGACGAGCCGGTGCTGGTTAGCCCTATGCTGACTATCGTGGGCATACTCATCTTCCTGACATCGTTCCTTTCTATCTGCCTGTCGTGGGGCATCCAGCGCATCGGAGAAACTACCGACTACGCCCTCCAGATGAACTTCGACGGCGGGGGCATACTATGGGTGCTCTTCTTCACGCTGCTGTGGGGCGCTATGAGCGCGCTGGCTTTCGCTCTGACCGAGCGCGAGCGGGAGATAGGCGAGGCCAACCCCAACCTCGGCATCGTGCCCCTGGCCGTCATCATAGGGTACGGCCTCCTCGTATTCCTGCAACTACTCTGCATCTACTTGACGCAGAGTCGCGGCCCCTGGCTTGGCCTGGGCGCGGGGCTGGTGGTATTCGCGGTGGCGCTGTGGCTGGCCGGGCGCAGGCGCAACGTGCGCTGGATGGCCCGCATCGGCGGCACGGTGTCGGCCATCATACTGCTGCTCGCGCTCTTCGTGGGCGCGCTCAACATCCCCGGCTCTCCTCTCAAAGCCCTCGATACCCTGCCTATAATCGGGCGCGGCATTGACCGCCTGAGCACCCTCACCGATACCCAGGACGGCACGGGCAAGGTGCGTACGCTTATATGGCAGGGCGCTACCAACCTTATCCTCTCCGACCCGCTACGCAGCATCATAGGCTGGGGGCCGGAGGCGATGTACGTCGCATACAACCCCTTCTACCCGCCCGAACTGGCGCAGGTGGAGCTGCGCAACGCCACGCCGGACCGCTCACACAACGTCGAGTTCGACCAGCTTGTGACGATGGGCGTGATGGGCTTGCTGGCCTACTACTTCCTGGTGGGCGCGTTCTTCTTCTACGGCATACGCCTCTTGAAGCGAGCAAGTAACACCCGTGACCAACTCCTGGCTATCGCCCTTCTCGCGGCGATGGCCTCCCACTTCGTTGAGATACAGACCGGCATCCAGATCGCCGCCACATGGAGCTATTTCTACCTGCTGGTGGGTATGATGGTGGCCTTCGGCTACTATATGAACACCTATCTCCGCAAAGACGTGGCGGTCGCGGCAGCCGACGCCGCCTCGCTCCTCATGTCAACAGATGGGGAAGATGAGACGCAAGATGCAGTCATGTCGTCGCCCGTAAGCGCGGGCAGGGGCACGGTGGCCGCAGGCGCTGCGACCCAACGCCAGGCTACTGTGACCGCGAGCGTGGGCGGCAACGGGAAGGGCGCATCCGGCCAGTCCTCGACGCCGAAAGCCAGGGAGCGCGGCACGCAACCCGCAGTCGCCGGTAACGCACCCAGGAGAAAGATACCGCCTCCCGGCCAGGGCCACAACGGCGGGCAATCCACCGAGGCGCGTCGCCGCCAGGCAGCAGCCCAGGCGCAGGCCAGCCGCAACCAGTCAGAGGGCGCATGGGTCAAGAACCCTGTGATGCTGGCAGTATATGGCCTCATCGCGTTCGTGGCCGTATTCATAATCTGGACGGTCAACGTCGCCACCGTGCGTGCCGACAGCCTCTATAAGCAGGGCCTCTCCTACGACAGCGCGCGCCTCTGGGCGGAGAGCATCAGCCTCTACCAGGACGCCGTGAATATGCAGCCCAACCAGGACTACTATTACCTATTCCTGGGCCGCGCATGGCTTGAGTTCGCGAAGCAAGTGGCCGACGAGCAGAATAACACGCGCTACCTCTACCAGAACAGCAACAAGGAACCTTACCGGACCAACCTCTACCTGCCGTGCCAGGGCACCGCGACCTACTCCACCGACCAGACGAAGGGGGCTGCCGAGAAGAAAGCCGAGATGATCTGCCGCCTGCAAAAGAGCGAAGCGTTACTCAAGCACGCCAACGAGCTAAGCCCGCTCAACACCGACCACTATGCCAACCTCGGCAGGCTCTACCTGTACTGGGCCGACCCTAGCGGCCCCCAGGACGCGTCCAAGAACCAGTTGGCGGTGGATAACTTCATCAAGGCGACCCAGCACACCCCAGGCAACGCCCAACTCTGGGACGAGCTTGGTGTGGCATACGCCCGCAACGGCCAGTTTGATAAGGCTATGGAGGCCATCAACCATTCTCAGCAGAACGTAGACCCCACTTACGCCCGCTCGCCTTTCATCAAGGGCCAGCTATTGCAGGAGCGCGCCGCCAACGTCAAGAACGCCCTGGTCGCGGGACAACCCCTGCCCACCGACTACGAGACCGACTACGGCAAGCTGGTGATCGAAACAGGTAGGGCCTTCTCCGAAACCATCGGTATTGACCCCACTCAGTTCACCGACTCCTCGTTCAAGGGCAGGATAGCTTTCTTGCTCGATGCCGGGAGGCCCTTCACAGGCACCAACACCAAAGTGGACCAGGCCACGTTGAGCAACGTGCTGACCTCCACCGTCATGCTGGCTTATGAGCTAAAGGCTATCGGGCTGGAGAACCACCTGACAGACTATCTACGCTCCATAGGCGCATATAACGGCACCGAGAACATGGTGCCGGGCGAGACGCTGGCGGCCCTCCGGCAGAATCCCCAGTGGGCCGCAGTCAAGGCCGAAGGTAGCGCACCAGAATGGCTCGACCCCAACCTGACGACGATCACCCACAACACCGCGATAACCTACTACGGCCTTGCCTACACATATTCGCTTCTAGGCCGCAAAGACCCCGCCATAGCAGGCTACCAACGGGCGTTGGTGCTGGAACCGGCCAATGCCGAAATCCAGCAAGACCTACAAACTTTGCAGAGCGCAAATCCCTAGCGTACTGCGTATTGCGTAGTACGTATTGCCCTAAGCGCAGATGGGCACGGAAGGCAAGAAATACGCAATACGCAATACGTACTACGCGATACGCATGACAATACTGGCCCAAACTACATCTGCTAACCCGCAGGGCACGCTCAACATGGGGGCGTTGCTGCTTATCGCTATGGGCGCGTTGGTCTTCGCGGTGCTCGCCACGCCTGTGGTGAAGCGGCTGGCGCATAAATACGACGTGTTGGACGCGCCGTCCGTTCGCAAGATACACGCCAGCCCCGTGCCTTTGCTGGGGGGCGTGGCTATCTACGTGGCGGTGCTGTTGAGCCTGCTGTTGCTGGGCCATCTCGAATACGTCCAGCAGACCGCCTCTATCCTGCTGGGCGCGACCTTCATGTCGGCCCTCGGCGTGTGGGACGACAAATGGGGCATGCGGCCCATCGTCAAGCTCCTGGGGCAGATACTGGCCGCGTCCGTGCTCTTCTTCACCGGAGTGCAGGTGGCCTTCCTCCGCATAGACATCCTCAACTACTTCGCGACAGTCGCCTGGGTCGTTACCATCACCAACGCCCTTAACCTCATGGACAACATGGACGGGCTGGCGGGGGGCGTGGCAGCCGTAGCCTCTATCTTCTTCTTCCTGATAGCCTCTCTCACCGACCAGTACCTCGTAGCGCCCCTGGCCGCCGTGCTGGTAGGCGCGTGCGTAGGCTTCCTTTCGTATAACCTCCGCCCTCAGTCGGTCTTTATGGGCGACACAGGCTCTCTATTCCTCGGATTCATGCTAGCGGCCGTAGGCATGAAGTTGCGATTCCCCGACAACCTCGACATAGTTACCTGGATGGTGCCCCTGCTCGTGCTGGGCGTGCCACTGTTCGACACCACCCTGGTCACGCTGTCGCGCATCCGCCGGGGCATACCCATCAGCAGGGGCGGCAAGGACCACTTCTCGCACCGCCTCGTAGCGCTGGGCTTCACCCGCCGCGAGGCCGTGCTGACCCTTTACTTGATACAGGCGGGCCTGGGAGTGGCCGCCCTGGTCGTCATGCAGGCCAGCGTTGTGGAGGGTTACGTGGTTGGGGCTGTAGTGCTGGTCTGCGCCATCGTGGGCGTAGTCAGGCTGGAACGGCTGGACCTCTCGCAGACCAACCCCGGTCCCCCCGGCGCGCCCCTTCCAGTGCCTTTATCCGCACGCCTCACTCGCCGGAGCAGCACGCCGGTGGGCGCAGCCGTATCTGCCCCCACGATAGACGCCACCGAGGATGCGCCACTGCCCCAGGGAGGCTCCCACCCTGTACGCTGACAAACCCTCTCCCGCGAAGTCACGCAAGCGTGCCGTTTTCCTCGATGCCGGGCTTACCCTCATCTATTCCGAGATGTCCCTCGCACAGCGATGTGTCACGGCGGCGCGGCAATACGGGCGCGACCTTACGCGTGAAGAGGTAGAGGCCGTGCTGCCGGGTGCGGGCGCGCTGCTACACCAGACGCACAAAGATGACCCCGACCTCTGGTCGTCCGACGACAAGTTAGCCAACCTCTGGCTCGAATACTACAAGTACATCTTCACCGAGGTGGGCATATCCGACCCGCAGGAGTACGCCGAGGCAGTCTACGCCCAATATAGCATGCCTGACGCCTGGCAACTCTATCCTGACGTTATACCTACCCTTCGGACCCTACACGAACAGGGGTATATAATCGGCGTCATATCGGATTGGGGAAGCAATCTGCCGGGCGCGATCCTTCTACCGTTGGGCGTCGGCCCCTACGTCAGTTTCATGGTCGTATCAACCATCCAGCGCGAAGCCAAGCCCGGCTCCGGCCTCTACCGAGAAGCCCTGGCACGCGCCAACGTCGCGCCCCACGAAGCCGTCCACGTAGGCGACAACTACATCACAGACATCCTCGGCGCGAGAGCGGCGGGTATAGAAGGTGTATTGCTGGACCGTACAGATCGGCACGAGGCCAAGCTGGACTGCCCCCGCATAACCACCCTGGCCGAGCTACCTAATTTGCTCATCACACTCTAGCGCTCTACTAACAAAATAGTGAGAGGTTAGCGAGCAAAGTGAGGCCTGTCATTCTGAGCGAAGCGAAGAATCTCGCTCCTCGCGTACAATGTTTATAGTACGTTCATCAGGCAAGAGTATGCGCGAGGGACGAGATTCTTCGCTTCGCTCAGAATGGCAAGGATAATGGGTCGGCCTTACTGATACAATTTTGCACGTAAAGAGCGAGCCGCATCCTCACGTCTTCCCAACAAAACCTTTGTGTTATTTGTGCCTTTGTGGTCAGGCCTCAGCGCCCTGGCGAGCTTTGCGGTTCCGTCTGGTATTCCCTAAGCACGTTGCGACTTGGGCAATCGCGTTGACCGCCACTTCTGCTGCCTGCTCGCCAGCACCTCTATATTCTCCCACAGGTCCGGCCCTACCTCCGAACGCGCCGACGGCAGCCATTCCTTCACCCTTGCCCACGTAATCTCCATCCCCTCCATCGCGTCGAACAACAGGTCCTCGCTGAGAAGGTTCTGGTCTATCAGCGCGCCAAGCATCTCCCAATAGCCGAGCACCGTATTGAGCATGCGCCACTCGCGGCTGCTCACAGGGTATCGCGTCTTCAATTCTTCCCACGACCCAGGCTGGAACTGCGTGGTGAACCACGTCTCAGACTCCTGCAAATAGGGGTCCAGCCTCAACTTGAACAGTTCAATCATCAACTTCGCATCTTCGTGCGTAGGTATGCTCACATATTTCTCCTGACTATCAGTTTCCCTTCACGGCGCATTATACAGCCTACTCTCCCCTGTGGTCTAGCGATTTTCGGGCCACGTCCGGGTACACCAGCCCCGCACCCGTATTGAGCAGCACCACCCGCTCTCCCTCGGCAATCCACCCTTGCGCCCGCAGCCTCCTCACCGCAGGCAGCAGGGCCGCACCCTCCGGGCACACCCATAACCCCCGTCTCGCCATCTCTCCCATCGCCCTTTCTATCTCCCCATCCTCTACCGCGAGCGCCGTTCCACGCGTCTCCCTCATAGCGCGCAACATCAAACCGCCCGCGAGAGGCCCAGGCACGCGCAGCCCCGCCGCTACAGTCTGTGCCCCCTCCCAAAATCGCGTCTTCTGCGCGCCTTCCTCCCAGCCCCGAACGACGGGCGCGCACCCCGCAGATTGCACCGCCACCAATCTGGGCAACGCCTTATCCTGCGATACCCACCCAAGCTCCCGCAACTCAGAAAACGCCTTCCACAGCCCCAGCAGCCCCACGCCTCCACCCGTCGGGTAGAGTATCACGTCGGGCGGCTCCCAACCCATCTGCTCAGCTATCTCCAACCCAAGCGTCTTCTTCCCTTCTAGCCTGTAAGGTTCCTTGAAGGTGCTAGCGTCGTACCACTTATGCTCGCGCACGCCCTGGGCCACCCACGCGCCTGCATCGCTTATCAGCCCATCTACCAGGTGCAGTCGCGCTCCATAAGTCACCACTTCTTGCTGCGTCAACGCTGGCGCGTCCTTCGGCATCGCCACCACCACTTCCAACCCTGCCCTCGCCCCGTAAGCGGCCCACGCCGCCCCGGCATTACCCGCTGTTGGCAGGGCTATAACTTTCGCGCCCAACGCCTTCGCCCGCGATACCCCAACCGCCGCGCCCCGCGCCTTGAACGTCCCGGTCGGGTTCAGCCCTTCCTCCTTCAACCAGATCTCGATCCCCAAGTCCTCTCCAAGCCACCCCAAAGGCAGCATAGGCGTCGCCCCTTCGCCTAGCGATACCCTCTCCTCGCCAGGACCCAGAGGCAGCAACTCGGCATATCGCCACAACCCTTCCCACCATCCTCTCTCCTCAATCCGCTCTTGCGCTAGCTCACTTGCCAACCTCTCCAGGTCATAACGAGCCAGCAATATCCCTCCACACTCGCAAAGGTGCTGCTCCACCGTCGTGTCATACTGCTTCCCGCAGCCCAATTCGCTGCATTCCAAATTACTCAAGTATCCACTCATAATTCGCACGTACCTCCCGCCTGGAAGTATAGCATACACGTCTGTTATGGTATCTTCCTGAATCCCCGGCACCACCCGGCGACTCAAGTCGCGGGCTACATATACGAAGTCCGCCTGCGCGGACTATGCTCGATTGAGTAGTAGCTCAGTCGCCGTAGGGCGACTTTGTATCCGTTGCCCGCGACTTGAGTCGCCGGGCAAAGCTGGTGAGTGAATATGCCCTCTATGCGCTCCAAACTCAGGTTGACAACCTACCACCCCCTGGTATAATCAACAATAGGCGCAATGGCGCGCCTCCCCTGGTAGGCTGCGCCCACGCCTGAGAACCTGACCCCTGATCTCTAACCCCTGGCCCCTAACAAAGCAGGGAGGCAACAAATGAAAGCTGTTATCATGGCAGGCGGCGAAGGCTCTCGCCTGCGGCCCCTCACTATCCGCCGTCCCAAGCCTATGGTCCCGGTGGTGGACCGCCCGGCGATCGTCCACATAATAGAACTGCTCAAGCGGCACGGCATTACCGAGGTGGTTATCACTCTGCAATACCTGGCTTCCGTGATCCAGGACTACCTGGGCGACGGCGCGGGATACGGCATCAAAATCCACTACACCATAGAAGAAAACCCCCTCGGCACCGCAGGCTCGGTCCGCCAGGGCATCGAGTGGCTGGACGACACTTTCATGGTCATCTCAGGCGACGCCCTCACCGACTTCGATCTCACCGCCGCCATCCGCTTCCACAAACAGAAGAACGCCACCGCTAGCATCATCCTCAAGCGCATGCCCAACCCCCTCGAATACGGCGTGGTCATCATCGGCGAGGACGGGCGGGTGCGGCAGTTCCAGGAGAAGCCAAGCTGGGGCGAAGTCTTCTCCGACACGGTGAACACAGGCATTTACATCCTTGAGCCTAAGATATTCGACTATTACGAAGCCGGGCAGGTCTTCGACTTCAGCAGCCAGCTATTCCCCATCCTGCTCGAAAAGGGCGACCCCATGTACGGCTACGTGGCCGATGGCTACTGGTGCGACGTTGGCTCCATCCCCGACTATATGATAGCCTCCGGCGACTACCTGCGCGGCGAAGTGAACCTGCCCAAGCTGGCGCAGGAGACCGAGCCTGGGTCGGGCATATGGGTGCAGGAGGAAGTGGAGATCGCCCGCGACGCGAACATCATCGGCCCCGTTTTCCTGGGCACGGGCGTCAAGATAAAGTCGGGCGCAACGGTGCGCGGCCCCGCCGTCATACGCGACTTCTCGGTAGTGGACACCCGCGCTACAGTGGACCGCTCGATAATCTGGCGCAACTGCTACATCGGCGAGCGTGCCGAAGTGCGCGGGGCCATCCTCCAGCCCCAGGTCAACGTCAAGACCCAGGCGATGATATTCGAGGGTGCGGTCATCGGCGACGGCACCATCATCGGCACGGGCGCGGTCATCCACCCTAATGTCAAGATATGGCCCTCGAAAGAGGTAGAGAGCGGCGCGACCGTCACCACCTCACTCATATGGGGCGCTCAGAGCAGGCGCAACCTCTTCGGGCGATGGGGCGTCACCGGCCTGGTCAACGTAGACCTTACACCGGAGTTCGCGGCTAAGTTGGGCGCGGCATATGGCGGCACGCTCCCCAAGGGCACCACCGTCACCGTGAACCGCGACAGCCACTACACCCCCCGCATGATAAAGCGCGCCCTCATCGCGGGCCTCCCTTCGGCGGGCATCAACGTGCTGGACCTGCGCAACGTGCCTATCCCCGTCGCCCGGCATTACACCCGCACCATAAGCGCGGTGGGCGGAGTGCATGTCCGCCTCTCGCCATTCGACGCTCGCGTTGTAGACATCAAGTTCTTCGACAAGCGCGGCCTCGACCTCGACAAGGCGACGGAGCGCAAAGTGGAGGGTCTATTCTTCCGTGAAGACTTCCGCCGCGTCTACCTGGACGACGTGGGGCGAATCGACTACGCGCCCGACGTGGAGCAGAGATACGGCAGCGACTACCTGAAGCATCTGGACTGCGACGCGGTCCAGCATGGAGATGAGAGATACAGCCGCATCGCCGTAGACTACGCCCATTCATCCGCCAGCCTTGTGCTGCCAAGCCTGTTAGCCAAACTCGGTGCCGACGTGGTCGCCATCAATGCCGCCGTGCAGGAACTGCCCTCCTACCACACCTCCGATCAATTCGAGCAGGCTATGGACCGCCTGGGCGCTATCACTCAGACGCTCAAAGCGGGCTTCGGCGTGCGCCTCGACACGGGAGGCGAGCGTATATACTTCGTGGACGATCAGGGCAGGCGCGTATCAGGTATGGCGACCCTGGCTGCCATGTCGGAGCTTGCCCTCGCCCAGCACGGCAGCGGCGGCACTATAGCAGTGCCCGTTTATGCCGCCTCCATATTCGAGGACATAGCCGCCAAGTACGGCGCGGAGGTAATCCGCACACGCTTCAACTCATACGCGCTGATGACCGCCGCGCTAAGGAGTGGGGTGGTCATGGCGGGCGACGGGCAAGGCTCCTTTATCTTCCCTCAGTTCCAGCCCTCGGCAGACGGCCTCTTCGCCATAGCCAAGCTGATGGAGCTGACCGCCACGCAGGGCCGCAGCTTCACCGAAGTGCTCAACGCCCTGCCTCACTACGCCTGGGCATCCAGCCGCGTGCCCTGCCGTTGGGAAGACAAGGGCCGCGTCATGCGTATCCTCAACGAGCAGTACCGCGACACCGGCACCAAGCAGGTAGACGGCGTGAAGATCAACCTCGGCGGTGGCGAATGGGCGCTCATCCTCCCCGACGCCGACCGCCCCCTCTTCCACGTAATAGCCGAAGCCGACACCGATCTCGCTGCCCGCCAGTTGGTAGACAAGTACGCGGGGCTGGTACAGGGACTGCAATAGACGCGAAAAGGAGACGGAAAGCATGAAGTTCCTGGTCACTATTTCTCAAGATGAAGATGGTATGTTCATCGCTGAATGTCCAGCAATCCCAGGCTGCGTGAGCCAGGGCAAGACTGAGCAAGAGGCTGAAGAGAATATCCAGGATGCAATAAGAGAGTGCCTGGAAGTGCGGGCTGAAAAGGGAATGCCCCTCACAGTGGCAACCCGCCAGGTGGAGGTTCATGTGTAGTGCCGCCTGTGCCGTTGTTGAGACCTGCTGAGGTCATAGCAGCTTTCGAGCGTCTTGGTTGGACAATCACTCGGCAACGAGGTAGCCATATCATCCTCACAAAACAAAGGCATTTAGCTTCGCTCTCCATTCCAAAGCACGACAGGGTGGCGCGTGGTACGTTGAGGAGCCTGATCAGTAGGGCCGGAATATCGGTTGAGGAATTCCTGCAAGCATTATCCAAGTAGCTTGTCACATTACATAGCAGAGGGGTGACGGTAGCTCTCCGTCACCCCTCTGCTATATCTTCACCCTAGCGATTACCAGCGATTGCCGCCTTCACGCGGCGGGGGTGGGCCACCCCGGTCGCCTTCGCCGCCTTCGCGTGGAGGGGGCGGGGGGCCACTGCGCTCGCGGGGAGGTCCGCCCCTGTCGTAGCCGCCCCGATCACCATAGCCCCCACCAGGAGGGCGTCCGCCGCCTGGACCGCCGGGGCCGCGATTGCCGTAGCCTCCACCGGGAGGGCGTCCGCCGCCCGGTCCACCGGGGCCACGGTCACCATAGCCGCCACGTCCGCGATCGCGGTCGAAGCCGCCACGCTCACGCTCGGCGCGTGGTGGGGGCATCTCGCCCGTCAGCACGGCCTTGCGCGATAGGCTCACTTTACCTTGGCGGTCCACTTCGATCACCATCACGTTGATCTCATCCCCGATGTTCACTACGTCCTCGACGCGCTCAACCCGGTAGTCCGCAAGCTCGGAGATGTGTACCATGCCGTCCTTGCCGGGCAGTATCTCCACGAACGCCCCGTAAGGGAGGATGCGGACTACCTTGCCCAGGTATATCTCGCCCACCTCCGGGTCCTTCGTCAGCCCTTCGATCATGCGGATAGCCTGCTTGGCGCTCTCGCCGTCGGTAGAGGCCACCAGCACCGTGCCGTCGTCCTCAACGTCTATCTTGGTGCCCGTGCGCTCTGTTATGCCGCGTATGTTCTTGCCGCCCGGCCCGATCAGCGCGCCGATCTTCTCAGGGTTGATCTTGATACGCAGTATACGGGGCGCGTACAGTGATAGCTCCGCGCTGTGCGACGGCATAGCCTCGGCCATCTTGCCCAGGATGTACAACCGCGCCTCCCGCGCCTGGTCGAACGCCTCGCGCATGATCTCGAAGGCCAGCCCCGCCGTCTTGAGGTCGAGTTGCAGGCCCGTCACGCCCTTCTCGGTGCCTGCCACCTTGAAGTCCATGTCGCCCAGCGCGTCCTCTACGCCCTGTATGTCCGTCAGCACCTGGTGCTTGCTGCCGTCCTTGCTCTCCACAAGGCCCATCGCTATGCCCGCCACAGGGGCCTTCAGGGGCACGCCAGCGTTCAGCAGGGATAGAGTGCTGCCGCATACCGAGGCCATAGACGATGAGCCGTTCGAGGAAAGGACCTCGCTCACCACACGTATCACGTATGGGAAGTCGGCATCTTCCGGCAGCACCGGCACCAGCGACCTCTCGGCCAGGGCACCGTGCCCGATGTCGCGGCGGGAAGGCCCACGCGACCTCTTTACCTCGCCCGTAGAGAAGGGCGGGAAGTTGTAGTGGTGGATATACCGCTTCTTGTCTTCCAGGCCGAGGCCGTCAAGCATCTGCTCGTCGTCGCCCGTGCCGAGCGTGGTCACGGATAGCACCTGCGTCTGCCCGCGTGTGAAAATGGCCGAGCCGTGCGCGCGGGGCAGCACGCCCGTCTCAATCGTGATCTCGCGTATGTCCTTCGGGCCGCGCCCGTCGGGTCTCTCGCCCCTTTCGAGTATCGCGCTACGCACTTCTTCCTTTAATAATGTGTCGAACGCCTTGTGCAAGTCGCCTGCCGCGAACTCCGGCGCGGTAGCGACGCCATCTTCTGTGTCACCTGTGACTTCGGTGAAGTGGTTGAGCATCTCGGTGCGCAGAGCATTGGTCTGCGACTCGCGTATGGTTTTGTCAGGATTATTGCCTTCTTCGCGCAGGCGATTGCCCAGGAAGGCTGCTACACGCTCGGTGAGGCTGGTGTCGGATGGCGGGGCAGACCATTCGCGCTTCTGCGGCTGAAGCTCCTCGATCATGCGCTGCTGCATTTCGACGGCGGGCTTGATGCCCTGCTCAAAACCGAACCGGATAGCTTCCAGCAGCACATCTTCCGCCAACTCGTGCGCTTCGGCCTCCACCATCGTCACAGCGTCCGCCGTGCCCGCAATCATCAACTCAAGCTCAGACTCCTGGAACTGCTGCGCGCTGGGGTTCAGTATGAACTCGCCGTTGATGTAGCCCACCTTGGCGGAACCCACAGGACCCGCGAAGGGGACGTCCGACAGCGAAAGTGCGGCTGACGCGCCAATGGCGGCCAGCACCTGCGGCTCGTTCTCAGGGTCGGTCGAAAGGGTGGTGATGGTCAACTGTATCTCTGACCGCCACTGCTTGGGCAGGAGAGGGCGGATGGGGCGGTCGGTGAGGCGGGCGGTGAGCGTGGCCGTTTCGGTGGGGCGGCCTTCGCGCTTGATGAAACCACCGGGTATCTTACCTGCGGAGTACATCTTCTCTTCGTAATCAACCGTCAGGGGGAGGAAATCGAACCCCTCGCGGGCTTCTTTGGCGGCCACAACGGTCGCCAGCACTATCGTGTCCCCGTAGCGCACCGTACACGCGCCCGACGCTTGCTCGGCTACCCTGCCGGTCTCTATCGTCATCTCGCGGCCCGCTATGGTGGCGCTGAATTGCTTTACTTCTCTCATATTCTTCTCCTACATCATGGGCGTCGAGCCATCATATGCTTAACGCCAAAAAGCCGTTAGCCACCGGCGCGCCGCCGGAAGCTGAACAGCAAAAAGCCCTGGCTAAGCCGTTACTTAGAACCAGGGCGAGATATAACGTCGCGGATGCCGAGACGGGTTATCGTGTCGCGGTAGCGGTTGATGTCCTGGCGGGCCAGGTAGGTGAGCAGCCTGCGACGGCGGCCTACCATCTTGAGGAGGCCCCGGCGGGAATGGTGGTCCTGCTTGTTCTTGGTGAAGTGGTCCCTCAAACCGTTGATGCGCGTGGTCAAAATAGCAACCTGGACCTCAGGCGATCCTGTATCGGTGTCGTGTATCTTGTACTCTCCGATAACTTGCTGCTTGCGCTCTGCCTCTAATGCCAAATCGTCATCCTCCTACGGGCGCTTCGCCCCTTTTTATAATTTTGAATTTTGAATTCTAAATTTTGAATTGTTGCACGGAACCTCATAATTCAAAATTAAGAATTGAGAATTCAAAATTGCTCCAACTCTGCTCGGAGGCGATTATCCTATCTTTTTTTCTCAACCTCACTCTGCAATACCCACCATTATAACATAACCCGCAGGCGCGGGCAAGATTCTTTTGTGGGTTGTTCAGGGCAAACGCATCTAACAGCGCATTTCAAAACTCTGGCCATTGTGAGGAATATCCAACCAGAAGATCTACCGAATGAGTTCTATCCGGTTGCCTGGCGCAGCCTTTCCAGGCGGGTAAGCATGACTCGTTCCAGATCAGCCGGGTAGGATACTCCGTGTCTCTCTACGAGCAGATGGGCTAATTCCTGGTAGAAGGCTATGATAGCGAGCGCGGATCGGAGCATGGCACCTGATTCCATGGGACAAATAGTTGTTTGCAAAGATGCCAGTGCTAAATCACTTGCAGGTATCGCTTTCTCCACCTTGAAGTAAGGATCCTCAACCGCATCTGTCGCCGCAAGGTCTTGTCGAAGTCGGGCAAGGCTCATACAAACGCGACGCAGCGCCTCTAGCTGGCCCTGCGCCCACCAGAGCTCCCCTCGCCCCATGGCAATGAGGAAATGGGATAGGTCATGCCAGAACCAGTACACCTGGCGGCGTAAGGTCTCGACCTGTTCGTGTTGAGCAGGTTGATAGCCACTGAACTCCACTCCCGCCAGTATGCCTTTCTTGTCGAGCAGCACCTTGTGGGGTCCTTTGTGCATATCAAGGAACCGGCTCTCGCAGCCGGAACCGAGTTCACCTTCGGTACCGTCAGCAAATACGAAAAACAACGTGTAAGGAAGGTCGAAGTCCTCCAGGAATACAGGTTCGCCCAGTCGCCGTATGAAAGCCTTGCGGCTGTGGAGGAAATCCTCGTATGCCTCATCGGTTGTGATCAGGTAGATATCAAGGTCGGACCATTCGTCAGCGCTGCCGGCAGCAAGAGAGCCTCCAAGGAAGGCTGCCACAACCCGTTCATCCTGCTCACAGGCTGCCACGAACCGCCGCAAGACTGTTTGTTGTTCTTCAGACTCGAAACTCACCCTCCAGCCTCCTCTCGGCCTCTACTTTGTACGCCTGCCATGTGCCAATTATGGACTGAGTTGTCCGAACCTGTTTCCTGCTTTCCACCAATAACATCGCTGCTTTCTGTACGCCGCCTTCGCTCCGCTCAGGATGACAAGTGTACTTGGATTTGCTGCTGGATGGAGCCTACTTCGCATGCAATTTAGATGCGTTCGCCCTGGTGGGTTGTTTCTTTTGGTTTGAACCACAAAGACACAAAGTTCACAAAGGTTTTCGGGGTTTGTCGTTCGCCATGCAGAAGGTGCTATTTACCTGCTCCCCTAATTCCTTGCCTACCGGCTTTGCCCGGAGTTGGGGTCTATCATCAGGCCGGACTCGTCTACGGCCTCGAAGTCGGAGCCGCTGAGGTCGGCGATCATATGGAGGATGTCGTAGTCCCATCGCTCGTCGGGCGCGCCTGTGATGTACCAGGGCGAGCCGTTGTCGGCGAGGAACATGCCGTAGTCTTTTAGCGCCTGTAGGATTACGCGCAGTTGAGTGGGGTAGCCGCTTATGTCTACGCTGGCTTTGAGGCGCACGCGCAGGCCCATAGGCGGCAGGTTGGGGTCATCGGAGTCGCTGGCGAGGTGGCGGGCGGGCCACAGGTAGGCTTGCTGGGTCTCAGGTGCTGTGAAGCGCAGGGCGTGGCGGATGACGCCGGTCTGCACCTCATCGTAGCGCGCCAGGCCGGGGAAGATGGGCAGGCCCGCGGCGTCGGCTGAGGTCCAGGTGTCGGGGCGCAGGGCGTGGGAGTTGAGGTTCCAGGTCGCGCCTGAACCGGCATCCCAGCTACCATCGGACTGCGGGAAAGAGCGATAAAGTTCGTAGAGCGTGCAGTTGCCCTGGTTGACCACGAGGACGTGGCGGTCGCCGTTGGTGTTGGGCGCGCCCTCGATTGGCGCGTTGGTGGGCACGGGGTAGGGGCCGGGGTCGCTCTCGTTGCCATATAGGGTGAAGTTGATAGGCACGAAAGGCTGGCTGCCGGGCACCATTACGTACGGTATGCCGATGGGCGCGCCTTCCCAGAGGCCGGAACCGAAGTCTGCGTGGGGGTGCTCGTCCAAGCCGATGGAGGCCATGTAGTTCCTGGATAGCGCGTGGGTGGGCAGGGCGGCGATGTTGCGGTTCCAGATGTTGTCGGCTGGGAAGATCGGGCAAGGGCCTCCCGTCGCAGGGGTAGAGGTGGCTAATGAAGTGGCTGTGGGCGTGCGCGAGGGGATGCGGGTGCTGGTGGGGGTAGCGGTGGGAGGCGTGCCGGTGACGGTGGGGGTGGGCACGACGTTGCGCGCTATGTCTATTATCTTGGATGCCTGGGCGCGGGTGGCCGTACCGAGCGGGCGGAAGTAGCGTCCTGGGCACGGCTCGCCTGGACCGCCGCATTCGTATCCACCGATGACGCCGTACTCGGCCACGCGCTCTACGTAGCCATAATAAGGGCTGCCGGACTGCACGTCCTCAAAGGTCGGGTTGGTAGGCTCGTGGAGGGTCCAATGCCGGGCGTTGGCGACCATCTTCGATAGCTGGCCGCGATTGACGTTGGCTGCGGGACGGAAGTAGGGGCGGGCTTGCGCGTCGCAAGGCTCGCTCACGCCTCCGCATTGGTAGCCCCCCGCCACGCCGTTAGCAACGCCTATCTCCACCCATTGGAAGAAAGTATGCGTCGTGGGCACGTCCGCGAAGGTGTGCGTGGTAGGGAGGGGAGCGGTCAGGCCAGTGGCGAGCACGACCACCTTCATTATCTGCCCACGTGTGATGTCGTTGTTAGGGCGGAAGGTGCCGTCGGAATAGCCGGAGATTGCGCCCGCACCGGTGAGGGACATGATATGAGGGTAAAACCAGTCACCAGGGCAAACGTCGTAGTACCGCTGGTCGGGACAGTAGGAGTCGAGGGTGGCGGTATGGGCGGGAAGTGCGGTAAAGCTGACGCCTACTGCTAGAAGTATCAAGGATAGAACAGCTGGCATAAGGGAGGGTTTTGGGAGTGGAAGCATGAACAATTCCTTCAAGGCTTGTATGTGAGCCATACCGGCGAAGGACTGTAGTGGCCCTCAATCGGCACTACGTCGCAACTCAACCGAACTTCATGAATCACTATCTTGACATGCGTCTGCCCCTTCTCTGAAGGCACAGTATTTATCCAAGCCATGTAATGGGATTCTCGCGTTTTGATACTGAATGAATTACAAGGATAGTTGGAATGCCAACCATCTTCCTGTAATGCTTGCTCATAAAAATCTCGTACTTTATCGGGTTCATCAGCAGTTACAAACGAGGCTTCCTGAGCGCGAGGGGATGAAGGACTCGCTGGTATTACCGCCGTATGGACCTGCTGCGCGCCGGGATATAAAGGCATCTCAGGCGGGTCTTTAGGCTCAGTTAGCAAAAGGGCAAGCCAGATACTAAATGGGAAAACTATCCACGATATGAAAGTGAGTGTGGCTGCTATCTTCACAGAAATCCCCCATATAGGCATTCTAAGTTGGTCTTCGGGTGGGAGTCAATGGATAGATGGTCCCATAGATGTACTAAGCGCACCTGGCATGGGTGGGGTCAAAGTAACCCCTTGAAGGATATACGTGACTACGGCTACCGGGGTAACGCCTGTCGCGGGCAAGGAGATGATTCGAATGGGAGTATGTAATGTAGTCTATCTATTTTTGAAGACTTTGAGGGAATAGATTTCCTTACGCTGGCCTAAATGCCATCCTTCTGTGCTAACAAAACCTTTAGATGGCTGCCTACCTTGCCGTGAAATCTCTATAGGATACCCCAATACAGGATCGAACTTCACTGTGTAGTCCAGGGGGAATTGCCCTCTACTGTAGGGGCCGCTTGAAAGTATTCGATCTGCTTCTTGGAAGAGGTGATCAACGGTGAGGAACTTTAGATCGCCTGGTTTCAATAAGGGTTGCAGGTTTGCTGTGCTGTATAGAGGCTTATATTTGAGTATATCTATCTTGTCCCCATCTACCCGTAGGGTCCAAGTGCCACAATCAGTTGGATCTATGCCACAATGATATTGTGAATAATGGACGACCATCTCATACTCTTGTACGCCTAATGTGTGCCACTTTTGCAAGGCGGTATTGTAGTCATCCCTAGTGATATTTATTGTTCCGCTTTCAGGCCAAGCGGAGGCCAAAGAAAAGATGAATGCACTCGTTATCAGAATTGCGAATGCCCACTTTCCAAGCATCCCAAGGATTTCCATAGTAAGAGTCTAACCCTTTTACGCTAGTGCAAGCAATGGGCAGATAGTCCTACAAATGAACCAGATCGCTCTGTTGTCCCTGGATTATCAGGCTACAATACTTCGTATCAAGAAGATACACGGTTAGAACTTGGCTTGTGAACGATTGTCGTAGACCGCTTGAAAGCATACTTCAAGATCATCGCCTAACCACGTTCCGGCATACTTCAAGAGGGATCGGGCTGTAGAGAATCCAGGTTCGGGCCTCGGCTCGGCTTCAGGCTTGCCATCATGCCCGCCCTTGTCTTCAGCCTCATTGGGGAGGACTATGAGACGCACTCTACGCCCGGCAAGCTCGTTTGCGTGTTCAGCAATCTCTTCCCAGGTTCATTCCAGTTGTAACGCTTCTGGCTTCATACTATTCCCCTCTTCTTGAGCTACTCGATCATAGCACATAGAGCAGCGATACCAGTTCGAGTATGAGATAGCCTGTCGTTTGTAGCATTCTCAGTCACCCAATTTCTTAAGTTTTCGGGAATTCTGTTGACAACGCTACGTGGGCCGCATATAATAATCTAACCGAAGAGTTCCGGTCGTAAACTTTGAAAGGAGTGATGCCGGGGTCCAGGGCGCGCGTTCCAGCCTCGTGGCATAGCTTCTGCTAGCATTTGTTCGTCTCCTCCCAACCGATATGCTTACAGGGTTAGTGGCGCATGACTGGACGACCTTTCGCCGGTAAAAACGGCGCATGCCTGTAAATCGCCTGGCGCATTAGCATGGAAGGTATCTGGCTAATCAGTTATATAGTATTGTGGGCGCTCGTGCTTGGGCTGGGCGTTCTAGTGATTCTGCTCTACAGGCAGATCGGGATTATGTATCTGGGGACTGCGGAAGGCGTATCGCGCGACGGTCTAGAGAAAGGCACTGCTGCTCCCGACTTCAGCCTGACCGACCAGTACGGCAACCTCCAACGACTGAGCAACTACCGGGGCCGCCCGACGTTACTCCTGTTTGGCTCCCCCCATTGCAGCCCGTGTCGCACGCTCCTCCCCCAACTGCACGATTGGGCGCACGCTCACCCTGACGTGGCGGTGCTGTGGCTCAACGCGGCATCGCAAGATGAGAGCTTGAAGTTCGTTTCCGACACGGGGGCCACCATACCCGTCGCCCCATATACCCCGGAGGACAATCTGCTGGACCACTACCGGGTCCGCGTCACGCCGTTCATGTTCTTTGTGGATGAAGGTGGTATAATCCGCTCTAAGGGTTTAGTAAACTCCAGGGGCGGCATTGACCTCTACTACAAGGAACTGAGAGGCATCAAGCAAGAAGAGCCTGTGGAGGCTGTGGCGTAGTGTCATGGCGGTGCGCCGGTAGAGCAGCGCCTGAGTTGACGTTCAGTGTAGCGTAAAGGAGATGGAAAGCATGAGTTTATTCGACCAGAAAGTACGGGTAGTGAGCGAGGGCCTGGCTCGTGGAGTGGACCGGCGCGGTTTCCTCCAGAAGACGGGCAGCGCGATCTTTGCAGGTGTTGCCGCGCTGGCTGCTGGGCACGCAATGGGCGGCAGCGCCCTGGCCGCACAAGCGGGCAGGAGCATCCCCAACCGGCCCAGGTGCGCCCCTCCCGGCCCATTCTGCAACATAGACGGCAACAACGAGCCTAACGGCTGCCACGGCGCGCAGTGCTTCCAGCACCGCTCAGGCTCTACTACCTACCAGTGTAAGGTGTATTACCAGTTCTACGCGGCGGGCTGCTGGACCACAGTGGACGGCGGTGGCTACTGGACCTGCTGCGATTGCACCTGTGGCGGCGGCGGCACTTGCGGTTGCGCCCAGTATTCTATGGGACCCGTTCCACTACCCGCCGGGCAGGGCTGAGATAGCAGCCCCGCAAGGCGCGGGGCGTAACTTCCGCTACACTGCATAACTACGTCCTCCCGGCAGGCCGCTGGCGCGAATTTTGAATTTTGAATTCTAAATTTTGAATTATAAAGTTCAGCGTAATAATTCAAAATTTAGAATTCAAAATTCAAAATTACAAGGGCTTGTTGGGAGCGTGGCGCGTCAAAATGCAACGGAAAGCAAGGAGGCCAGGAGCTAATGTTCGATCACAAGATACAGGTGTTGAGCGAAGGTCTGGCTCGTAGCGTAGATCGCCGTGATTTCTTGAGAAAGACGGGAAGCGCGGTGTTCGCGGGTATCGCCGCGCTGGCTGCGGGGCACGCACTTAGCGGCAGCGCCCTGGCCGCACAATCCGGCAGCAGCATCCCCGATAGGCCCAGGTGCAACCCTCCCGGCCCGTACTGCAATCTGGACGGCAACAATGAGCCGAACGGCTGCCACGGCGCGCAGTGCTTCCAGCACAGAAGCGGTAAGCAAGTGCTGCAATGTAAGATATTCTACAATTGGTATGCGGCGGGCTGCTGGACTATCATTGATGGTGGTGGTTACTGGACCTGTTGCGACTGTAATTGTGGGCCTACGGGGGGTGTCTGGTGTGGCTGCGCGCAGTACTCAATGGGTCCCATACCTCTGCCTGCGGGTCCGGCTGGATAGACTCAGCCGAGGCCTTATCCTTCGCCGGATGAAGTCCTCTGTACACTTACCTACACCGCATCGCCACATAACTTCCACTAATCCCCTTCCCCTGGGGCCATTCACCTGATGGCTGCCCCAGGGTTGAGTGTGAAGCGTCGCACTCCAATCTAAAATCTGGGTTATATATCTCAAGAGGTTAGCACCATGTTCGACCACAAGCTACGTGTGTTGAGCGAAAACCTGGCTCGCGGTATAGACAGGCGTGGTTTCCTCAAGAAAGCGGGGAGCGCGGTATTCGCGGGCATAGCTTCGCTGGCTGCGGGGCATACGCTCGCTGATGGAGCCGCAGCCGCAAGATCGGGCAAGGGCATCCCCAGCACGCCCAGGTGCGCGCCTCCCGGCCCGTTCTGCAACCTGGATGGCAATAACGAGCCGAATGGCTGTCACGGCGCTCAGTGCTTCCAGCATCGGGCATATGGCATACTAATGCAGTGTAAGGTGTTTTACTCCTTCTTCCAGGCGGGCTGCTGGACCGTACCGGATGGCGGCGGCTACTGGACCTGCTGCGACTGCCGGTGTACAGGTAAAACTGCGCAGACAGCCACCTGCGGTTGCGCCCAGTACTCTCTTGGCCCTGTCCCTGTACCTGCGGGCCAGTCTTGAACTAGAAGGGCGAAGTAAGCAACTATGACCGAATTCGACCACAAAATGAGGGTGTTGAGCGAGGGCCTGGCTCGTGGAGTAAACCGGCGCGGTTTCCTCAAGAAAGCGGGGAGCGCGATCTTCACGGGTATCGCTACGCTAGCTGCCGGGCACACGCTCTCCGCTAACGCCGAAGCCGCGAAATCGGGCAAGGGCATCCCCAGCACTCCCACCTGCATCCCTCCCGGCCCATTTTGCAACCTGGATGGCAACAACGAGCCGAATGGCTGCCACGGCGCTCACTGCTTCCAGCACATGCACGAAAAAATAGTGAGGCAATGCAAGGTCTTTTACGCCTTCTACGACGCGGGCTGCTGGACCACGCTGGATGGCGGGGGCTACTGGACTTGCTGCGACTGCGAATGTACGGGCAGCGTCTTCTGCGGCTGCGCGCAATACTCAGTTGGCCCTATCCCTGTGCCCGCCGGGCAGAGCTAGCGGGCCTGGCTCTCGACGCGAATTCTGAATTTTGAGTTATGAATTTTGAACCAGGATCACCAATAAGGCAGGCCAGTAACTAAGAATTCGAAACTAAAAATTCAAAATTCAAAAGGAGGTTAGCACTATGTTTGACCACAAAGTACGTGTGTTGAGCGAAAACCTGGCCCGTGGCGTGGACCGCCGTGATTTCCTGAGAAAGACGGGAAGCGCCGTCTTCGCGGGCATAGCAGCCCTGGCGGCGGGGCATAACTTGGCGCTAAGCGCTGCCGCCGCGCCCGGTGTGTCGAAGGGCATCCCGGACCGGCCCAGGTGCGCCCCTCCCGGCCCTTTCTGCAACTTGGACGGCGCCGCTGAGCCTAACGGCTGCCACGGGGCACAGTGCTTTCAACATGTGAGTCAGGGACAGTTGATGCAATGCCGTGTGTACTACATATACGCTGCCGGCTGCTGGACGACGGTGGACGGCGGCGGTTATTGGACTTGCTGCGACTGCGAATGCTTCCGCAAGGGCATGCCGAGGACGACATGTGGCTGCGCGCAATACTCGATGGGACCCGTACCTCTACCCGCCGGGCAGGGCTGATGGCACGGGCAAGGCATCCCCTCCACGCGGTAAGCCGGGGCTGTGGGCCTGGGTTGCGCACGAGCGCGGCGCTCCCGGCAGGGCCATGACCCGAACTCTAAATTCTAAATCTTGAATTTTCAATTAGGATCGTTACAAGGGCGGGTTAATAATTCAAAATTTAGAATTTAGAATTCAAAATTTACCGGATAGAATGGACTGAACGAACAATTATAAGGAAGGAACGAGAACCAATGACTAAACGACTCTTAGGGTCCGTGGTAATAGCTTCTGTGATGGCCCTTGCGCTGTTCGTCCTGGCGATGGTCTTCGCGGCTAACAGCACGCAGGCTGAAAAGTCTCTGGCCGCCAATGGTTACGGCGCGGCGGCGCAGAGCACGGCAGTGGCAAAGGATGGAAAGGCCGCGCGCCCGGAAGGCGTGTGGACGGATATTGCCCCATTCCCGACAGTGACGATTGAATTCACGCCCCAGCCCCAGTCCCTCCGCTTGAAGCGGGCAGGCGCGGCAGCCTATCCACCCAACGGCAATATCTATATCCTGGGCGGGCGGCATGGCGTTGACGGCGAGGACTGGCCCCTGCGCTGGATTTGGCAGTATACCCCCGGCAACCCAGGCACCATCACCCAGAAGGCAGCCCTCCTGGACGGCACCAACTCCACCGACCGCTACACAGCTAACATGGCGGTAGTTACGCTCACCGATACGAACGGCGTGCGCATATACGCTATCGGCGGCAACAGCGTAGATACGGTGGCGACCCCGGTGGTGCGCGTGTACAACCCCGTCGCCGACACGATCTCCACCCTGACCACCGACCCCTGGCCCGCCAGCCCGGCGCGCGTGCCCGGCGGCTGGGCAGTGCACAACAACAAGCTCTACATCTTCGGTGGCTTCACGGCTATTCCGTCTAACCAGGTCTTCAGCGACACCTGGCGCTTCGACCCGATGGCCCCCGCAGGTACCCGGTGGACCCAGCTTCCTACCGCCAACCTGAGCGTGGCGCGCGGCTTTATTGCGGGCGCGGCGCTAGACGGCTTTATTTACGCGATAGGCGGTGACGCGCTCAGTGGCGGCAACCTCACGTCGGTCACGACGGTGGAGCGCATGGACCCCAACGCCGTAAGCCCCGTCTGGACCGCAGTAGCGAGCCTGCCTTCGCCCAAGAGCGACCTGGGCGCGTGGGCGTACGATACGGGCACAGGCTTCGAGATATCGGGCCATATAGTTGTGGCGGGTGGGAAATTCCCCGTGCCCGAAGCTACGGCCTACGAGTATTACCCGCCGACGAATAACTGGAGCGCCTTCCCCAGCATGAACCACGCCGTCCGCAACTACGGCTACGCTCAGTTGAACGGCTTCCTCTACGCTTTCGCCGGGTATGATTATAGCGGCGGCCTACCCAACGGCACCAGTATCAACCAGAGATACGACGCCACCGGCCCGGCGGTCACACCCAGCCCCATTGGGAGCACGACACCCTCGCAGACGGCTTCGGCGACGGCTACCACTTGCGCGTCGAACAGCAACTACGCGGTGTCAACGGCTACCGCGACCTTCGTGAATACGGGCACGCTCATCCCCGGTACCCAGTGCCAGAGCTGCGTGATACCTTACAACCTGCCCTTCCCGGTGCAGTTCTACGACCGCACCTTTACGCAGGCCAACCTGAGCGCGCATGGCAATATCCAGTTCCTGAGTGCCAGCACGTCAGACATCAACAGGTGTCTGCCCTGGAACGGCATGAACTACGCGATCATGCCTTTCTGGGACCTCGGCACGACCTCGTCAGGCGGCCAGGGTATCTTCAGCCAGGTCAGTGGCACCGCAGGCAGCCGCATGCTCACCATTCAGTGGCGCAGCACGGCGGGCAGCTTTGAAGTGCGCTTCTTCGAGAACTCGCGCAATATCGAATTCGTCTATGGGACAGTTACGGGTGGCGGAAACAGCGCTACGATAGGCTTGCAGAAGGACACAGGCAGCCTCTTCTTGCAGCACTCCTGCAACACCGCCAGCGTCACCGCAGGCACCAGGCTTATCTTCACGATACCTGCCTGCAATGTGGCTACGGTGACGGGCACCCCGCCCACCAACACATCCACCGTCACCCCCGGCACCATACCTGTGACCAGTACGCCGGGCACGCCGGGCGCTTCCCCTACGGTTTGCGGCGTAACCACGCTGCTGACCGAGGGCTTCGAGGCAGGCACGCTGGGCGCGTTCACCCAGACGGTGTTCATAACATCTACTACCACTCCCGTACCTACGCCCGGCTGGGCATCTATCGCGGCTAACCCTCACTCAGGGACACGGTCAGCTTTCGCTCCCGATCCTGATAAGACTACCGACTCCAGGCTCACGACTCTGAACAACATAACCGTACCCGCAGGCGCGTCCCAGGCTACCCTGAGCTTCTGGCACCGCTTCGGTTTCGAGAATACCTTCGATGGCGGCGTGCTTGAGGTGTCCACAGACGGTGGCACCACCTGGACGGATGCCGACGCCAATATCACGCAGGGAGGGTACAACGGCACCATCACAGTCTTCCAGGGCTGTGTCACCGCAGGTACACCTCCTCCGTTCCCATCCGGTAAGAGGGTGTGGACCAGCTCACAGGCCAACTACTCTGAGGTGAGGGTCAACCTGCTGCCATACGCGGGCACCAACATGAAGTTCCGCTTCAGGCTGGGCACCGACTGCTCGGTGAGTAGCACAGGCTGGAACGTGGACGACGTGGTAGTCACCGTCACAGGTGGCGCTTGCGGCACCGGCACGGTTGTTGTACCAACGGGCACGACCGGCGTGCCCAGCCCAACAAGCTGTGCTGTTACCAATGTGGTAGTGGACGGCAGCTTCGAGGGAGGGTCGCCAAGCTCGACATGGACGGAGAAGTCCACCAACTTCGGCACACCGCTGTGCAACGACGCATGCGGAAGTGGCGGAGGGACAGCAGGACCACGCACAGGAGACTGGTGGGCATGGTTCGGAGGTACCTCCGATGAAGAGGACGGGGCTGCGTCCCAGACGGTCAACATACCGTCCGGTACAGCTACCCTGAACTTCTACCTGTGGCTGGGCGCTCACTCCGGTGGAGGCGCGGGAGACTACTTGAGAGTGTTGGTCGGAGGGACCGAGGTATTCAGGGCCGACGACACCAACACACAATACGATGCAGGCTACACTCTCGTGAGCGTCAACGTGAGCGCGCAATCGGGTGGGAGTAGAATACTGCGCTTCGAGGAGCACAACGAGGCAGGGACCGGGGTCATCAACTTCTCGGTAGATGACGTCTCCCTGACCGTTGGCGGCTGCGGCACACCCGTTACTTCTCCTACTGTCGTGTCAAGCGCTACGGTGCCTGCGACGGTAGCGGCAACAGGAACGCCGTGCGCCAGCGCCCTGACCGAGCAGGTAAGCATCGCAAACTTCGCCTTCGTGCCCCAGAATATGACAATCCACGTTGGCGATACAATAAACTGGACCAACAACGACGCGGCTCCGCATACTTCCACCAGCGATACCGCCTTGTGGGATAGCGGTACCCTGTCTACGGGAGACGACTTCAGCTTCACATTCAACGCGCCGGGTACGTATCTCTATCACTGCGAGATACACCCCGATATGGCTGGCACCATCACCGTGCTGGCCGGTTGCGCACCTACCGCTACCACTGTCCCTGCTACAGCTACACGGACAGCCACCCAAACATCGGTGTCGGCTACAGGCACGCCCGCACAGGCTACCTCCACATCAGGTGTAAGCACTTCTACATCGGTAGCGGCAACTTCAACCACAGTACCGCCCACGGTTTGCCCGCTGACGTTCACTGATGTACCACCCTCCAACACCTTCTACGCCAACATAAGGTGCCTGGTGTGCAGGGGTATCATCTCAGGCTACTCTGACGGCACCTTCCGCCCCAACAACGACATCACCAGGGGCCAAATCTCCAAGATAGTGTCCCAGTCGGCAGGGTTCTCTGACCCTGCGGGTACGCGTATCTACGAGGACGTGCCGGAGGCCAGCCCATTCTTCACATGGATACAGAGATTGTCCCACCGAGGGCTGGTAGGCGGGTATCCCTGCGGGCTGGTGGCAGGAGAGCCGTGCATACCACCTGGCAGCCGCCCATACTTCAGACCCAACGCCTCAGCCACCAGAGGACAGCTATCCAAGATAGTAGCATCCGCCAGGGGCATCACCACCACACCAACAGGTGAGACCTACCAGGACGTACCGAGCACCCACACCTTCTACGTATGGATAGAGCAGCTATCTAACCTGGGAGTGATGGGAGGCTACCCGTGCGGCACCATGCCTAGTGAGCCATGCGGGACGAGCGGTAAGCCATACTTCCGGCCTAACAACAACGTGACGAGGGGGCAGGCGAGCAAGATCGTGGCTAACACTTTCTTCCCCAACTGCGTTACCCCTGGCCCGGCGAACGGCGATTCGTCTGAACACGCCAGACGCCCAATAAGGTAGCGATTCGCTTACCTGACAAGCGCGTAGAAGAGGGAGGAGACCACAAATCTCCTCCCTCTCCTTTTGCCGGAACGTGGTGCGTATTGGTTGAGCCGCAAAGGAACGGATGATACTAATGATAGAGTAAATGGAACGGCAGAGGCGCAGAGGTTATGAGAGGTTTTACGCAATACGTACTACGCAATACGTTTTACGTTTCACGCATGTTATAATATAGGACTTAGCTAACCGGGGAGGGAATAATGTCACAACAGCGGCGCAGAGTCGTGATTACGGGTATGGGGGCTGTGTCGCCTCTCGGTAATGACGTGGAAAGCTCATGGTCGGCGGCGATTGAGGGGCGGTCCGGGCTGGGTCCGGTGACGCGATTCGATGCGGCGGCGTTCGATACGCGTATAGCGGGAGAGGTAAAAGGCTTCAACGCCGAGGAGTACATACCCGCCAAAGAGATACGGCGCATGGACCGCTTCATCCATTACGCCATCGCGGTCTGCAAGCAAGCCGCCACCCAGGCAAACCTTGAGATAACCCCGGAGAACGCCGACGACATAGGCGTGTTGATTGGTTCCGGCATCGGCGGCATAGAAACGCTGACCGAGGCGGTAATAGCCATCCACGAGAAAGGCCCCAACAAGGTCAGCCCCTTCACCATACCGATGCTGCTGACCGACCTAGCGGCGGGGCAGGTATCCATACAGATGGGGATGAAGGGGCCGAATTTCGCTGTGGTCTCCGCCTGCTCGTCGTCGGCGCACGCAATAGGCGAGGCCACCGACATTATCAGGCGCGGGCAGGCGAGGGCCATGTTCGCGGGTGGGTCTGAGGCTACCGTATGCAAGGTGGGCCTGGCGACCTTCGGCGCGATGCGTGCCCTCTCTACGCGCAACGACGAGCCGCAGAGAGCGTCACGCCCCTTTGACAAGCTGCGCGATGGTTTCGTGCTGGCCGAGGGCGCGGCTGCCGTTCTGCTGGAAGACCTTGAGTACGCCCAGGCCAGGGGCGCAACTATCCTCGCGGAGGTCACCGGCTACGGTTCCACAGCCGATGCATCCCACGTAACCGCCCCGGCAGAGGGTGGGGAGGGCGCGGCGCGGGCGATAAAGATGGCCCTGCGTAGCGCGGGGCTTGAGCCTGGCGATATTGACTATATAAACGCGCACGGCACGGGTACCCCTCTGAACGAAAAGTACGAAACGATGGCTATCAAGCGCGCGTTTGGAGACGAGGCATACAAGCTGGCCGTGTCCTCAACCAAGAGTATGACGGGCCACATGCTGGGCGCGGCGGGCGCTATGGAGCTTATCTTCTGCATCAAAGCCATGCATGAGAGCATCATCCCGCCCACTATCAACCAGGAAGTACCTGACCCCGACTGCGACCTGGACAACGTGCCGAACGAGGCGCGCAGGCGAGAGGTCAGGCGCGCCATGTCGAACAGCATGGGCTTCGGCGGGCACAACGCCGTGCTCATCGCGGAGCGATTCGACGGGTAAGCTAAGTAAAGAGGCCCAGGAGCAATAGACGAAGCCTGGGCCTCGCGATACGCGCTTCCCGAAGAGGAGGGGCATATGATAGCAGACAGAGATCGCCGGGCTATACTACGCTCGTTATTCGCGTGCGTACTGCTCCTGCTCCTGGCGGGCATGTTCGCCGGGCTATTAGTGGGGAATGCGGCCAATGCGGGTGCCTCTTCTGTGGCGGCTCCTCCCAACTTCCTTGCTACCGCTACGCCCATCCCACCGTGCGGGTTGGCTTGGCGGCAAGTAGTGGGTCCTAACCTCCCGCCAAATCCGAACTTCCTGAATGGCGTGGCGGCCATCTCACCCAATGACGTGTGGGCGGTAGGCGAGTACAACAATCCTTCTACGGCCTCGCAGGAGGGATTGACTATACATTGGAATGGCAGCCAGTGGAGCGTGGTACCCAACCCCAGTTATACGCCGCAGACCTACAACACTCTGCTTGGTGTGGCGGCGGTGTCGGCCACCAACGTGTGGGCGGTGGGTTATTACCAGCCGCAGGGGAGTGTCCAGCGCACGCTCATCATGCACTGGGATGGCAGCCAGTGGAGTCTGTCCGGCAGCCCGAACGTGGGCGACAATGGAAACTTCCTCAGGGCGGTATCGGCCACACCGTCAGGCGACGTTTGGGCCGTCGGCTACTACCTTACGACCTCAAATACGATAGAGATGCTGGTGGAGCGGTACGTGAACGGTAGCTGGGTGATAGTGCCCGGAAGTGGGCCGGGTACGAGCACCAACCGGCTGTACGGCGTCGCGGCTATCACTAGCAGCGACGTGTGGGCGGTGGGAGAGTACAACGAGGGGAGCAGCACGCGCACCCTGAGTATGCACTGGGACGGCGCGCAATGGAGCACGGTCCCCAGCCCCAACCCCGGCGCGAACCAGAGGTCCGTGCTCAACGGCGTTGACGGTACGTCCGGCAGCAACGTGTGGGCGGTAGGGTCTTACATCAATAGCAGCGCGGTGGAGCAGACGCTTGTGCTGCGCTGGAATGGGCAAAACTGGGGCATCGTGCCCAGTCCCAACCAGGGCGCGTCCGACAACAGCCTCTACGGCGTGCGGGCTATCGCTGCTGACGATGCGTGGGCGGTGGGCAACTGGTCTTACCAGGTGAAAACGAGCCGCATACCTCGCACCCTTGCCTTGCATTGGAACGGCATAGCATGGAGCGTTGCCACGCTCCCAGCATTGGAGGAGTCTTCTAATAATCTCCTCAAGAGCGTGGATTCCGCATCGCCCAGTGATGTGTGGGCGGTCGGGTATGATATACCTCCCGGCCAGTCGCTGACATCGCTCGTGGAGCGCTATTCTGACCCCTGCGCGGGCAGCACTCCCTCGCCAACGCCTACAGCCTGCACCAACAATACCCAACTCCTCTTTGAAGGATTCGAGAGTGGCACGCTCGGCCTGTTTACCTCCACCGTTATCATATCTTCTACGACCACGCCTGTGCCCACTCCTGGGTGGGCCGCATCAACTGCTACCCCGCGCACCGGCTCCTACGCCGCTTTCGCGCCTGACCCCCACAAGATAACGGACCAGCGCCTGGAGCTTTCCGATCCGATACTTATACCCACAGGCGTGAGCAGTGCCACCCTCACCTTCTGGCACAATTACGACCTTGAGCAGCTCTTCGACGGAGGGGTGCTTGAGGTGTCTACAGATCGCGGTGTTACGTGGGCTGATGCCGACCGGAATATCATAGTTGGCGGTTATACCCACAACTTCACCAGCTTCGAGTGCGACCCCCGGCCACCGTTCCCGGTAGGAAAGCGATTCTGGTCCGGCAACAGTGCCGGCTACCGTCAGGCCGTAGTGAACCTGCTCCCATACGCCGGGACCAGCCTCAAGTTCCGATTCCGCCTGGGCACCGATTGCTCTGTGGGAGATAACGGGTGGAGCGTAGACGATATTGCGGTGAATATCATTCAAAGTTGTCCTCCGCCCACCGCGACAGTTGCCGCTACGCATACGCCGACAGCATGCCCTACCAACCCCTCTACGCAGCTCTTTTATGAAGGATTCGAGGGCGGCACGCTAAGTCAATTTACCTCCACAGCTATCATCAGTTCCACGACCACGCCCGTCCCAACGCCGGGCTGGGCCGCTTCTGTCACTAACCCGCGCACGGGAAGCTACGCGGCTTTTGCCCCCGACCCGGACAAGACCACCGATTCACGACTCACCCTGATCAACAGCATCCACATACCCACAGGCGTGAGCAGTGCTACCCTCTCCTTCTGGCATAATTACGATCTTGAGAACAACTTCGATGGTGGAGTGATTGAGGTATCCACTGACGCAGGCGCTACCTGGGTTGACGCCCGCCCAAGTATCATTGTAGGTGGCTACAATTCAACTTCCAGTGACTTAGGGTGCTTACCAACACCACCATTTGGGGTAGGCAGGCCGTTTTGGTCTAACGTCAGCAATGGCTATCGCCAGGTGGTAGTGAACCTGCTCCCAAACGCGGGGAGCGACCTCAAGTTCCGCTTCCGGCTTGGCACCGATTGCGGTGCGGGCGACGTAGGCTGGTTTATAGACGATATTGAGGTGAAGGTAATAGGGGTTTGCGTCACGCCGACCGCAACCGCTACCCAGCCTACGAGCACGCCCACTGTGACGCGCACCCCCACTGCGACACCTACTAACTGTCCGCTTACCCAGGTATTCTTTGAGGGGTTCGAGAGTGGCACATTAGGGGCGTTTACCTTCACCGTTATCATTACCTCTACTACCACGCCCGTCCCAACGCCCGGCTGGGCCGCTACTTTCTCCAACCCCCGCACAGGGAGCTACGCCGCTTTTGCCCCAGACCCGGACAGGACCACCGACTCTCGCCTAACTACGATCAACAGCATACATATACCCACCGGTGTGAACACCGCTACCCTCACCTTCTGGCACTATTTCGATATGGAGAACGCCTACGATGGCGGGGTGCTTGAGGTATCTACTGACGGAGGCGCGACCTGGGTTGACGCTCGCAACAATATCATAGTTGGTACCTACAACAGCTCCGTGAGTTTCCTCGATCCGTGCCCGCCTATACAACCCCCGTTTGCTCAAGGGAGGCCGTTTTGGTCTAACGTGAGCAACGGCTACCGTCAGGTGATCGTAAATCTGCTCCCGTACGCGGGAACCGACCTCAAGTTCCGCTTCCGGCTTGGCACCGATTGTGGCGTGGGCGACGTAGGCTGGTTTATAGACGATATTTCCGTCAACATGGTGGAAGGTTGTATTACCCCGACCGCCACCCAGCCTACGAGCACGCCTACTCGCACTCGCACGCCGACTGCGACCCCTACTACCTGCCCGCTCACCCAGATATTCTATGAGGGCTTCGAGAGTGGCACGCTCGGCCCCTTTACCTCCACCGTTATCATATCTTCTACTACCACGCCCGTGCCTACTCCTGGCTGGGCCGCCTCGACTGCTACTCCGCGCACCGGCTCCTACGCGGCTTTCGCGCCTGGCTCGGACAGGATAACCGACCAGCGCCTGGAGCTTGCCGACGCGATACTTCTACCTACGGACGTAAGCAGCGCCACCCTCACCTTCTGGCATAATTTTGACCTGAGTAACTCGATTGACGGAGGGGTACTGGAAGTATCTACAGATGGCGGTATCACCTGGGCTGACGCCGACCAGAATATCATAGTTGGCGGTTATAACAGCACCTTCGTTAGCTTTTTATGTTCTCCCCTACCGCCCTTCCCGGCAGGAAAGCGATTCTGGTCCCGCACCAGCAACGGCTACCAGCAAGTGGTAGTAAACCTGTTGCCATACGCCGGGACTGACTTCAAGTTCCGATTCCGCCTGGGCACCGATTGCTCTGTGAGCCGTAACGGGTGGAGCGTAGACGATATTGCGGTAAACATAGCCGGAGGCTGCATCACTCCAACGCCTACTCGCACGGCTACCGGCACCCGCACATCAACCTCTACTCCGGTGTCTACGTCCTCCATTACGGCTACCATAACAGCGCAGCCCTCTGATACGCCAACCACCGTCGTGCCCCCTGACACGGCTACTGCGATACCCCCACCGTCCACTCAAACGGTCACCGCAGGCGTACCCACTGGCACCGCGACGAACATACCTCCTACGGGTACGCCCTGCCTGGTACAGTTTACGGATGTACCGCCGTCCAATACGTTCTATCCATACGTGCGCTGTCTCGCCTGCGAGGGTATTATCGGCGGCTACGCGGATGGCACCTTCCGCCCCAACGCCGACGTGACGCGGGCGCAGCTATCCAAGATCGTGGCTAACTCCGCAGGGTTCAACGAGCCTGTGACTCGCCAGACCTTCCAGGACATGCCGCCCGGCAACGTCTTCCACCCATTTGTTGAGAGACTGGCGAGCCGGGGCATCATAGGTGGCTATCCGTGCGGCGGGCAGGGTGAGCCTTGCGTTGGAAGTGGTTTGCCATACTTCAGGCCCAATGCCAATGCGACGCGCGGCCAAATCTCCAAGATCGTGTCCGAGGCTAAGGGATATAGCGACCCGGTGAGTGGGCAGATATTCGAGGACGTACCGCCTGCGAGCGCGTTCTACGACTGGGTGCAGAGGCTGGCAGCCAGGGGCATCATGGGCGGCTATCCATGCGGAGGCCCAGGCGAGCCGTGCGGTGCGGGTAACAAGCCATACTTCCGACCGAACAATAACGCCACGAGAGGGCAGGTGTCTAAAATAGTAGCCAACACCTTCTTCCCTGGCTGCGAGATACCCTCCCCACCTTAACGTAGCTGTGTGCTTGTAAGCGCGTAAGAGACAAATAAGCGGTAGGGGCGACCCGCATGCTCGTGCCGGCGGGGCTGGCGTTACCACGCTTGCCTGCTGCCCCCTACGGGGCGAGTATCCGGGTCGCCCCTGCGAGAACCATTGCTTTACCCCTATTAGGAACAAGTGGGGAAAACCTGGATTTTTGAGTTTTCGCCTTACTTGGCGTACTATGTTGTTGCGAACACTCTTATACACAAGGGGGCACAGCTTAGTGACTTTCAATCCCTCTACAACTCAAAACTCAGAATTCAAAACTCAAAACTCCAGGAAGTGGGCGTTGGCGCTCATCCTCGTAGTATGCGCCCTGGCGCTGCTGGCAGCCGGAGTTTCTCGTGCATCGAGCGCATCGAGCGCATCGAACGCATCGAACAGGGCTTCCGGCGTGCACGCCGAAGGCACCGAGCCTCTGCCGCCCGGTGTATCGGTCCAGACCGTCGTGACAGGGCTTGACATGCCCGTTTCTATGGCGTTCGACCCGCAGGGCCGCCTTTTCATCACGGAGAGGACTACCGGCTTCGTGCGCCTCTATGCGAACGGCGTCCTTCAGGCGTCTCCCGTTATAACTTTCTCTGTAGATGAATGTGGGGAGCGTGGCCTGGTGGGCATAACTACGGACCCCAACTTCAACGCCAACCACTATATATACGTTTTCTATACCGAGTATTCGGGCTGCGTTTCGACGCAAAACAAGGTGGTGCGCTTCGTCGAGAATAATGGCGTGGGCAGCGACCCTGTGACGCTACTTACTTCGCCCCAGGCCTCGCCCATCCACAACAGCGGCGGCATCCACTTCGGCCCCGATGGCAAGCTCTACGTTAGCATCGGAGATAACGGCAACTGGTTTTTTGCCCAGGATCTGACCGTGCCCAACGGCAAGATACACCGCCTCAACCCCGACGGCACCATACCGGACGATAATCCCGTCTTCACCCAGACGGGCGCGCTCCCCTCCATATACGCCTTCGGCTTGCGTAATAGCTTCGACTTCACATTCGACCCCCTCAGCCCAGGTCGTATATTCGCCACTGAGAACGGCCCCAACTGCGACGACGAACTGAACCGCATCGAGGCAGGCTACAACTACGGCTGGCGGGGCAACTACCCTTGCGAAGACGCAACAGACCCGGACCCCACCTATAACACCATAGACCCATTCTGGTTCTTGCCCGAGGCGACCTGCTGCGAAGCGCCTACGGGAGTAATGGTCTACACGGGCCACCAGATACCCCAGTGGCGCGACCATATATTCATGGCTACTTACAACAACACCGGCAAGCTGCGCCACTTCTACTTGAACGATGACAGGACGCTCTCGGAGGCCGTGAATGTGGTGGAAGGTGTCACCCCTAACGTGGACCTGGAGAACGGACCGGACGGCGCGTTATGGTTCATAGACGGCGGCGGCTGGAATAACGGCACGGTCAGGCGCGTCGTGGGCAACGGCGTGCTGCCCACCTCCACCCCTGCGCCCACCGCCCCGCCCAGCAGCACCCCTACCCCCATCCCCACCGTCCCGGCCAACGGCTGTCCCTTCACAGACATACCGGAGGCCAACCCCTTCTACTCTTACGTGAGCTGCCTGGCCTGTGGCGGCATAGTGGGCGGCTACCCGTGCGGCGGGGACGGCGAGCCGTGCGATACGCACCAAAACCCTTACTTCAGGCCGAACAACGGCGTGACCAGGGGGCAACTCTCCAAGATAGTATCAAGCTCGATGAACTACAGCGACTCTCCGGGCGCGCAGGTATTCGAGGACGTGGCCCCGACCCACACCTTCTATGTGTGGGTGCAGAGGCTGGCGAACCGGGGCATAATGGGCGGCTACCTGTGCGGGTCTTTGCCTGCGGAGCCTTGCATAGTGCCGAACAACAGGCCATATTTCCGGCCCAACATCGAGACAACTCGGGGCCAGATTTCCAAGATCGTCGCCATCGCTCTCGGCTTCAACCAGGGGCCTACCAGCAGGACGTTCGAGGACGTGCCGCCGGGCAGCACTTTCTACACCTGGGTTGAAGAGCTTGCGAGTCTGGGCGTGATGAGTGGCTACCCATGCGGGGCCACGCCCTTCGAGCCGTGTCAATCGGGCAACCTGCCCTACTTCCGCCCCGACAGCAACGCTACCAGAGGCCAGGTCACAAAGATAGTAGCCAATGCGTTCTTCCCACTCTGTAATCGTTAGAAGTCAGAAATCAGAAATCAGAAGTCAGCACCTAGAAAGCTGACTTCTGATTTCTGATTTCTGACTTCCAGTAGTTTTTTTGGTACAATTAGGTTTGCGGCAAGGTTAAGGAGTCTAAAGCAAGGAGACAATCCGATGACACCAGGCATTTCACGCTTTCGCTATCTACTATTCTTTGGCCTGTTGGCTCTTGCGCTGTCGGCGCTGGTAGGGGCAGCTACCCAGGCGACGGCCAGCGTGCCGGCAGAGTTGCGATTTGCCGTGCCCCACGACGGCACGGAGAACCTCCCACCGGGCGCGGCGGTGCAGACCGTCCTCCCCAGCATGGTCAACCCTATCGCGCTGGCCTTCGACCCGGCAGGGCGGCTCTTCTACACAGAGAAGACCACCGGCAGGGTGCGCCTCTTCGAGAACGGGGTGCTTCAAGCTACTCCCGTGATTACTTTTTCCGTCACTTCGACCGGCGAGCAGGGTCTGCTGGGCATAGCCATAGACCCTGACTTCAACACTAACCATTACATCTATGTTTATTACACCTGCGCCTGCACCCCGCTTGAGAACCGCGTGGTGCGCTTCGTGGAGACCAACGGCGTAGGCTCTAGCCCTACCACGATCTTCACCTCACCCAACGGCACGGATGCCAGCAATCACAACGGGGGCAATATACACTTCGGCCCCGACGGCAATCTCTACGTCAGCCTCGGTGACGACGGCGCTACTCCCTCAAACTCGCAGAACGTGCAGGTCAAGCAGGGGAAGATACACCGTATGGACCGGAACGGTCAGCCCGCGCCCGGTGGCCCCGTCTTCACGCAGACGGGCGCGCTACCCACGCTCTATGCTATGGGGTTGCGTAACAGCTTCGACTTCAGCTTCGACCCGCTCACGCCTGGCCGGATATTCGCCAGCGAGAACGGCCCAGGCTGCGACGACGAGTTGAACCGCATCGAGGCAGGGTACAACTACGGCTGGCGTCCGAGCTACCCGTGCGACGACCCCAACCCCAGCCCCACCTACAACACCATAGCGCCCCTCTGGTTCCTGGGTAGCGGCGCGTGCTGCGAAGCGCCAACAGGCATAATGGTCTATTCGGGCTACCAGGTACCGCAATGGACCAATGACCTGTTCATGGTCACGTACAATGGGGCAGGCACTCTGCGGCACTTCTACCTGAACGCCCAGAGAACGCAGGTTATCACTACCAACGTGGTGCTGGGTGTCACGCCAAACATGGACCTGATAACAGGCCCCGACGGCGCGTTCTACTTCATAGACGGCGGCGGCTATTCCACAGGCACACTCTATAAGATAGTAGGGCCGGGCGGCACACAGACCCCGACCTCGGTAGCGAGCAGCACGGTCGCAGCTACGGTCACGCGCACCGCCACGCGCACCGCTACGGCCCCCCCGACGATCACATCCACGCCCTGCCCAGGGGCTATGAACACGCAAGTAGACATCATAGACTATGCGTACATACCGCCAATCCAGACCATCCACGTGGGGGACACGATCTACTGGACCAACTCAGGTGCAGCCCCACACACCGCCACCAGCGATACAGGCGTGTGGGATAGCGGCAGCCTGGCAAATGGAGATGAGTTTAGCTTCACCTTCACCACGCCCGGCGACTACGAATACCACTGCGCGATACACCCCTTCATGACGGGCACCATCAGCGTGCTTGCAGGTTGCGGGACCACACCTACTACCGTTCCAGCCACAGTGACAACTACCCGCACGGCTACCCCCATACTCCCTACGGTCACGGGCACGCCACCCACGGCTACGGCTACGCCCATTGCCTCTAACACCTCGGTAGCCAGCAACACACCGCTGAACACGGCGGTGGCAAGCAGCACGCCCGTAAATACGCCGGAGGTCTCCCCCACCGTGCCTGAAGCAACGTTCACGGCCATACCCAGCAGCACTGTAACGTCGCTGCCGGGCGTGACGGGCACCGTCACTGTGGCAGTCTCAACCAACACGCCTATGCCCACCGCAACGACATGCTCTCTGCGGTTTATGGACGTGCCTCCCGCCAATACCTTCTACCCCTTCGTGCAGTGCCTCGCCTGCCGGGGCATCATCGGTGGCTACCCCTGCGGCACCGTTACCACCGAGCCGTGCAACGCCGCCCGCGACCCTTACTTCAGGCCGAACAACAACATTACGAGGGGGCAGATAGCCAAGATCGTGTCAGAGTCTGCCCGCTTCAGTGAGAACCCAGGCGCGCAGATATACGAAGACGTGCCCTCCGGCAACACCTTCTACGCCTGGATAAACCGCCTGAGCATGAGGGGCTACATGGGCGGCTACCCCTGCGGTACTGTGCCCGCAGAGCCGTGCGGCAGTGGCGACAGGCCGTACTTCAGGCCGAACGCCAACGCCACACGCGGCCAGCTAGCCAAGATAGTCTCTAACGCCGCCGGGTTCGCGGAGGGACATACGGACCAGATATTCACCGACGTGGCGCAGGACAACCCCTTCTATATCTGGATAGAGCGGCTGGCTTCCAGGGGCGTGATGAGCGGCTACCCGTGCGGCACCTTACCCCAGGAGACATGCGACAACCAGAACAGGCCATACTTCCGGTGGGCCAACGAAGTGACCAGGGGGCAGGCGTCGAAGATCGTGTCCAACACTTTCTTCCCCAACTGCCAGGACCCCACGCCCACCAGCACGCCCATACCCACCAATACGTCCGCACCCACCAATACCTCCGTACCCACAAGTACCGCCATACCTACCAATACGTCTATGCCTACCTCTACACCGATGGCGGACGTGGACGTGACGATAGAGAACTTCGAGTTCACGCCGCAGAATATAACCGTCACGGTGGGCAGCACGGTGCGCTGGACTAACCTCGACCTCGATTACCACACCGTCACAAGTTGCCTCCGCGACCCAAAGACGGAGTCGTGCAGCCCGTCGGGCGCGTTCGACAGCGGCCACATCGACCAGAACGAGCAGTGGCAGTTCACCTTCAACTCGCTCAGCCCCGGCACCTACGAATACTACTGCATCCCCCACCCCTACATGACGGGCACAGTCACGCTGCTGCCTGTGTTGGTACGCTAAAAACGATCAATAAAAGAGGCAGGTTAGGCACTCCGCCAACCTGCCTCTTTTATTGATTCTGTTATCTCTTCTTCGGGATAATATTTCCGATGATAAATATCTACTTTTTCCCCGCCTGATATACTTCCATTTGGGCACAAAATATGCTAGGATATGCAGGCAGAGTGCCGAACCCCTCCCCGCTTTTCCATTGTGGCTTGCGATACCACATAGGAGAATCAGCTCACCCCTGGCGCACCTGTTGTACGGCGACACACGTTCCCAATATTTTCTAAAGCAAGAGAGGAGAAAATAGTATGGCAAAGCGCAAGTCATTATTGGTCTTTGGCCTGGTAGGTCTGCTCGCGGTGGTGGCCGCGCTCTCCTTCGCGGCAGCCGGGCGCGTAGGCACGGTAGCAGGCAACACAAACGGCTTGACGGTACCCGCCGCCAATATGCCGTTCGCCGCGAACTTCAAGGCCCAGCCCGCAGCGGGCGCACCCGTGAGCCTCCCGTGGGCCAACACTAAGGTGAACACCGACTCCACGAATGAGGCGCAGAACGAGCCGTTCGTCGCCATCAACCCCAACAACTCGCAGCACATGGTTATCGGCGCGAACAACTGGGTCGTGGGCAACGGCCACTATGAAGTTTCCGCGTATGTGACCTTCGACGGCGGCCAGACCTGGGCTGCTTCCCAGCCTTACATTGACCGCAACGCCAGCCGCATCAACGCCGCCGACCCGACGGTGGCCTTCGGCCCGGACGGCAAGGTATACTTCGCGTTTGTTGCCATGTATCCCGCCGATGGCGCGGTCGCTGTGAGCAGCTCGAACGACGGTGGGCGCACATGGTCGTTCCAGAGTTGGGCAACCAGCTTCACGAGCGGCGCGGACAAGCCTGCCATCGCAGTCGCGAACGGCAAGGTCCACGTCTTCTACCAGAACAGCTCGCTCTACAGCCGCGTCTCCTCCGATGGCGCGACCTGGAGCAATGCCACCCTGATCGAAGCCGGTGGGCGCAACGCCGCCCCGGTCGTTGACAGGGGCAACCTGGTCCTCTTCTACAACACGGCCAGCGCAATCAAGATGGCTCGCCCTAACGTCGCCAGGGGTGGTGGTTACACCATCTCGACAGTCGCCGCCACCACCGCCCTCCAGGCCCGCCCCACGCACTATCGCGCGGGCATCTACCCGGCAGCAGGCGCGGACGGCAAGGGTAATCTCTACGTGGCATGGGCCGATGGCCGCAACGCAGGTCGCGGCAACGACATCCTCCTGAGCCGCTCGACTGACGGCTCAAGCTGGAGCGCGCCGGTTGCCGTCAACACCGACGCCACAGCCGCCGACCAGCTTATGCCCGCCGTGGCAGTAGGCCGCGATGGCGCAGTGACCGTAGCCTGGCTCGACAACCGAAACGACGCCGCCAATGTCAACTACGACGTTTACATGGCTCGCTCGGTCAATGGGGTCTTCAGCGCCAACCAGCGCGTGACCACCGTCTCCTCCAACCCGTACAACGACCCCCGCACCCAGGGCACCATGATAGGCGATTACTTCGCCCTGGCAGCCGGTGCTGATGCCGTATACCCGGTGTGGACCGACACCCGCAACAACAACGAAGATATCTACATGGCTCGCATACCTGTCGCCAATCGCTAGAAGCAACAGGAATTGTAGCAGTACAGTAGAAAGCAGTAGAAAAGCAGCCTCCTTCTAACCGGGGAGGCTGCTTTTGCTCCTAATGATACTGTAGGGGCGAGGCATGCCTGGCCATGGTCCGGTTGGCAAAGCTACTTCGCGCGTATCCCCAGGCAGGGCGAGGCATGCCTCGCCCCTACCCGAAATATCCCTCTACCTAGAATGGATGCAAAGTCAGGCATAATGTCGAGGGCAATAAACCAGCTATTCTTTGTCATTCTGAGCGAAGCGAAGAATCTCGTCCCTCGCGTAGGATGCTTATTTTGAGGTTCTAATGACAAGAGGGTATGCGAGGGACGAGATTCTTCGCTTCGCTCAGAATGACATGGGGACTTGGTTTGTTACCCCCAATATCGTGCCTGGCTTTGGATCCGCCCTGTCCCTCTACCCTGATCTGTTGACGTGCGGTAAGAGCCGTCGGTATAATGAGCTATTATGAACAAACGCTTCCCCCTCGGCCTCATTGGCCTGGCGCTATTCTTCCTGGCTACGGTCTTTGTCCTGGGATTCGCTGAAACGGGAGCGACCGCCTCTCTCTCAGGCTCTATCGGTGAGCCTGTATGGGGCAGCGACATCAGGGTAAACCCGACCATAGCGGTAGACACTTCCACCCACCGCAATTCCTCGCTTGCTATCAACCCGGCCAACCCCAACATCGTCCTGGCAGGTTACGACAACCAGCAGGGGAAAGAGGGGCTGAGCGGTTATGCATGGAGCACCGACGCGGGGCGCACGTGGTTGGGAGGCCATTTCCAGGGACCGTGGGGGCCGTCGAACATGACGCCTGGGGGGAACGTTAGCGTCGGCTTCGATGCTAACGGCGTGGGCTACTACACGAGCATCGCCCTGGCGAGCCAATCGTTCAGCTACTACGTGCTGACTACCACAAACGGCACCGCGTGGAGCACCCCCGTCCCGATTATTACCGCGCAGTACGATGAATCGCGCTACCAGTCTCACCTGGCGGTGGACCGCCGCACCTCCGGGGCATACGCGGGCAGCCTCTATATCTCATGGCTCTATACCAACAACGTGCCCCCGTATCTACAGGGCATCACCATGCGCTACTCGCGTGACGGGGGGCACTCGTGGAGCAACGACGTGCAGATATCGGACCCGGAGCACGGGCACAGCAGCCTTTCCACGTCGGTTATCGCCTCCAATGGCGTGATATATACCGCATTCCCTTATATCCAGGACTCCTTCATCGGCAATGCCCCCCACCTCTACCTGGACCGCAGCACGGACGGCGGCCTCACCTGGGGCACAGACCGGCTCATCTCCGGTGCGCCTATCGTGCAAATCGGGGGGCCGGACTGGAAGCAGCGAGAGCTTGTGCTGGTAGCCAGTCAATTCTGCGCCCAGATGCGTATGCACCATTACCCCTCTATCGCGGTCTCGCCCACCGACCCGAACACCGTCTACGCCACCTGGAACGACGGGCGGTGGGAGCGCGATATTACCGACTGCGACCTCGGCGGCAAGCACAGCGACATAGCCTTCAGCCGCAGCACGGACGCCGGTGTGACATGGAGTCCCACGATACGGTTGAATGACGACGCCCTGGGCAACGGCATAGACCAGTTCATGCCCACAATCGGCGCTCACCCTAGCGGCCTGATAGGGGTTACGTGGCACGACCGGCGCTACAGCGACGGCTACAGGTACGACCTGGTTTATTCGCAGTCAACGGACGGCGGCCTGACATGGAGTAAGAACCAGCGGGTTAGCGACGTGTCGAGCGACCCTGAGGCTGTGCCCGACTACAAAGGCATAGACTACATCGGCTACAGGGTGCCCCTGGTCTTCGGCTATGACTACATACTGCCGGGTTGGCTCGATACGCGCAGAGGGACCCGCAATGGCGACTTCTTCACCGATCGTGGGGTGCTCCCTGTGCCTACGGTTACTCCTCTGCCGACCCAGACCCCGGGCGGCCCCTCCGCTACCCCGGAGCCTACCAACACCTCCATACCTACCTCCACGCCGACGGCTACATCCCCTATCCCCTCTACGCCTACCGTAGGGGCTACGGCCACGCCCTGCACCATACAATTCAGCGACGTGCCGGAGAGCAATACGTTCTATAAGCAGATACGCTGCCTGGCATGCCTGGGCATTATAAGCGGGTACGCCGATAACACCTTCAGGCCCAACAATGAGGTCACGCGTGGGCAGCTATCCAAGATCGTGGCTAACTCCGCCGGGTTCAACGAGCCTATGGGCACCTGGACCTTCCAGGACGTGCCAACCGACAGCACCTTCTATCTCTACGTGGAGCGTATGGCGACCAGGGGAATAATCGGGGGCTATCCATGCGGCGGCGAGGCAGAGCCATGCGAGGAGAACAACCTGCCCTATTTCAGGCCGAACGCCAACGCCACACGAGGCCAAATCTCCAAGATAGTCTCCAACGCGGCAGATTACAGCGACACGCCCGGCGGGCAGACCTTTGAAGATGTGCCGTCCAGCAACGCCTTTTACGCCTGGATAGAGCGGTTGGCGTCGAGGGGCATCATGGGCGGGTATACGTGCGGCGGGGAGGGAGAGCCGTGCGGCGCGGGCAATCTGCCCTATTTCAGGCCGAACGCTAACGCCACGCGCGGGCAGGTCTCCAAAATAGTAGGGAATACGTTCCTGCCGGGGTGCTCCGTTAGATAACTACCTGGCTGGCGAACATCAGCATTACGTCGCCGTTGGAGAAGGAATAGTCGGTGTAGCCGCAGAGGTTGAAACCTTCGCTGCGGACGAAGGCTACCGCGGGGTAGTTCTTGGTGGGCACTTCCAGCATGAAGTTGCGGATGTTCATCCCCTGGCCGTAGCGCGACCACCGGCGGGCCGCCGCCATCAGCATCGAGCCGATGCCCTTCTGCCTCATCGAAGTGGCAACCACCAGCGAGCTTATCCACCCTATCCCTGAGCCTGGGACGACAGTGAGCACAAGATAGCCGCATAGCTTGGAGCCTTGCTCGGCAAGTAGCACGAGGTCGGCGGCCTTCCACGATTGGATGCGCGACAGGCTGGCGGCGTCGTTCCCCTCTCGCACCGACGCCGCCACCGTGCCCACCACTTTGCGCGGCCTGGGTAGCTTCACCGGTCGAAATGTGATGCTGATGGGGTACTCACCGAGCGTGACGTTGCTGTTGATCGTCAAGGGTGTCACCCCAGGCTCTCCGCGCGTGACCTCCACCTGCCACGTATGAGTGGAGGTATAACTATCGTCCAGCGCGAGGCAACCGGGAAGATCGTCTTCCTCGGCGGTCCTTATCTCAACGGGTTGGGCGCTCGTCCTCATAGTTGGTGCGTGGATGGTATTGCGTAGTTCATATTGCGTAAAACGTGATGCGTGATGCGTGATGCGTGATGGGTGGGATTAGTGGTGTAGGGTGTTGCAAATATTAGGGTGGGCAATAATAGCGATGGTAGAGGCCAATATACCACAGAGAAGTACAGTTGGCTAGCGACGGTATGGCAGAATGGGGATGCAGAATCGGGATTCCAGAGGATGGGCACCCCTGCTCCTGTGTCATTCTGAGCGCAGCGAAGAATCTCGTCCCTCGCGTATCAGGTCAGGGTACTGCTGATGGTGATGCTAGGGCAAGATTCTGCGCGAGGGACGAGATTCTTCGCTGCGCTCAGAATGACAAGGGTGGTGGGTTCGCGCTCATCAGGCATTTATTCGCCTCTGTATCAGCGCCGTATGGCGCGTGTGCAAAGTAAACATGACGTATAGCCATCAGCCACAAAAATAGCGCCGGTTCTGGCCCCTGCTCCCTGACCCTTATTTTCGTTTGGTCCGCGTAGCCCCAAGCACGTTGCCCGTCACGCGGGCTGGCGAACGCTCTACACGGCCATCTTGTGGATAGGGGCGCATGAAAATGTGGTCTTTGGGCTGCACGGTGGTCCGTACTGTTGCCTCGATGTGTTGCCCGCCCACCAGGTCCAACCGGAAACGCTGCAACGTCATGGCGAGCACCGTCTTGATCTCCATCGTGGCGAAGGGCGCACCTATGCAGGAGCGAGGCCCCGCCGCGAAGGGTATATACGCGTAGGGCGGCGGCAACTCTCCACCCGCCGGGTCGAACCGCTCAGGCCGGAACGTCTCAGGCTCGCGGAAATGCTCAGGCATCCTGTGGCTGACAAACGGCACGTAGCTCACTAACTCTCCTGCCTCTATCACGTACCCTTTCCACTCAAAAGCCTCCTTTACAAGCCTGCTGGCGCTGGGGGCGGGTGGGTAGAGCCGGAGCGACTCCTTCACCACCAAATCGAGGTACGGCAGACGTTCCAGGTCCGCAGCCGTTGGGATCGCCCCCTTTAGCTGCTCGTCCAACTCCCTCAGCAGCTTCGCGGCCACTAGCGGGTGTTGCGCCAGCAGGTAGAACGTCCAACTGAGGGCGTTCGCGCTGGTCTCGTGCCCCGCCACGAAGAGCGTCAGCAGGTGATCGCGTATTTGCTGCGTGCTCAAGCGCCCGCCCTCCTCGTCCCGCGCCGCCACGAGCATCGAGACCACGTCGCCCGTGTCATCCCCCTCGCGCTCGTGCCCCTTGATAATCTTCCCCAACACGCGGTCAATCCGCGCCAGCCCCTTTCTCAGCGTGCTCCCCTGCCCGACGCTCCCAATATCGAAGGGCACCTGCGCCAGCCCGATATTGAGCGGGTTGCTGACCGCCTTTATGACCGCCGCCACCGCGTGCCCTAACTCCCGCGAAGACCCTCCCAGGTCCATGCTGAAGAGCGTTCGCCCCGCGATAACCAGGGCAAGCTGGTGCATTTCCGCCGCCACATCCAATCGCTCGCCCATTTTCCACCTGTCAAGCATCTGACGGGTAGTCTCAACCATCACCTGCTGGTACTGCTCGATGCGCTTCCAGTGAAATGCGGGCATGATGAGCCGCCGTTCGCGCTTATGCGATGGGTCGTCAATGAAGAGCAAGCCGTGCCCCACGATCCAGCGCGCCCGCACCCTGTCAACCATCGGCGCGACCAGGAAATTGTCTACCGCGTCCACCAGTATATAGCGGTTGGCCGCAGCCCCATGCAGGGCCGCGCCCGTAAGCCCGAACAGGTTGATCCTGACGACATCCCCGTAGCGGCGATAGTTGTCAATCATGAAATCGACCGGGTTGTGCATATAAGAAAAGACCTGCCCCACCACCGGCAACCCCGGTGGCCCAGGCGGTAACTTGCGAGCCATATAGTGAACCTCTTTTCTAGAATAGGGGTCAGGGGTTAGGGGCTAGGGGTCAGTGACCAGTGACCGGCTAGCACTAGCCCCAGTTTGCGGCACTCAAAACCGCTTTATAGCTGTCTCCTCCAGGTTCAGGCTATATTCCGGCCCGATATTGCCGTAAAACTCCATGCGGTTCTGGCCGGAGTTCTGTATATGGGCGTAACCTGGCCTGTATCCGGTGGGCCGCAAGCCGAATGGCGCGAAGATGCTCGTAATCAGCGGTGCGCGGCTGGAAAGATAGTTGACTAGCAACGGCTGCTTATAATTGTTTCCACATAGCACGCTGATTGCCTGGTACACCTGCTTTAGAGGCACGCTCAAGAACGGCGGGTCGCAAATGATTATGCCGTACTCCTCGCCCAACCACTCCGGTTCGTCCAGGTCGTACAGCCTGAACCCCCTCAGCCCCGCGAAGCGTGAGTCAATATCCAGCGTGGTCACTTTGACCCCGCGCCACTCCAACTCTTGCCCCAGCGAAGGCGTGCATAAGCAGCATGGGTTGGGGAATTGTGCAGCGAACCGAGCAAGGTGGTCCAGGGTCGGCGGGTCGAAAAGGAACTGCTCTATCTCCGGTTTGTCGTGCATACTGTCGCTACACCCTGCCAAGCACGAGGCACGCATTGATGCCGCCGAAGCCGAATGAGTTCGAGAGGATGGTATCCACCCGCTTGCGCCGCCCCTCGTTCGGTATATAGTCGAGGTCGCACTCAGGGTCGGGGTGTTGCAGGTTGATGGTAGGCGGCAGATAGTCGTGCTGCATCGCCAGGCAGCTAATCGCTATCTCGAACGCGCCGGACGCACCGAGAGCGTGCCCGTGCATCCCTTTGGTGCCACTCACCGGCACGCGGTACGCCGCCTCCCCGAACACCTCCTTGATTGCAGCCGTCTCCGTCTTGTCGTTCAGGGGCGTGGCCGAAGCGTGCGCGTTGATATACTCGATCTCAGACGGAGCCAATTGCGCATCGGCAAGCGCCTCCCTCATAGCGCGTATCGCCTGAGCGCCGTCCGGCCTGGGTGCCGTCATGTGGTAAGCGTCGGTGCTCGTCGCGTACCCAAGTACCTCCGCGTAGATGGTGGCTCCCCGCGCCTTCGCATGCTCCCACTCTTCCAGCAGCATGACCGCGCTCCCCTCCGACATCACAAACCCATCCCGGCAGGCGTCAAACGGCCTGGAAGCCAGGGCGGGTTCGGCGTTGGAATTGCTCGAAATAGCCCTGATCAGGTCGAACGCCCCGAAGGTCAGCGGTGCCAGGGGCGATTCTACGCCGCCCGCGAGCATCACCCGCGCCCGCCCATGCCGCACCAGCCGGAATGCCTCCCCAATCGCCACCGCGCCCGAAGCGCACGAGTTGGCGTTTGTCTGGTTCGGGCCGAACAGCCCCATGTCCATCGCCACGTTGCAGGAGGCCGCCGACCCGAAGACGGTCAGCGCGAGGATATTGTTCACCCCGCGCAGGCCGCGCTCTCCAAACGCGCTGTGCTGCTCCTCAGCGAAAGCCAGCCCGCCCAACGCGCTCCCCAGATAGACGCCGGTGTGCTCCGCATCCGCCGACGATAGGCATAGCCCTGAATCTATCACCGCCTGCTGGGCTGCCGCCACCGCGAATTGCGAATACCTGTCCAACCGCCGCGCCCTCTGCGCCTCCATGTGGTCCAGCGGCTCGAAATCGTCCACCTGCGCCGCCACCTGGGAGCGAAACTCCGAAGGGTCAAAGCGGTCAATGCGCTTCACAGCCGAGCGCCCCGACATTACCCCACGCCAAAGCCCCTCGCGCCCACTCCCGATAGGTGTGATGGCCCCTATGCCCGTGATAACTACCCTCGTTACCTTTCCTCGGCTTTCACCCAAAATTACCCTCGATCCTAACGTGCGTATTGCGTAAAACGTAAAACGTGAACCACAAAGACACAAAGAGCACAAAGTTCGCTAAGATTATGTAATGGAACCGCAGGGGGCAGAGACGCTGAGGTTATTTAGGGTTTTACGCAATACGTACTACGCAATACGTTTCACGTTTCAACCAGCACCTTTATTCGCCTGAGCGTCTTGCCTGCGATATAGCCTATAAAGCCTTTGCCAACCACTATCTTTATCAGCTTACTCCCTAGTATCCTCACGGGGAAAGGTGGCTTCTCCAGGTGGTGCGATATGGTTACAAGTACGTCTCCTCTGTCCGGCCTGACTTGGAACGACCATTCGACATCCATCCCGCGCACCAGGCCCCGGATGTGCCGGAAGAATATGCGCCCCGGCTCCTCAGCCGTCCCCTCTACTACGGTCTCTATGGCAGTCCAGGTCACGGGCACGAAATCGCGCCAGGCCGACATCCGCACCCACTTGCGATTCCCATCCCTGCGCAACACCTTCACGTACCTGTAGTGGGGCAAGATCTGGCCCCAATCCTCCACCCGCGAGGCCAATTCGAATATGGGGCTATATTCTGCCCGCATGACAACTTGGTTGCTTGTATCCATTCCGCCTCTTTCCGTAGCAGGGGTGTTGCTTAGTCGGGTTGCCTGGGGATAGGCACGCCTGCTTCTGTGTCATTCTGAGCGCAGCGAAGAATGACAAGGGTAGTTAGAGCGTTAAAGGATAGTCGGTTGCTCATATCAAGAATGTACTCGATTTTGCAATAAGGCCGCCTAGTGTTAGGGCTGAGTACTGTCCTACAATCCTATGGTTATGCTAAGGACGTAACAGCGACCATAAATACAACGGGCTGAGCGCCGCCCGTGCGTCCGCTATGTCCCCCAGCACGCCTGTCAGCAGGGTGCGCGCCTCGTCACGCCTGTCTAGCCGCTTTACGACGTAGTCCATCCCGGCGGGCATGCCTACAAACCCCTGCACGAGCCTGCACACCATCTCTTTGGCTGCGAACTCTCTGCGCCGAAACTTGCTATATCTGCTCAGCGACTTCTCAGATAGGTCGTTCTTGTCCAGAGCGTCAGACGCTACCTCTGCCGCAAGCTCCGCGCCTCGCAGGGCCTTGTAGACCCCTTCTCCGGTGAACGGGTCGAAGAAGCCCGCCGCATCGCCGACAAGCAAGTATCCTGGCCCCGAAACCCGCCTGACGCGTGCCCCAATCGGCCCTACGCCACGCACAGCCGTCACGCGCTCTGCGCCCTTGAGCCTCTCGGCCACAGCGGGGAACGGACAGGCGAACGCCTCAAACCTCTCGACCGCGCTCCCCTTCATGCGCTTGCTCGCCCGCATCGGCATCACCAGTCCGACGTTGAGCAAGCCCCCACTCTGCGGAGCCAGCCCCGCATATCCACTCGCCGAGACGTGCATCTCGCCCCATGCTTCCAGGCCATTGTAGCCGCGATAATGCGCTACCAGCCCCAGGTTCTGGGGCCAGCGTAGGGGCGCGCTCACCCCCAGGCTTCGCACCACCACCGAATGCACCCCATCCGCCCCTACGACCAGCCGCGCCTGCTCCTCTCGCGTGCCGCCCTTGTCGCGCACCAGCACCCCACCTGCTCTGCCATCTCTCATTGTGACCGCTTCTACCTTCGTCCGCTCGCGCACCGTCGCGCCGCACCGCCTGGCATGCTCTACAAGGGTAGCGTCCAGTATGCGTCGCGGCGTAGCGATGATGTGCGGCCCCTCTCCATAGTCCATCGTGAACGAGTGGCCTGCCGGGCTGAGCACGCGCATCTGTCGCAGCCTCCGTGCTCCCGCCTCTTCCACCGCTCGTAATGCGCCCAGGCGCTCAAGCACGCGCCCGGTCTCAGGGCTGGTGTACTCCCCGCAGGCCTTGTCCCTCGGAAACGCCGAACGGTCTAGCAGGAGCACGCGGTAGCCCTCCCTGGCGAGCAGTGCGGCAGTAGCCGAGCCTGACGGCCCCGCCCCTACCACTATTGCATCCCAGGTGGCTGTCTTGCTCACAAATCTACCCTTTCCCATTGCCTACTACGGCCACGCGCCAGAAGGGGTGGGTATGTATCTCGACGCTCACGCCCGACCTTGCGCCCAACCTCCGCAGCTCGGCAGGCGTATAAGCCCTCAGCACGGAGGCCGGACCATCGTGCCGCGTCAGGCTGTTGCTCGTGGTAAGGTGAGCGAGCGCCCGCGCCATGTACCATGCGCCCTGCGAGCGGTAGATGTCGTTCACGATAAAGCCCTTCCGGGAGAGGCGGGCCATCTGCCTCAAGCTTTCCTGGGCCTGCGCCAGGTTGAGGTGGTGGAAGGCCAGCGAGCAGAGCGTCACGTCGAACGCGCCCGCCTCAAACGGCGGCCTGGTGGCATCGCACACGGCAAAGGCCACGCGATCCCCGAAGCCTGCCTTAGTAATACGTCGCCGGGCGAACTCAAGGATTGCGGGGCTGATGTCGGTCACTACAAAGGAAACGTCATACCCCTTGCGGCCCGCCCACCTGCATACCTCCTCCGGTATATCGCCGGAGCCGCTCGCCAGGTCGAGTATGCGTAGAGATTCGTCTTTGGGGTGGCCTCGTAGCAGGTCCGCGAGGTGCCTCTTGATGACCCAGGTGCCCAGGCCGAATATATTGGCCCGACGTATATCGCGCAGGGTCACTTCCAGATCGTGCTCGCTGGCTCCCTCCGGGCTGTCGAGAAGCTCCGGCTCGTCGCGGTAGGGGGGTGTCCGAAAAATACGCATGTTGCTGCCATTCTATGCCCCAGCAATAGTAATGTCAATCGCTCGCTGCCGCCGATTATTGACGTTATGGCAAGCAACGTCTAACCGCCAAGACGCCAAGAGCGCCAAGCACCCACCAAGTATTTTATGGGGCTTGCCATAAAGCGCTATCCGCGTTCGCCCACCCTATACGTACTCCACGCATCACGTTTCACGCCCTTCATCGGCGAGCCACTCAAGCGCCACTTCCCGCGCCTTCTCTTTGTCGGTGCGATAAAGCCTGCCCGCCTGCACTTCTTCGGTAAGAAAGTCCTTGAGGGCGTTTATCCAGGGGCCGGGGGGCCTATTGGCAAGCGTGAGCAATTCGTGGCCGTCCAGGGGCGAGCGCGGCTCCAACGCCTCCTGCATCTCCTCTTGCGCGTCCTGTGCGGCCAACCTGTCGCGGTGCGCCTCCAACTGCTGAAGCACCCACAATCCCCTGTCTATCGGCTCAGGAAGGTAGCCGCGCAGGTCGGCATGGGCCAGCGCCAGCAGGTCGCGCCAGCCTTCCTCTCCCCTGACATGCGACGCTTCCTCCACCAGCCTCCGCACCGCCGCGTCCGTCCACTCTTCATTGTAGGAGATTGGCCGCATGTGGAGAGCGACCAGGCGTTGCACCTGTTCGATAAGCTCTGTATCCTCCCCGGCAGCGGACATGATCTCCGGCACCATCTCAGCCCCGATGCGGTCATGCTCGAAGAAGCGGGAGCGCCCATCCGGTGTCTCTATGAAGGTCGGCCCCTTGCCTATGTCGTGCAGCAAGCCCGCCCACCGGCGGATTGGTGTGGGGTCGCTGGCGTCTACCACCTTCATCGTGTGTATAAAGGCGTTGTCCCTGTGGGCAGGCAACTGGGGGATGGCGCGCAAGGCATCCAGGTCGGGCATTATCTCACGCAAGCGGCCCTCCCGCGCCCAACGCGCCAGGAGGTCCGAGGGGCGTTGGGACAAGAGGGCCTCACGTATGCCGGGTTCAGGCATGTGTTCGCCCTCGGCGTGCGGCTTCGGGCGCTTCTTGCCTAACCAGGAGAGCATATCAGGCAGTGGTGGCGGCCATGTCGCGCACCACCTGTAGAGCCTCGTCCTGGTTGCGCTTCGTGGCCGCGTTGTTATGCACCACGTACCGTACTATGCCTGCGGGGTCCACCACGACGGTCATGCGGTCGGCGCGGTGGGCGGCCTCGTTCCAGGCCCCGTATTGCTTCGCCACGTCGCCCACGAGATCGGCCAGCAGCGAATAGCTGATACCCAGGTGCTCCTTCCATGCCTTGTGCGAATGCTTGCTGTCGCGGCTCATACCGAAGACCTTTGCCCCAGCAGCCTCCCAATCGGCCTGCTTATCGCGGATGGTGCACATCTCCTCGGTGCAGGTGCCCGACCAGTCGAATGGGTAAAACATGAGCACCACAGGCTGTCCTCGCAACTGGCTCAGCCTAACCTTGTTGCCGCTCTCGTCGTCCAACTCAAAATCGGGCGCGGCCTGCCCTACCTGTATGTCTTTATTATTGTCCATTATCTCTGATACTCTCTTTCTCTTAGGGTGTAGATTGATGAAGGGTGCGGCAGTAGAGCCGCCACCCCGCGCTCTCAGCTATCTACTCTGCAAGGTGTATGCCGCGCCGGAGGTAAGGTTCAGGCCGATAAGAGAAAAGGAGGAAGATGAGAAGAGCTAAGAGTTGCTTGCCTGCGCCAGGTGCTCTTTGCTGGATGGACCGCGCTCGTTGACGCACTCTACGAAGTAGTCAACCACGGACTCCCCGTAGTCTTCCATGAGGCCATTGATTATGCCTTTGACTACGTATCGCTCGAAGTCCTGGCGGGCGAGGGCGGGGCCGTAAATATACGTCGAGTTCGAGGTGTCCTGGGTGAGCAGCCGTTTCTTCGCCAGGCGACTCATGGTGGTCATCACGGTCGTGTACGCTATCTCTTTCTTCTCGCGGAGGGTCTTATGCACCGCGCTCACCGTCGTGGGTCCCTGCGCCCACACGATCTCCATGATCTCACACTCTAAGGGGCCAAGCACTTTCTGAGACGTGGTAGAGGATGGGTTAAACCGGAACTTTATATCGTATGGCGTACTCATTGGCAACTCCTGATATGCCCTGTGTGAAGGCATAGGATAAAGGATTTATATTTGCCGTGCGCCATGCAGAGAATAAGCCAAGACGTAACGCATCCGGCCACTCATTATTTTACCACTCTATTACGCCGTGTGCTAGCCCCAATTTTCCAGTGTCCATCCTGGATTGGGTGCCATATCAACAGGGCGGACACGCTGGTCCGCCCCTACACGCTTTCTATTTTGCAGCGTCATCTCGCGGATCGTCCGTGTTGTCGCCCAGGCCACGTACGTCAGCCGTGCCGGGTATATCCGTGCCCGCGCTCTCGTTGGAGGCGTCCATCTCGACTTTGGCATAGGTGGGCGGGGTGTCAACGTTTACTTCGCTGTAATGCTGGGTGTCGTCGGTGTCGGGATCGAGGTCGGGGTTGGCGGGCGCATCGGCTCCATACGATGGGCCTCGCTCGTATACATCCCGGTGCTCAGGCTCGCTCTGCACGGGCGCTTCGTCTACCCGGTTATCGGCGTACTTGTCCTCCACAGGCGGCTCGGAAGGCTGGCGCAGCGCAGGGTCCGCCGAGTCGGTCGAGCCTCTGCCGCCCCCTTCATACGACCCCATATCGGGCGTGGAGCCTACGTATTCCTCACCCTCGTATGTCTCGCGTCCGCCAGGCGAGCCTGTGCCCGCCGTCGAACCCGATACGCCGTACCCTGTCGTGAGGGGGGTGCCCGCCGTGCCGTATGCGCCCGTCTCAGGGTCGAATGCCCCTTTGGTGCCTGTCACGCTGTTGGGGTCCTGACCTCTCGTGTCGTCGTTGCTCATTTCGTTACTCTCCTCGTGCTCATCCATATTGGCATCGCCCGCCGCGCTTTCCGCAGGCACAGCGCCTTCTTGCGAATGGTGCGATGGTCCATGTGTATGCACGTCGTATGCCCCGCTAGAGCGCAGTATGCTCTCCACCTGCCCCGCGCTCGCGACCACTGACTGCACGGATACTTCTACACCCGCCGCACTCGCTGTCTCTACCTCATCTTCCACAGGAGTGGCGAAGCCTATGAGCGCGCCTATCAGCCCTCCAAGCGCCGCGCCTATCAATATACCTCCGGCGGTGGACGCCAACAGCCCGCCGCCCGCGACCATACCCACGCCGGGTATCGCCACAGCACCCACGTTGACCATCCAGCCAAGCGTGGCCCCCAGCAGCGCGCCCAGTGCCGCGCCAGCAGCCGCGCCGCCCCCTACGTTGCTGCCGAGGGCGTCGGGCTTCACTACATCTGTATCCTGCCCACCCTCCACGTAGATAGCGGCGGGCGCTATACCAAGCGTGTGGAGCCGCTCGACTGCTTGCTCGGCCTCCTCAGTGTTGGCGAACCGTCCCGTAACGCTCACAGGTAAAGTCTGCGGCCTGGGTGCCAGCAGCTCAAGGCTGCCATGCCTCTGTACCCTGGACTCCGGTGGCACTTCCAAATGCGTCTCCCCCCTTCTCTAAATTTCGAAATTCGAATTTGGAATTTCGAAATTGTGTTGTACCTATTTTACAACGTTTCGCCCTGTGATATAATTCGCCCCATCTCTGTGTATGGAGAGAGCGCTCTTTGAACTCCATAGGTTTCGCCGTGTCTTTGCTGGTAGGGTGCGCGGTGGGTGTCATGCTCGTAGGCCAATACCCGTCCGGACTTGATCCTGCTTATAGCTACATCTTACTTGGCCTGGCCCTCCTCCTGCTCGTGCCTATCTTCTTATCCAGGGACAGCAGACATGCGTATTGGGCCGGGCTGTTCCTGCTTGCGGGCATCGCGGGGTGTGGGCGGGCCATGCTTATCCACCCGCCCGTCACAGCCGCCGACCTTGCGTACTACAACGGCGAGCGCGACTCTCCACGCATGGCTATCGTGGGGCAGGTCGTGGCCGAGCCTGCTTACAGCGATAGGTCGCAACGGCTCCGGGTTGCCGCGCAACTCGTGCGCCTCCCAGGTGAGATCGCGCCTCACACGGTCTCCGGCGACATGTACGCCATACTCCCGCGCTACCCTGCCTACAGCGTAGGAGAGCGGCTGGTCCTTTCGGGCACATTGACCGCCCCACCCCAACTCTCCGACTTCGACTACCGCGCATACCTTGCGAGAGAAGGCGTCTACTCGTACATGCTTTTCCCCAGGGCAACCAGCCTCGGACCCGGCCAGGATGTGGGCCTGGCGGGGCTGGTCGCGTGGTCCCGCGCCGGAGTGCGCGCCGCCCTGCGCCGGAGCATACCCGAACCCCAGGCGTCGTTGGCGGTGGGCGTGGTTACGGGCGACAGGTCTTCTATCCCCGAAGATGTAGAGGAGGCATTTCGCAGGAGCGGCACGACCCACATCCTGGCAATCTCAGGCCAGAACATCACCTTGATAGTTGGCATCATATGGCTCGCCTACTCGAAGCTGGGAGGCAGGCGGCGGATGTCCCCCTGGCTATTCCTGGTGGTGCTGGCACTACTGGCGGCATACACGCTCTTTACAGGCTCCACGCCTTCGGTGGTGCGCGCCTCGTTCATGGGTGGGGTGCTGCTGCTGGCCCCGCTCGTCGGCAGGCGATACGACCCGATGGCGGCCCTCGCCGTCTCAGCAGCCCTCATGTGCGTGGCCGACCCCGACGTGCTGGCCGACGCAGGCTTCCAACTGAGCTTCGCGGGTATGCTGGGCATAACCCTGGTGGCCCCGCGCCTGTACGACTGGTCCAGGCGGTATCGCATCCCCAAATTGCTGGCTATCCCACTCTCGGCCAGCCTCGGCGCGCAGGCCATGACGCTGCCCCTGGTAGCCCTCATCGCGGGCAGCATCTCGATAGTCTCTCCCCTCGCCACCCTGACGGCAGACGTGGTGCTCTTCCCCCTCATGCTCGCCGGCATCGCCACAGGCATAATAGGCATCTGGGTAGAGATGCTGGGCGCGCTGTTCGGTATCCTCACGTGGCTCTCGGCGGCCTGGCTGATATGGTGGGTTGAACTGTGGGCTGCGTTTCCCTGGGCGTCAATCGCGGTGGGAGAGGTGGAGGTGATATGGGTGGTGGTATATTACGCAATCCTAGGTCTTACCCTCTGGTATAGGAGTGATGACAAGCCCAGGCAGGCCGCTAGGCATGCTACGTAATTAGATCTGTTGAAAAACCGGGCAATATGGACCCGTAGCTCTCTTGCTATTTTCAGAACTGTGAGGTAAGCAGATTTCATATTTCTCATATGATGTCCCGTTTTATATCTAAAAGCCGTCATAGGACACTTATTTCAAATATAATAGGCTAGTCGGCTTTTTCATCCAGATATGGAAAACTTTGGATATCGTGGTAAACTTCGCTTGTGATTGAGTTTACTGCTTTCGGATAGAAGAAAGACCACTACTATACACTTCCCTTATTCTGGACATTTACCCCGTCAACTTGACAGAAGTGGTTTGCAAGATATCATGTAGAGGAACACACCACCCCGAACGAAAGCTAGGTCATAATGGACACTCAGCAATCTACTAATACAGGTAACTCACCCACAAATGGCAGTAGCCCTCCCGACCCGGCAGTGCCAGCAGCATCTCAGCAAAGTTTTACGTCCCGACACTTCGACAGATTTCGAAATGTAGACCTTCCCCAGCAAGCGCTACTACTAGTTTCCCTGTGCTACGTGGCTGGCTTCATTATCACGAACTTACACTTGGCCGCGTATGGCATAGTAAGTGTGGAACTGTTGCGCTTCCGCTACATTTCAACTGGGTTCATGTTTCTTACGTTCTTAAGTCTGATTGCACTTGCGACTTTTTATTTCCGAGAGTTGCTCCGTGTATGCCTAGCTAAGAGGAAATTGGACGACTGGGCCGCGTTGTTCTTCTACATCTTTGTACTTGGGATCATAACAGTAATGGGTGCTGTCGGCTTAGAAATGATTACGGGACCAAGCTATAGGCCACCAGTTGTAGTTCCTGAAATATTACAATTAGAGTATTGGGTTCCTCAATTCAGGGGAGCATCGTATGCGGTCTTGATTCTTCTCATTGTCTCAATAACTGTTTTCATTGTGAAACGTTCATGGGCGAGGCTGTCTGCCAAGCTTGTTCACACGCGCCTGGGACGCTGGCTGAAAATCAGAGTACCAAGTCAGACCAGCAGTCTTAGCAATATACTGCGTGAAAACTTTACCTTTTTTTGGTGGGGCTTTTTCAGCACGTTAATGTTCCTACTAATTGCGCTAACGGGTCTCACCTCCGGTTGGTGGCGTTTTTCAGTCAGCATCTTCACTATCTTTATTGTCAGCATTCTATGGTACGCTTACCCTTTTGTTCTACGTGCCTTCGGAAATGCCCAGAAGTTATCTGACACATATGGTCATCTTTCTGATGATGCTCATCCTGTTGCGAAACATAGCGTTAGTTTGCTCTACGGATTTTTCCCAGTTATTCTGCTCATCTTGGTTTATCTTCGATTGGTATACCCTGATGTACCTCAGCAACTCGGTGGCGGTAGCATGTTACCAGTCGAAATCATTGCCTCCAAAGATGAGGTACCGCAATTCTTGGTAGTCCCAAACGCACGCGTTTACTTGCTAGACCGAACCTCAGATGATACTATTTTCTTTGTTGCCATGCCCCCTCCATTTGTTCGATCGTTTATGCAGGTTCCAAATTCTAATATTGATGCCATAATCTACAAGAGTCGCTAGTTCGCGGTAGTCGAAACTAAGTCTAACCAAAGGAACCTGAACTAGGCCAATGATGCGCGGGGACAAGATTCTTCGCTGCGCTCAGAATGACATGGTTGATGGGTGTGCTTCCTCTGGCACTCGTATAATTTGGCAACCCCCCTTCACTACGTAATCCACAGTATTGACATCCCATGTACACTAGTCTATAAAGTGACTAGACATAATCGCACGCCCTTCCCTTATGTCTCTCTTGCACCCTACCCACAACACATGAGAGTTGCCCACCAGCCGGGCAGATAAGGAGCCGGATTTGCTCAAGCGCGCAGCCTCTCTTGCGATGGCCCTTCCGATAGTTGCCCTCCTGCTAACGGTCCCGGCGCTCAACGCCAGCGCCGCCGAGAAGCAGACAAGCCCCCTCCCCTTCCTCACTCTTCCTTTCACCGACCCGCGTATCGTCGTTCACCAGGGCTGGGTATACTCCTGGGGGTCGGAGCACATGGGCGTAGACTACGCGACGGGCGCTCCCAACTCGGCTAAGGGCGATAGCTTCGACGTGGTAGCCGCAGCCGACGGCTATGCTTGCGGCAACTGCGTCAGCAGGCAGGGCAACGCCATCTGGATACGCCACAACGTAGGAGGGCAGACCTTCTTCACCTACTACGGCCACCTCGCCTCTATCGAGCAGAACATCCCCCTCAACAACCAGAAGAATACCGTCCTGGTGAAGCGCGGCCAGAAGATAGGCGTGTCGGGCAGCACCGGCTCCAACACCCTGCACCTCCACTTCCAGGTAACAGGCCCCACCGGCATCGTAGACCCCTACGACCTCTGGACCACCCGCGAGCCGTACAGCCCGGGCTGTGCAGAATGCCGCATGGGCGCTAACTACCTCTGGACCACCAATCCGCCCAGCTTCCCCACCGGAGAGCAACCCCCGGTAGCCACCGAAAGCACAGATGGCACGGACGGTAACACCAAGGGCACCGAGAGCACAGATGGCACAGACGGCAAAAGCGGAGGCACCGAGCGTACAGACGAGCCAACCGAGAAATCAGACGGCGCCGAGAAAACATGCGACCTGACCTATGAGTTGTCCGTGGAGGGCAAAATAACTGAGGCCGCGCCTGAAGTTGAATACTGTCTGGCGGCATCGGCGGGCGACGGTGTGTCATTCAGAATGTTCGCGGTGAACGGCTCCTCCCTCGATACGTATCTCAAGCTGTACGCGCCCGACGGCAAGCTCCTCGCCATAGACGACGACGGCGCGCAGATTGACGGCAATTCCTTCCTGGTAGCGCAACTGCCTCAGAGCGGTACCTACAAGCTGGTCGCCACCCACTTCAACGGCACCACAGGCCAATACCGCCTCCGCGCCGACAGAGGCTCAAAGAGCGCGCTGGGTGACCTCAACAGCGACTGCGTGGTCAACAGCCTCGACACCGACCTCATGTCTGCCGCCATGCTCGCGGGCGATATGAAAGCCGACCTCAACCTCGACTACGTCCTCGACGCCCAGGACCAGACGATACAGCGCTACCTCCTGGGGCGCGGGTGCATGAAGATAGGCAAGTAGCCCGCTCATTGCTGAGAATGCGCATCAGGTGTCGTGTCGAACGCGAACGAACTCACTCGCCTTCGTCATTCTGAGCGTAGCGAAGAATCTCGTCCCTCGCGTATTATCTCGCCTTAAGTTTTCTCACCTTGCGTCCCCGACATGGTACGCGAGGGACGAGATTCTTCAGGCTCCCCAACCTCAGAATGACAAGGGTGCTGGGGTGGCTTTCCCCGGCCATCTCCCCACCGCAACACCTTCCGTATCCGAACCTCGTATATAACTTTAGACATCTAGCTCAGGTGCGCTCATTTGTGCTGGAAAGGATGTGGCACATTTAATGCTTTTATCCGTTAAGTGTATATCGCCAGGTATGGGCGCACAGCAGAATATAATCATATCAACCGGTCATATTAGGAGGCATACAGGCACAACGGAGGTAGCATATGAATCCTCAGCCCAGCCATAGGCAATCACATATACGTGACGTAGTGTGCATGTTTTGCACATGGACATGGATCACCGGCAAGCCGTCGGGTAGCGCGGCCAAGTGCCCACACTGCGGCTACGAGGGTGGTGTAGAAGAGTTCATGGTGATGAAGCCTGGGGTCGAAGGATTTGTGGTCGTGCGTCCCAGGTACCACCACGCCTTCTAGCTCTACTTCGCATACCGGACAATAGCAGAATAGCATTTATTCGCGCCTGAGCTGGTTTGGGGCGCTCCTTTTCGCAAGGCCGGGAGAGAGGCTGTCGTAGGCTTCTCTCCCGGCTTTTTGGCGCTCGTAGACCACCCTATGGGAGAAATTGCCTATGCCTGGGCTATTTGTTTTCGGGCATAGCTATTGTATAATCGCAGCGAGTCTCTCATGAGGCCGCGCACTCTATGTCGCACGAGAAAGGTCTATACCCGTGCCACGACCACGCCATACTTTCCGCTTGTTACTGCCCGCGTTACTGCTGGCCTCTCTCGCCCTGTCTATCAAGCCCCAAGTGGCCGTGGCCGAGCCTCCCACACCCGACCCTTCCTCTCCTTATGGCATAGCAGGCGTCATGCGTTGGCCCGATTGGGGCACATTCTCCCGCCCGATTGATTACATGCTTGAGACCGGCAGCGCGTGGGTGCGCGAGGACTTTGTGTGGGGCCTCATCGAGCCACGCGAGCGGCAGTACAACTGGACCGCCACCGACCGCATCGTGGGCAACCTGCACGAGCGCAAGGTCAACGTCCTCGGTATCATCTCCTACTCGGCTAACTGGGCTACCCCCGCGAAAGAGGACGACAACTCCCCCAACCCCATCAGCTTCTACGCGCCCGACCACGACAAATACTACCTCTTCGTGCATGGCCTGGTGAGCCGCTACAAGGGTACGGTCCACCATTGGGAGATATGGAACGAGCCTGACAATACGCTCTTCTGGCGGCCCCGGCCCGACGCCAAAGAGTATGCCGCCCTCCTTAAAGTGGCCTACAGGGCGATCAAAGACGCCGACCCCACCGCGAAGGTGCTGACAGGCGGCGTATCGGGCAACGCCATACCCTTCCTGGAAGAGATGATGGCGGGTGGCGGGGGTGCCAGCTTCGACATACTTGCGCTGCACCCCTACGCCGTGCCTCTCGATAAGGCGCAGGCCCACGTCGAGAGCCGGCCTGAAGTACACAAGATGGTGGACGTTGAGCTTACCAAGTACCGCGCATTCCTCCAGCGCCACGATCTCGACCGCCCCATCTGGGTGACGGAGATGGGCTGGCCCGCCCGTGATTGGCAGTTGGACGACCAGGCCCAGGCTGACTATCTCGCTCAGGCTTACGCCCAGATGCTGGCAAGCGGACTGGCTGAGCGCATCTTCTGGTATAGCTGGAAGGACTCCTCGCCCGACCCGGTAGATAGCTGGGGCCTCATCGCCTGGGGCGCGGGTAAAACCGACCTATCGCCCAGACGCCCCGCTTTCGCCGCCTACTCCACCAGCGCACGCATGCTCTCCGGCACAAAACCCGCAGGAAGAGTGCAGATCGCCCCCTTCCAGGTGGTGGAGGACTTCGAGCAGGCAGCCTCGTGGACCCGCAGCACCCACCCGCAGGGAGGCTTCGACGCGAGCGCCGAGCAGCATCACGGCGGCTCCAGATCGGGCAAGCTAGAGTACAACTTCACAGGTAAGGACCAGGCCGTTGACTTTGCCTCGCCTGAGCCGCGCCCCATCCCCGGCAAACCCACGCGCATCGGCCTGTGGGTGAAAGGGGATGCCTCCGGTAATTACCTGAGCGCGTGGTTGCGCGACAAGGACGGCGAGCTATTCAAGGTGCGCCTGGGCGCGGTGACGGGCAGCGAGGACGGCTGGCGGTACTACGAGTCGCGCATCAACAACTATTACTTTGACTGGGAGCGCGCTCTGGGCAACCCGGCTAACGGCGCGGTAGACTACCCGGTCAGTTTCATTAGCTTCCGGCTCGAAAACACACCCGACGAGCCGGCTGGTCACGGCGCTATCTACGTAGACGATTTGCAGGTCTATGATGGATCTGATGTTAGCGCGGTACGCTTCACCCGCAACGACGGGCAGGTGGTGGACGTGCTATGGTCGGTTGATCCCGCGCAAGTGAGCCTGCCCACAGGGTCGGCCCGCGCACAGGTCACGGATAGAGACGGTGCCACGAAGACGGTAGAAGCGAAGGATAGCAGGCTGGCCCTCTCTGTGAGCAGCAAGCCGATCTACGTCCTGCACAAGCCCACCGACGCTCCCGGTACCGCGTCCCTGGCGGGCGCAAGCGTGGCGCGCAATGAAGACAGAAAACCCTTGCCCCCACCATCGCCTCTATGTTTGGCCGCTATCAAAGCCGAACCATCGCAGGAGGCTGGCAATCGCTTCTTCGGGGAGACGGGGCATAACGTGGGGGGCCGCTTCCGCACATACTGGGAGCAGAACGGCGGCACGTTCATCTTCGGTTACCCTATAACCGAGGAGTTCACCGATACGTCTAGTGACGGCAAAGCCTACCGCCAGCAGCTATTCGAGCGCGCCCGCTTCGAGTACCACCCCGAAAACTCCACCTCCAACGACGTGCAGCTTGGACTATTAGGCAATTGGGTCACGGCAGGCCGCACCTTCCCTCGGAGCGCGCAAAGCAACGACCCCGCAGCCATCTTCTTCCCCCAAACCGGCCACAACCTGCTCCTATTCAAAGAGTGGTGGCCGCGACATGGCGGCCTGAGCGTGTTCGGCTACCCCATCTCAGGTGAGCTACAGGAGAAGAACGCCGCCGACGGCAAAACCTACACGGTCCAGTACTTCGAGCGCAACCGCCTTGAATATCACCCCGAATACCCAGCCAACGACAACAGCGTGCTATTGGGCCTGCTCGGAGTAGAGTACCTCGCCCAGCAGACCTGCCGCTAAACATAAGGCATCCCGAATTTAAGATTTACGCTTGTTCAAGCGTAAGACCCTAATTTCAAACAAATGAAAAAGCAGAAAATGGGCGACGCAGCCGCCCATTTTCTGCTTTTTCATTTGTTTGAAATTCCTTCCCCGCCTGTGGGGAGTAATTGGGTCAGGGAGTACGAGTTCTCGTGTGCATGAGACAGACACGAATATAGAATTCGGGCTGCCTCATGTCTACTCCTCTTAGCGTGCCGGGCAATCGGGGAAGAATGCGCCTGACACTATCTTCGACGTTTGCCCTCTGGTGGCGTTGTTGTTAGGGCGGAAGTACGGCTTGCCACTTGTGCCGCATGGCTCGCTGGGCATTGTACCGCATGGATAACCGCTCATCACCCCTCTTGAGGTTAGACGCTCTATCCACACGTAGAACGTGTTCTCCGGTGGTACGTCCTGGTACGTCTGACCTTCGGGTATGTCGTTGAAGCCTGCCGCTTCGGACACAATCTTAGAGATTTGCCCCCTGGTGGCGTTGGCGTTGGGCCTGAAGTACGGACGGTTGCCGGTGTTGCATGGCTCGCCCGCCCCGCCGCAAGGGTAGCCTCCGATGATGCCCCTGCTCGCCATCCTACCTATGTAGAGGTAGAATGTGCTGCCGGGTTCCACGTCCTCGAAGGCCTGTCCGGTCACAGGGTCGTTGAACTTCGCAGAGTTAGCCACGATCTTGGAGAGTTGCCCCCTGGTAATCTCGTTGTTGGGCCGGAATGTGCCGTCCGAGTAGCCGCCTATGATGCCCTGGCAGGCCAGGCAGCGCACGTAGGGGTAGAAGGTATTGGTGGCGGGCACGTCGGTGAAGGTAATAGTGCAAGGAGAGGGCGTGGCGGCAACGCTGGTTGCGGTAGCGCCTGCTGTGGTTGTTGCTGCGACAGTACTGGAAGCGGCAGCGGTGCTGCTCGGTAGGCCTGACGTAGCTGTTGGGGGCACTGTAGTAGTGGGCGGCACGGGCGTAATGCTGGGCGCTATCGTGGGGGCAATGGTAGGTGTAGCCGGTGGCGACGTGGGGCTTGGCGTGACGCTGCCCGCGTCCACCACGTCGAGGAAGATGGCCGTGATGGGACCCCAGCTCTGGAAGCCCTGGTAGTTGTTCACGCCGCGCCCGCGCACGAAGATGATATGGCGGCCCAGCGTCATGCCGGTGGTGTTTATGGTAGCCTGGACAGGCTCGGTCTGCTCATCAAACGCGCCGTCCTGCGCCGTCATAGGTACGCCTGTGCCGCCCGCCCACTGCGGTACGTCCAGATAGTATTCCGCCGCCGCCACGTTCTGCGCGTAATTGTTCCCCTCCCAGGCGTAGTTGACGGTGGAAGTCAGGTTGAACTGGGAACCGAGCGTGACCGTGTAGGGTACAGTCGCCATGTTCGCGTCGGGGCCGCGCGTCAGCAGGTAGGGAGTGCGGGCGATCTTCGCCATGTAGAGGAGCATGCCCTTGTTCTCAGGCCAGATGCCCACCGAGGTATCGCAGCCGGGGTTATCAATACAGGAGTAGGGGGGCAAGAAACTGTTCCCACTAAGCTCGGTACTCATTGCGGCAGCGCCCAACTCGCCATAAGCCCAGTCAATCGAGCCGCCGTCTACGATGTAGAGGCACTCCGGGATGGTGCAGTAGGGATAGCCGTTGCCGCCCGCGCCGGGGGCCGCCATGTGCGCGGCTATGTTACGCAGGTCGGTGGCATTGGGCGCGGGGTTCTTAGTCCACCCCCAGGGGTAAAGGTTGACGGGCACGACGGTATGCAAATTCTGGTAGATGCCCGTACTAGTGATAGGCGAGACGTCGGTATCCAGCGGGCCGCGCTGGTCGGGGATAAGCTGGCGTATCTTGGCCGTGACCGCTATCGTCTCGTCTTCCGAACCGGCAGAGACGCCATGATAGGTCTGCGAGCAAGGTGCGCTCTCCGAGCCACCGCAGCAAGCCCACTTGAACGGGAAGTTGCGGTTGTCATCCACACCGTAGTGATTGCTGCCGGTGGGAGGGATCGAGCAAGACCCGGCGGTGTTGTTGCCGTTCTTGCGGTAAAGGTAGGGGCTGTTGCCGCCCGCCTCCACGATATGGTGCCCATCGGGGTTGTAGGTGGGCATAACCCAGATGTCGTGGTAGTCAACCAGCCAGCGCGCATCTGCGTTGGTGTTGTAGTTATCCAGGAGGTGGCTTATGTAGCGCATGGCGACCTCGGGGGTGGCTATCTCGCGAGAGTGGATGCCTGCGTCAACCCAGAAGACCGGCTTGGTGCCTGTGATTGCCTGGTTGGTGATGTGCATCACGAAGAGGTCGTAGCCGTTGTTGGGCTGCGGGTAGGTACACTGGCCCGCGTGGGTCTTGCACCAGGAGTCGCCGATGTCCACCTTCGCCGCCAGGGTAGGGTGAGCGGCCACTTGCTGATCCAGGAAGGTGTATATCTCCTCGACGGTCTTGTAGCCGCCGTAGAAGGTATCGTACAGGGCGGGGTCATTCAGCCGGGCGGTCTGCTTCTCGTCTATCTCGACGCGATTGCCGCGAGCCAGCAGGTTGTTGTAGGTCTCGCGGTCGGTGAGGACGGTGAGGTAGCCGTTGGTGGTAGGCACCTCTTCGGCCCCCAGCGTGGTGGCCAGGTAGTCGCGCTCGGCGTTGTCGCGGAAGTAGACCCGCAGCACCAGCACCTCTTCACGTAGGGGCACACTGCTCTGTGCGGAAAGGCCCGCAGGCTTTGCCCCCGCGCTTGCCTTGCCTGCAAAGCCGCCACCGATGAGCAGCATCGGTAGCAGCGCCAGCAAAGCGGGCATGAAAAGTCTCCAAAGTACGTTTTTGTGCTCTCGATTCATTTGTTTCCTTGCTCCTTCCTATAGTTGAGTTATTAGTCTTGCGCCTCTTATTCTTACCTTTGCCCAGGGTCACAATCAGGGAAGAAGGCACCCGACACTATCTTGGAGACCTGTCCCCTCGTGCTGGTGTTGCCCCACCGGAAGTATGCCCTGTTGCCTGTACCGCATGGCTCTCCCCCTACAGTACCGCATGGGTACCCTCCCATGATGAACCTGCTCGACAACCTCTCTATCCAGATGTAGAAAGTGTTTGTGGTCGGCACGTCCTCGTACCGTTGCATAATGTGGTTATCATCGAAGCCCGCCGCCTCGGAGACGATCTTCGATATTTGCCCCCTGGTGGCGTAGGTGTTGGTGCGGAAGTACGGTCGGTTGCCGGGTGGTACGCACGGCTCTAGCCGGTTGCTGCCGCATGGGTACCCGGCCATGATGCCCCGGCGCGCCATCCTCTGTATGTATTCGTAGAAGTGGTGGGTTTCGGGCACATCCTCGAATATCTGCGTGCCTGGCGGTTCGTTAAAGCCTGCGGAGTTAGACACTACCTTCGCTATCTGGTCCCTGGTTATCAGGTTGTTAGGGCGGAAAGTACCGTCCGAGTAGCCGCCTATGATGCCCTTGCATGCCAGGCAGCGCACGAACGGGTAGAAGGTATGGCCGGGGGGCACGTCGGTGTAGTTGATGGTGCAGGCTGTGGTCGTGGCTGTAGGGCCGCCAGGGGTCACAGTGGCTTCAGCAGGTGTGCCGGTAGCCGCTACGGTTGTGCTACTGGGGACGACCGTGCCGATGGTGGGGCTGGGCGTGCCACTGGGCACGACGGTTGTGCTACTGGGGACGACCGTGCCGGTGGTGGGGCTGGGCGTGCCACTGGGCACGACGGTTGTGCTGCTCGGAACTACAGTTGTGCTACTGGGCGGCACCACAGTGGGTACAGATGTAGATGAGGGAACAGGGGTGACGCTTGGCCGAGTGGGTGTGGGGCTAGGGGTAACTACCGGGGTGGGCGCGACGCCTATCCGAAGGAAGACAGCCGAGGTTGGACCCCAACTCTTCTGGCCCTCGTAGTCGTCCACCCCGCGCCCTCGCACGTAAATCGTGTAACCAGTACCCGGCAAGACGAAGGGGAGGGTGTAACTGCCCCGCACCACCTCGGTGGGCGAGTCGAAGGCGCCGTCCACGGCGGTCATAGCGATAAGCTGGCCACCGCCCCCGTCCCAGGGTGGACGGGACAGGTACATCTCGGCGGCGGCCACGTTCTGTAAATAGTTGTTGGGCTGACCGTCGCTGCCGTTCCAGGCGTAGTTGATGGTGGCTGTGACCACTACCGTGCTATACGAGTGGCCGGTCACCTCTGAGTAGGGGATGTTCGCGTCGGGGCCGCGAGTGAGCAAATAGGGAGAGCGGGCGATCTTGGCGTGGTGGAGGAGCGCGCCCTTGTTCTGCGGCCACAGGCCGAGGCCGATAGCGGGGTCCGGGTCGGTGCAGCCGTTCACGCCCGGAGGGTTATCGAGGCAGGGATAGGCCGGGAAGAAGCCGCTGCCCGCGAGTTCAAGGCTGTAGGCAGGGATGCCAAGCTCGCCGTAGGCCCAGTTCTTCTCGTCGCCGTCCACTACGTAAAGGCACTCGATATTCTGGCAGTATTCGTAGCCGTTGCCGACGGGCTGGACGTTGGGCGAGGACATATGACGTCCGATGTTACGCAGGTCGGTTCGGTTAGGAGCATGGGCGTTGGTGTAGCCCCAGGGGTAGAGGTTCTGCCTGGCGTTGGAGTGCATATTGATGAGGGTGCCGGTGGTGGTGAGGGGCGCCATGTCAGTCTCGTTGGGGCCGCGTTGATCGGGGATGAGGGAGCGAACTTTGGCGACCAGGGCCTGGGTCTCCTCCTCGGAGTTTGCGGAAGGACCTCGATAGGCGTCGTTGCATGGATCGCCACTGGAGCCGCCGCAGCAGCCCCACACGAAGGGGAAGTTGCGGTTGATGTCGGTGCCAAAGCTGTCGTAGGTGGTGCAGCCATCGTCGTTGTCGGCGTTCTTGCGGTGGAAAGTAGGGTTGTTGCCGCCCGACTCGACCATGTGGTGCCCGTCGGGGTTGAGTATAGGCATCACCCAGATTTCGTGGTAGTTCACCAGCCAGTTTGCGTCGGGGTCGTTATAACTATAGTTGGTGAGTATGTAATCAATGAAGCGCTTGGCGACTTCGGGGGTTGCAATCTCGCGGGAATGGATGCCGCCGTCAAACCAGAAGATGGGCTTGGGGCCTGGGCTGCGGTTGCCGATGCGCATTACGAAGAGGTCGTAGCCGTTCGAAGCGTTAGGCTCAGTACATTCTCCCAGGTGCCTTTTGCACCACGAATCGCCTATGTCTATCTTCTGGGCGAATTGAGGGTTGGCAGCCACCTTCTGATCCATGAAGGCATACATCTCCTCAACGGTGAGATAGCCGCCGTTGAAGGTTTCGGGGTTGGCGCTATCTTTATTCCATTGAATGGGGACGTTAGCTAGCCTGGTCTGCTCATGGTCTATCTGGACGCGCAGTCCGGCGGCGAGCATAGCGTTGTAGGTGGCGCGGTCGGCCCACTTGGTGAGGTAGCCGCCTGCGGTGGAGGTCTCTTCCGCGCCTATCTGGGTGGCGAGGCGGTCGCGCTCTGCGTTGTCAGCGAAGTAGACCCGCAGGACTAGTATCTGCTCCTTGGTCTCTTGCTGCACTCTCTCTGTAGAAGGAGGCGAGGGCCCGGCTTCGGCCTGCGCGGGCGCGGCCATACCACCGCTAATGGCAAGGATCGGCAGCAGCGTGAGCAGAGCCGAAACTATGAAGCCGGGTGCAAGAGCACAACGGTTGGGCCTGGTGTTTAGGGACATGGTTGGCTCCTTCCCGGCGAGCGCCCGACCGGTTGTGGTGCAAGGATAAATATAGGGTGAGAGGCCGCACGCTATTAGATTAGATAAATATACCACATCTGTAAAGGAGAGCTTTAAGAGGTGTGTCACCGGACGAGGAAATGCCGGGTACGCGGTATTGCTAACGAGCCAGGCAACCATGTCACCCTGCTATGAGTTCAGGATGACATGGTTGCCTTTATTTCTAATGGTCACAAGGCCAATAGCGTAGCGGCCTCATCACTGCTCAGTGTCGCAATTAGGGAAGAAGGCACCCGATACTATCTTGGTGACCTGTCCCCTCGTGGCGTTGTTGTTGGGGCGGAAGTATGGCTTACCAGAGGTGCCGCATGGCTCGCTGGGCATGGTACCGCATGGGTACCCGCTCATCACGCCTCTTGAGGTCAACCTCTCTATCCACACGTAGAACGTGTTCTCCGGTGGTACGTCCTGGTACGTCTGACCCTCCGGTATGTCCCGGATGTTTGCCGCCTCGGACACTATCTTCGATATTTGCCCGCGTGTGGCGTTGGCGTTGGGGCGGAAGTATGGTCTGTTAGTAGTGCCGCAAGGCTCACCTGTGCCGCCGCATGGGTAGCCGCCGAGGATGCCCCTGGACGCCATCCTGCCTATGTAGAGGTAGAAGGTGTTGTCGGGTTCCACGTCCTCGAAGGTCTGCCCGCTCACAGGCTCGTTGAAGCCTGCTGAGTTAGCTACTATCTTCGACAGTTGGGCTCTTGTAATCGCGTTGTTGGGGCGGAAAGTGCCGTCAGAGTAGCCGCCTATGATGCCCTTGCATGCCAGGCAGCGCACGTAGGGGTAGAAAGTATGGCCTGGGGGCACATCGGTGTAGCTGACCGTGCAGGGAGTGGTCGTGGCCGTAGCGCCTGCGGGCGTGCTGGTAGCAACCGCGGGCGTGCCGGTCGTAGTAACCGCGCTAACCGTGCCGGTGGGAGCGACCTGTGTGTTCGTAGGGAGCACGACCGTGTTGGTCGCAGGGATAGGAGTGCCGGTGGCGTCGACCGGAGTATCCGTTGGGAAGACGATGGTGCTGGTAGGGGTTACAGGTGTGTTGCTGGAAATAATTTTGGGGGTAGCTGTGGCGCTCGGTTGAATCGTAGGCACTGTGGCGGTGGGCGTGCTTGTGAGTGTGGGTGTGGCGGTTGGTGGGGTACCGGTAACCGTCGGCGTAGGGGATGTACATTGGCCCGTATAGCGCATGATAAGAGTTTCTCCGCCCTCGCTTGTCATGCTATATTCCCCTACAGCCCATATATCGTTGGCCGAGACCGCTCCAATTCCAAACAACCTGCTTGGTGGGCCGCCCAGGACATAACTTGTTTCCCAAGTCGTGCCGTTCCAATGAATAATGATGTTACTTACAGCCCATGCGTCGCCAGGCGAAACAGCTACAACACCATAGAGCTGAGTGGAAAACTCTAAGTTGGGGCTAGAAACATGGAGCCACTGGGTGCCGTTCCAATGTAGGGTTAGCGTTCTGTACCTGCTAATGTTTGTATCATAGTAGTAACCCACGGCCCACATGTCGCCAGGAGAAGATGATGTTATCCCCGTGAGAATATTCTCTTCGGAGCTGGGATTGGGCGTCGAAGGTTGCGTCCAGACGTTTCCATCCCAGTGTAACACAAGCGTACGAAATACAAACGACGACTCTTTATAGAAGCCAACAGCCCACAGATCACCTGCGGACGTAATCGTTGCTCCGTTTAGGCGGCTACCCGTACCAGGCTGCGGGCTGGGAACATGGGTCCATTGAATGCCGTTCCAATGCAGCACCAGCGTCTTTGAGGAAGGATAATCATAATCACCCACAGCCCAAATATCATTTGCGGCTTTGGCTACTACCCCTTGCAGGTAGCTTTGTCCCGTGCCAACAACAGGCGTGGCAGTCTGCGTCCATTGTGTGCCATTCCAATGCAGAGCAAGCGTATTGACGCTCCCACCGTCTACATAGAAACCTACAGCCCAAACGTCATTCGTTGAAACAGCAGTAAGCCCATAAAGGATATTGTTGCCGGTACCTGCGTTGGGGCTAGGAACTTGTGCCCACTGTATTCCATCCCAACGTAGTGTTAGTGTGAGATATGGTCCTGAAAAGGTAGCCCTGTAGTAACCTACCGCCCATATATCGTTCGCTGAAATGACCGTCACTGCTTTTAGACCACTGAAACTACCTGGCCTGGGGCTGTTGATAACCTCCCAGCCCGAGCCGCAGCCGGTCCCAGGATTCGGTGGTAAAATCGCCGGTGCGCTGGAATTTGCGGGCACGTTTTCATAGCTCAAAGCAGCAGGCAAGGAGCTATGAAAAGCTTTTGCTGTGGCTATGGTGATTACCCCAGCCACAGCGAATAGTAGAACAAGGACCAGACTGCGCTGGATAATACTCAAGAAGTTATCTGCTTTCAGTAACAGGAGACCAACTTCTTCGCCCTACAAACATATATGCATATATGAGCAAAAGCCTAACAGATTGTTCATCCCCTGTCAAGAAGTAGGAGTTCTTGTGCGCATGCGGCAGGCACGAATATTATATTCGGGATACCTCACGTGCTTGTGGTCGCGTGCCAAGTCAGTACGCCAACCTCACCTGGACGACCCGCATGCTCTCCCCTGCACCAACATCCATTTACCCTGAATCTGAACATTTACGGCAAGGCTGAGGATTGACATTGCACAAGGTACACAGTATTATATGTGCACCCTTTGTCATAGGTTTGATTATACGTGGAGATAATTCTATCTCTTCTGCATCATACCTATTGGCAAGGGCTAGCACTTTATTGGGTATGAAAGTATCAAACCGGGCGTTCAAGCGCCAACGCACGCAAGGAGGGCCATTATGGTAAAGTCTATTCATTTCCGGATCGGTTGCTCGCTGCTTTCTATGCTTATCGGTACGGGTGTCCTGGTTTCCTCCACCTCGAACCCGATACAAGCATCTGAGGCATACCGGGCACCTGTCGCTCTTGAATCAGCTTATGCTACGCAAACCTCATTTAGCGCCACACAAACTCCATTTAGCGTTACGCAAACCCCATTTAGCATTACGCAGACGCCACTGAGTGCTACACAGACGCCGTATGTGGCCGAGCCTTTGTTCGCGGCTGCCACCAGCCCAGGTAGAGATTACCCATGGCCCTCAATCGTCCGCAAACGATTCATCACCATCAACCATGCGCTATTGACCAGCACTAACAGATTTACGCTGAATATGTTTAGCGATACGTCGCTTACTGCTGTTTTGGAGCAGCGACAAGATCGCCGTGAGGCGCTGGGGCCGGCAGCCGGAGACGGTTTTATCTGGCGTGGTCACATTGAAAATGTTGAGCAGAGCCAGGTAACCCTGGTGGTTGGCGATGACACGGTAGTAGGCAATATCTACCTGCCTGACGTCTCAAATCATTATCACATTGGGTACGCGGGCGACGGTACAAGCGATGTATACGCAGTCTATGAGATCGACCATCACCAGATCCCTCGTGGTCAGGGTCTAATACCAGAGGAACTCAATCCTTTCTCATCGAACGAAGTTCCCGACCCACCGCCTGCCCTTTGCACTGGCTGTAGCACGGCGATCGGCTATTTGGTGCTTTATACCCCGGCGGCTAAAGCATGGATAGGCGGGCAAAAGCACCTGGAAAATGCAGTCGCTTTAGGAGTAGACTACGCCAATATTGCCTACACAAACAGCAATATTAACCAGCAACTAAGCCTCAATAACATACGAGAGATTGACTATGTAGAGTTTTATAGTACAGTACCTCCAAACGTGGGATACTTTCCCCGGATTGATCTAGACCGCCTGACTTTTCCTAATGATGGGTGGATGGACATCGTTCACCATGAAGAAGGGAGCTATGAACGTGGGTGGAGACAAATAGATAGAGCCGACTTAGTCAGCCTGGTAGAGCACGCGAAGTTCGGTGGTCTTGGCTGGATCTTTGCTGACGAAGATCCAGCCTGGGGATTCAATAATTTTGATATAGACGCATTGAGTCAGGGGGGAGGAATACTAGCGCACGAGCTAGGCCACAACATGGGTTGCGGCCACGCACGCCACAATGGCACCGGAGGCTATAGGACATGGTCCTGGGGTTATGGAGATATAACCGGACGCTTTCACGACATAATGGCCTATGACTGTCCGACAGGCGCCGGCGGCCCCTGCCCGCAAATTCAGCAGTTTTCCAATCCCGACGTGCTCTACTGCCCATGTACGGGTCCCGACTGCCCCCAGGTATGCCTACCAACCGGGATTCCGTACCAGGAACCGGACTCTGCTGACTGCGCCAGAACGTTTACCGAAACGGGACCTATCATTTCAAACTGGAGATGAAATAATAGGGCACCGGCCTATGAGTTGGTAGTTCCAGGCTGGTGTATAAAGTCCGGACAATAAGAAAGAGCACCTGCCAATCAAGCAAGGCTCTTTCTTATTTTTATCCTACCACTTGCTGTCTAACGTGCTCCCTCTATGGGACATCGCAATCAGGGAAGAAGGCACCTGAGACTATCTTGGAGACCTGCCCCCTCGTGCTGGTGTTGCCCCACCGGAAGTATGCCCTGTTGCCTGTACCGCATGGCTCTCCCTCTACGGTACCGCATGGGTACCCTCCCATGATGAACCGACTAGCCAGCCTCTCTATCCAGATATAGAAGGCGTTGCTGGGCGGCACGTCCTCGAACGTTTGGGTAGTGTGGTTTTCATCGAAGCCCGCCGCCTCGGAGACGATCTTCGATATTTGCCCTCGTGTGGCGTTGGCGTTGGGACGGAAGTAGGGACGGTTGGTAGTGCCGCACGGCTCACCTGTGCCGCCGCATGGGTACCCGCCGAGGATGCCCCTGGACGCCATCCTGCCTATGTACAGGTAGAAGGTGTTGTCGGGTTCTACGTCCTCGAAGGTCTGCCCGCTTACCGGCTCGTTGAAGCCTGCTGAGTTAGCCACTATCTTCGACAGTTGGGCTCTGGTAATGGCGTTATTGGGGCGGAAAGTACCGTCCGAGTAACCGCCTATGATGCCCTTGCATGCCAGGCAGCGCACGTAGGGGTAGAAGGTATGGCCTGGGGGCACATCGGTGTAGCTGACCGTGCAGGGAGTGGTCGTGGCCGTAGCGCCAACGGGCGTGCTGGTGCTCACGACAGCCGTTACGGAGGCGACCACCGTGTCAGTAGCGCCTACAGGGGTATTGGTCTCGATGATGATTATGGGAGTGGCGGTGGCGCTGGGCACGACGGGCGTGCTGCTGGGCGCTACCGTAGGTATAGATGTAATAGTTGGCGGGACTGCCGTGGCGGTAGTACCACCCGTAGGGCTGGGAGTTACCGTGCCCGCAGGGATTACGTCAACGAAGATGGCCGAGGCCGCACCCCAACTCTGGAAGCCCTCGTACACAGCGACGCCGCGCCCGCGCACGAAGACGATGTGGCGGCCTGGGGAGAGCGACCCGGTGTTGATGCTCGCCTGCACCGCCTCCGTAGGCGAGTTATAAGTGCCGTCCACAGGGGTCATGGGCACGCCTGTACCCCCGGCCCAGGGAGGCGTATCAATATAATACTCTGCTGTGGCCACGTCTTGTTGGTAGCTGTTCTGCTCTGGACCATCCGGTGTGTTTCCCACCCAGTTGTAATTGATGGTGCCTGTCACAAGGGCGGAGCTGCCTAGAGTAACAGTAATAGGCGTGGAAGTAGAAGTGTACGCGTCGGGTCCGCGAGTGAGAAGGTAAGGCGTGCGGGAAACCTTCGAGTGGTAGAGGAGCGCGCCCTTGTTCTGGGGCCACAAGCCGAGGCCGATGTCGGGGTCCGGGTCGGTGCAGCCGTTAACGCCGGGAGGATTATCGAGGCAAGGGTAGGCGGGGAAGAAGTTGCTGCCCGCAAGCTCAAGGCTGTAGCCCGGACTGCCAAGCTCCCCGTATATCCAGTTCTTCTCGTCACCGTCCACTATATAGAGGCAATTCGGATCCGTATTCTGGCATGCCGGGTAGTTGTTGCCGGGAGGGAAGACGTTGAGGGCGCTCATATGCTTGCCAATGTTACGTATATCGGTGCGGTTGGGCGCGAAAGAGGCGGTGTAGCCCCACGGATAGAGGTTCAGCGCGGCGTTCGAGTGCATATTGATAAGGGTGCCGGTGGTGGTGATGGGTGCCGGGTCGCTTTCGGCTGGGCCGCGCTGGTCGGGGATGAGGGAGCGGACTTTGGCTACTATGGCCTGGGTCTCCTCCTCGGAGTTCTGGGCAGGGCCTCGATAGATATCACTGCAAGCGCTGGGGCTTGACCCGCCGCAGCAACCCCACACGAAGGGGAAGTTGCGGTTGATGTCGGTCCCGAAGCTATCGTAGGTGGTGCAGCCGTCGTCCCTGTCGGCGTTCTTGCGGTGGAGGGTAGGGTTGTTGCCGCCCGACTCGTTCATATGGTGCCCATCGGGATTGAGCATAGGCATCACCCAGATGTCGTGATAGTCCACAAGCCAGTGGGCATCGGCATCGCTATTGTAGTTGTCGAGCAAGTAAGAGATGAAGCGCTTGGCGACTTCGGGGGTGGCGATCTCGCGGGAGTGGATGCCCGCGTCATACCAGAAGACAGGCTTGGGACCGGGTATGTTGCGGTTGGTGATATGCAGCACGTAGAGGTCGAAGCCGTTCCAGGCGTTAGGCTGGGTGCATTGGCCCAGGTGGGTCTTGCACCAGGAGTCGCCTATGTCTATCTTCTCGACCAGCGTGGGATTGGCCGCTACCTTCTGGTCCATGAAGGCGTACATCTCCTCGACGGTGAGATAGCCGCCGTAGAAGGTGTCGGGATTGGCGCTGTCCTTGTTCCACTGGATAGGCATGTTTGCAAGCCGGGTCTGCTCCTGGTCTATCTGGACGCGCAGTCCGGCGGCGAGCATGGCGTTGTATGTAGCGCGGTCGGCCCACTTGGTGAGGTAGCCGCCTGCGGTGGATGTCTCTTCCGCGCCTATCTGAGTAGCCAGGCGGTCGCGCTCGGCGATGTCAGAGAAGTAGACGCGCAGGACGAGTATCTGCTCTTGCTGTGCTGCTCCCACAGTCGAGAGAGTAGGTTTGACCCCTGCCTGCGCGGTTGTCGCGATGCCGCCGCTGATGGCGAGCATAGGCAATAGCGCGAACAAGGCGGGGATTACGAGGCCGAGAGCGAGGGAACGACGGTTACGCTTGGTGTTCATCGGTATGGTTGCCTCCTTCCCTGGTGGCGGCTGCCCGTTGAGGTGTCAGGGGTTAGGGATCAGGGGTCAGGAACCGCTGATCGGTGTGGGAGGATGGGCTGAGGCTGAGAGGCTGCACGCTTTAGATTAGATAAATATACCACATCGGGTAAAGGGGATTACAAGAGGCGTGCCACCGGCGCGGGACGAGGTTCGAGGGGAGAGGGATGCGGGATTAGGAATTCATGGATTCGAGGACATTATCTATCTTCGTCTTGAGCCTCTTCGTCTTCCGGTTCAGGAGCATCATCTATCGTAAATGGAATATCATCGAATTCTTCTTCAGTCGGTTGAAGATCTTCTTGTATATGCTTCATTCTGTTATTCAGAAACTCATATACTCGCCGGAAGTTGACTACCTCTGATGCACCACCTTGCCTTGCTATCGAGGCAAGTGTAGCCAGTTCAAGGGCGGAATATTGAGGCAGCGATCTGGATGTGGATTGTAAATGTGCCACATTCCGGGACAGCAAGGAAAATCGGCGATCAAGCCCGCGAACAATATCCAGTGCTTCTACCATCATCTCTTCTGCCGATCGTCTGTGCAACTCAGGTACCTGGACACTGGGTAGATTCTTAAGTGTCTCCTCCAATGTAGGCCAAGTGCGGTCAAAGATCCTCTCTAATCGTTGGTCATCTATCAGTTCGCCTGGACGCGCCTTGTTCAAGGTTTGAACAAGTGCCCAAGTTCCCTCCCTATCAGATCGTTTAGCTTGAAGTTGAGTAAGAGGACCTGGCAGCACCTCCGCGGACTCTAGACCGATCAAATAGGGGCATAGGAAAGTACCATCTAAAGTCTTGGCGAGGGCTCCTGCTTCAAACAAGATCCATGGCTTTAGCTGGTTCTCGGCAGTCAGGCATATGATCCCGAATTTTGTCTCACTGAGTTGCCGAGCAATATCCGCACTCCAGCGCGCACCAGCATCAATGTCTGAAGCGGATACCCAGGGCTTCACATCTTGGATAACGTCTGGTAACCACTCGCGTAGTGCAAGTGCTACTGTTTTGCTTCGATCACCCGACCAGCTAATGAAAACCTTCACAAGCATGCCCTCCCAAATAGATTGCGGTCTAATTAAAGGAGTCTCCGAAGATCAAGTATACACTGTTGGGTTGGCAAACGTAGCACTTACAGATAGAAGCATGTCAAGTGCATAGATAGCATTTATGGCTTGCACAAACAAGCTGTGTCCAGAAGGCATTGGTCTGTTGGCTGTGCCAACGTTCTTAGTGCCAAGCGGGCAGATGAATAGCGGTTGCGGTTCGATCCACAAGAGTGAGGGGCACAAGGAATAACCCCCGGTTCATACCGACTCAAGGCCGGGAGAGGATTGCCAGGGATAGCTTAGTAATCGTACCAGATGAAACACTATACTGCAAAGCTAGGCTTGACTACTTAGACTTAGCCTCCCGCGTCAGCAGCGTAAGCGGTATAACCGGTATAATAGTCAGACACTACAATGAGGCCAGGCATCTATGGCAAATTACGCACCACTAAGCAAGCGTGCCGGTCCCAGGCCAGCCACCTACAAGGGCATGCCCCACGCGCAAATCGGGGTGCGGCCTGATCCGCAGGTGAATGCCGAGCTTTTTCGGAGGGCTTTCTCCTTACCTGATGTTGAAGACCGCCCATCGGTGATTTCGGTGCCGGGCGCGAGGGCGCTGTGGCTGGAAGAGAGCTTGCCGCTTGCCAGGCCCGATGTGATTGTGGCCGGGCGCGAGTTCGCCCATATCCACCCTGACGGCAGCCTGCACACTTCCCTCCCACCCGAACGTGCCCAGGAAGCTATAGAAGCGGGTTGGGCGGAGATACGCCCCATCGCAGAGTATATAGGGCAAGATGGGTTGGTGATGCTCTACACGCCCGCCAACATGGAAGAGCTAGAAACCATCTTCCAACTCGTAGTAGATTCGTACAACTACGTCACCGGGCGCACTTTGACCCGCGGTGAAGATGCAGGCCAGCAATAAGAAAGGGGTGTTTGCACTTGTGACAGTACAAACACCCCTATTCTTCCCGTACCGAACTAGACCCAACCAAATTAACCAATTTACCCAGTTTTACCTGAACTAGATTGACCAAACCTGTTACAGTTCTTTACTGACCAGGGCCACTCCGGTACGGTCCCTAATTGTAACAAAAGCCATCAGGTTGTGTCAAGCACATCGAACCACCCCGCTCGAGCATGCTTCAGGCGGTTTCGCGCCACGCCAACTCTGCCGTTCGATGCTTCTGCGAAACGTTGGAAAGCTAAAGTGAGATTTTGATATGACAACTATCGGAACTGTCGAAAGTCTATGGCGTTATCCGGTTAAAAGTATGCGCGGTACGGAAATGCCCGAAGTTTTTATGGGATTTTCGGGTATCTATGGCGACCGAGGCTACGCCTTCAAAAATTCCGCCGCCCGCAAAGGATTTCCTTATTTGAACGCAAATGTGCAACAACGAATGCTGCTGTTTAGTCCGCAATTTCGTCACCCGGAACGAGCCTCAAAACCGCCGAATTTAGCCGAAGCGGCGAAGATCGCGCCCGGCGTGACACCTGCCAACGGCGAAGCGGAAGATATGATTTTAGACGTTATTACTCCATCAGGCGAGATCGTCTCCATTGACGATCCGGCCCTCATAAAACTACTTGGCGAAGGAATCAGCGAAAAGAATCAACTTAAACTCGTGCGGTCGGACCGCGCTTTAACCGATTGCCGCCCGGTCTCGTTAATTAGCCTGCAAACGGTTCGACAGCTTGAATCGGAATTAGGCATTCCGATTGATAAACGGCGTTTCCGAGCGAATATCTATTTCAATCTCGCGTCAGACGGCGGCGGTTTTGCTGAAGATGATTTTGTCGGTCGCCGTCTGCGTATCGGTTCGAAGGCGATACTTATGGTTCTTGAGCGTGACCCGCGCTGTAAGATGATTTCGCTCGACCCGGACACGGGTGAACACAACCCGGACGTTTTACGGAAAGTTGCCCAGGCACATGGTAACTTTGCCGGAGTTTATTGTGCGGTTTTGGTCGAAGGCTTATTGAAGAAAGGCGATTTAATCGAACTGGTATCCGATTGATTTTCTGATAAGAGGAGAAAGAAAGTAATGAGTGTGAGCCAGGCATATCGAGACCGCGTGATGGAGCAACTCGCCCCGGTGGGCGCGATCCGGGCGCGTAGCCTGTTCGGGGAGGTTGGGTTATATGCTGACGACCTGATCTTCGGGCTGATTGTGGACGACGCAGTCTACTTCAAAGTGGACGATGCCAACCGGGCCGATTACGAAGCAGAGGGCATCAGTCCTTTCGTCGCACCCTGGTCGGGCAAGCCGACTGCGTATTACGAGGTGCCCGATGCTGTGCTTGAAGACCCGAAGCGTTTGGGCGCGTGGATAGAGAAGGCCGTCGAGGTTGCCGCCCGTAAGCCAAAGAAGAAAAAACGCTGACACAATCTGATATTAGTAGATCCAGACCTAGCCCCTGACCCCTAGCCCCTGACCCCTATTTCAGTGGTATATGCACGCGCACGCTGCCAATCCCCGTCATGTTGTCCGCCACGTAAGTCGCATGGTCGGCATCCGACGTAAACGTGCCACTCCAGGTTGTGCCGCCTGTATACTCCTGGCCGTTTTGTAGCGTGACTGTCGTTACGCCCGTCGGGTTGCCAATCTCGAGGGGCTGGTCCGCGTCGTTTAGAAGTCGCTGGTCCTTGTTGGCGAGCACGAAATTCACCGGCCCGCCGCTCTCGTTCTTCACCCTCCAAATCACGTCTATCCGCTTGGGAAGGCGGTCCAGCCTGATCACGGTGAACACCAGCCCATTGCGGCTAACCGGGTCGCCTAAATCCACGAAAGCAGGCGGCAGCGGGGTAGGGGTCGCGGGAGGTTGAGCGCCGGGGCCGCCTGACCCGTACTTGGCCCTATAGCGGAAGGTGCCTAGTTGGGAGAGCAGCACGTCGTTGGGCGGCTGGTTCTCAGGGTGATGCTCGAATACGGCCCGCTCGAAATACTGTACGGTGTAAGTCTGCCCGTTCAGGTCAGATTTCTCCTGGAACTCGCCGCTGATGGGGAAGCCTTGTTGAGCGAGGCCACCATGCTCCTGCCAATACTTCAAGAAGCGCCCGCAGACGGCTTGCTTTGTCTCAGGAAAGGTCTGGCAGTTATTCTGTAGCAGCAGCCCCGCCCGTGCCTCTCCAGGCATCGTTGAATAGACCCCTAACGCATAACCCGTAAAGAGCAAACCCACAGCCGCAATGACGTGCAAGAGTCGTTTCATCGTTTGCCTCCATTAAAGGTAGTGTAAAGCTCTACACCATCGCCTACGACGATCTACAAGTTCTTCGGTTTTCGCAGGCCCACAATCAGAAGGATCACCCCAGGCAATCCGAAGCATAGGGCTGTAACAGCAACAAGAATAATAGTGCCCGTCACAATGCCCTCCGGCGGGCCGTTATCGTACCCCGTAACGGTCGTCAGGATAAGGTAGCCCGCGATACACGCACCGATAAGGGATAGCACGACCCCGATAGCCAACGCGAATGTCCGCCCCGTCGTGGGCACCTGGGGCGCTGCCTGCCGGTTGGGTTGTGACGCTGGGTAAACTGGCGCTGAGTAAGGCGGCGGGGATGGCGGGGATGGGGGTTGTTGCGCCTGTAGGGGCGCGTTGCACCATCTACATTGCGTAGCGCCGGGTGCATTGCCCCCTCGGCAATTCGGGCACAATATCTCTGCCGGTTGCATTCTGCATTACACTCCTGTATGCCTTTGCTGATAGTATAACAAGAATGAGTGCTACTCTTTACTGTACAGCTTGAGCAGGGTGCTGCCGTCGGTGAAGCCGAGGGGTAGGAAAGCGCCCAGGCCCAGCACGAGGAGGTTGTCCAGGCAGAAGAAGAGCGCGAGCCACCAGGGGCCGGTGCCCGTTGGGATGAGCAGTAATAGCAGTGAGGAGAGTGCGCCCACGAGCAGGCTGGCGATAGGGCCGCCGAGGGCGCGCCGGGTGTGGACGGACCGGGGAAGATGTGGCTCATCGGAGGGGTAGATAGAACTGGTGAGGAGCAACCACAGGCGTATCCCCACCATTGGGTGCCCCGTCTGCCGGGCGGCCCAGGCGTGCCCGAACTGGTGCAGCACGTCGCTTATCCAATGCAGGAGCGTCCCGGCCAGGCTCAAGAGAATAACTTCTACGAATGGCAGCTTCAGGAGTAACAGCCCAACCGCACCCAGTAGCACCCACAGGGCCAAAGAGCCTATCAAGGCCGAAGGCGCCGCGCTCAGGCTCAGGCCCGCGACCCTGCCCAGGCTAATGTCATTGGTAGTTTTCATTGGTCTATGTTACCACACATTACAAGAGGCAGGGCACGATTTATGCGCCCTGCCTCTTACCGCTTGCCTGTAGTTTATTAGCCCTAGGGTGTCTGGCAATTGGGGAAGAAGGTGTTGCTCACTATCTTCGATACTTGCCCCCTGGTGGCGTTGTTGTTCGGGCGGAAATATGGTAAGTTGCCGCTCCCGCACGTCTCGCCTTCACCTCCGCACGGGTAGCCGCTCATGATGCCGCGCGACGCCAGCCTCTCTATCCATACGTAGAATGTGTTGGTCGCGGGCACGTCCTCGAAGGTCCGCCCCTCCGGTATATCGTTGAAGCCTTTCGCCTCGGACACGATCTTGGAGATCTGGCCTCGCGTGGCGTTGGCGTTCGGCCTGAAGTAAGGCATGTTTCCAGGGCCGCACGGTTCGTTAGGGCCGCCGCATGGATAGCCGCCGATGATGCCCCTGGAGGCCATCCTACCTATGTAGAGGTAGAACGTGTTGGAAGGGAGCACATCCGCGAAGGACTGGCCCGTTACTGCATCGTTGAACTTCGCGGAATTAGCCACTATCTTCGACAGCTGCGCCCTGGTGATATTGTTGCCTGGGCGGAATGTGCCGTCCGTGTACCCGCCCAGGATGTCGCGGCACGCCAGGCATTGTACGAACGCATAGAAGGTGCTGCCGGAGGGCACATCCGTGAAGGAGATGGAGCAGGCCGTAGCTGTAGAAGTGGGAGGTAGAGGAGTAGACGTAGAGGTAGCGGGCACAGGGGTATTCGTGCTGGTGGCGGTAATCGTAGGAGTAGGTGTAGTACAAGGGTTGTGATATCTCTCAACGAGCGTCTGCTGGGGTGAATTGGGACCGCCCGTATGGTAAGCGCCAACTGCCCAGATATCACTAGCGGAAGCTACCGCGAGGCCTACCAGAGTATCATCGAATGTGCCTGCATTGGGGCTTGGCACGGTATCCCAGGTAGCTCCATTCCAATGTGTCACAAAGGTGCGATACACAGGCGCAATGTATTGCTCGCCTACGGCCCATACATCGTTGGCCGAGATCGCCTTCACCTTGTAGAGTATCCCCTCCGGAGTGCCGGGCAAAGCAGTCCATTTCGTGCCGTCCCAATGCATGATCGATGTCTGGTAAGGCGGGCTGCCTTCGTCGGTGTAGCCTACCGCCCATACGTCATCGGACGAAACGCCGGAAATGCCGTAAAGGTAGTTACGGCTTGCAGAATTGGGGGTGGCTAGGACACTCCACTGTATGCCGTCCCAGTGCATAGCCAGGGAGCCTGTGTCGGTTGGCCCCGTATATCCGACGGCCCATATGTCGTCGGGGTTATCATTGATGGCGGTTATATCGGTCAAGGTGTTGTAGTTAGAGTGGGGACTGGGGCTTTGAACGACACTCCAGCTTGTGCCGTCCCATCTTTCAACCAGGGTCTTGGTAGGCTGCAACTGGGATTGGTAATAGCCGACGGCCCAAACCTCATTTGACGAGATAGCTGCCACAGCGCTGAAGCCGTTCACCTGGTTACTGAGGTTGACAGTGGGCACGTCTGTCCACTTCGTGCCGTCCCAGTGTATGGAGAAAGTATAACCCTCAGCGCTCCCGCGAGTACCGACCGCCCAGATGTCGTCGGCTGATATGGCGTCTATACCGTTCAGCGAGACGTATTGATCTGGCGAGGGACTACCAATAACGCTCCACTGAGCACCGTTCCAGTGCTCTACAAGGCTACCCACATATAAGTCATCAATCCGTTTCCAGCCCACGGCCCAGATGTCGTTGGCCGAGACTACAGCCACAGCGTTGAGAGCATTATTGGTGCCGGGGTCGAGGCTACCGCCGACGTCCCAGGTGAATCCGCAGGCAATCGTAGGCGTAGGAGGCACTTTGGTAGGCGTCGGTGACGCTTCGGTAGGCGTAGGCTCGACGCAGCTTGCCGTTACCGTCACGGTTGTGGCAGCGCCGGGGGTCTCTACGTTGCCCGCCAGGTCTGTGGCGCGCACCTTGAGAGAGTAGCTGCCGTCCGAGGGTATATTCCACTCGTAAGTCCAGTTCTCGGTGCCCTGGGCGAGGTTCCAGGTCGCGCCGTCGTCGGTGCTCACTTCCACCTGGGCCATGCCGCTGAAGTAGTCGTGCGCGGTGCCGCTTATTGTGTAGGTGCAGGCGGTAATGGTCTGGCTCGCCACCGGGTCTGTGATGACCGACTCAGGCTTGTAGCGGTCGAGGGTGATGTCGTACCCCAGCGCGTCGGCTACCAGGCCGTAGGAGGGCACATACTCGCTGGTGTAGAGGCATATCCTGGGCTGGCCGTTGAGGGTGCAGGGCTGGTAGTCCACGCCCCACGCGCCGCCGAAGCCGGGGCCGGGATTCTGGATTATCTGGTGGGTCAGCGTGTGTGTCAGTACGGGTGTTGGGCCTGTGGTGTCCACGTCAAAGCCGCGCAGACCCGACCTGTACCACCCCACCAGCAGCAGATCGTGGCCGGGCGACTGGCTGATGATCTTGAGGTTGTGCGCCTCGCTCGTCTGCGAGTTGCCGGGGCCGACCATGCCTGACACGAACTGCGGATTGTTGATGTCGGTGATGTTGTACAGCTTGACCTTCTCCTGGGTCGCCCCGGACAGCAGTTCGTCCTCCACGAAGACGTAGTTGCCGTCGGTGGTGGGCCAGGAGTGATGCACCCGGAACCCTGCCGGGCGGATGCTATCTACCGGGTTGAGAGGCGTGGGGTTGATGGTGGTGGCGAGGGTCTGCTTGTCCTGGATGATGAGGCCGCCACTCCAATGCGCCAGGAATACGCGGTTGCCCACCACCGTAAAGTCATGCACGTAGTTGTCACCGTTCGCGTCGGGGCGCTGGTAGCGGCCCGTCTCCACAGGCACGGAGATGTTGCTCAGGTTGAGCGCGACGCCCTTCCAGAGCGAGCCGGTCTCGTTGCCCATCGAGACCCACGCATAGTCGGCGTTGCCGTTGGAGTCGGTGGAGACGAAGTGCTCGTGCGGGCTGCACCAGTCCGCGCCCACCGTGCGGCTCGTAAAGACAGGGTTGGTAGGGTCGGTGACGTTGTGGATGAAGAAGCCGCATCCTGTTCCGCTACCGCGCAGGGTGGTGGAGACGTAGTAGTTGTCGCCCTGCTTGAAGCCGAAGATGGACGTGGTGGCCGTACCGCCCGCGGGCAGGGGCACGAAGGACTCTACCGTTGGGTTGTACGGGTCGTCAACATTGAAGATGTAGAATAGGCGCTCAAGGTAGCCGGAGAGGACGACGTAGTTGTGCTCGGCGGTCTGGTAGGAGCCGATGTCACCGATGGCGCGGGTGCAGCCTCCACCCGGTATGTTGGTGATGGAGAGGGGAGAGATGCCCATGAACGGTGGCTCAGGGTGCATGCCGCCGCAGGGGTGGCTGAAGTGGTCGCCGTCCCCCGTCTTGCCCCATATCTTAGTCTGCAAGCCGGTTGGAGGAGCTGCCTTGTCCAGGGTCCCTCCTTTGAGTGGGCTGGGTGCCGCCGCGTAGACGGTGGCGAATATGACCGGCGTGATTACGCCCAGGCCAAGCACAACCAGCAAAAAGCGCCAGGACCTCATAACAGACTCCTTTCCCGTATAAAACAACACCAATAGGGTTACGACGGATAGCAAAGCCGCGCAAGTTCGATTAGTATACCCTTCCACAGGTCAAGGAGTCAAATGCGCTCAGGCTTCCAGCTTCACGCAAACACGCCCGGTGTAGTCAATCCGATTGAGAAGTACCTTCACATGGTTTTCCTCAATGTATTGGTCAACGGCCTTTCTTGCGCCTTGCCAATGGCCGTAATCATCTATGATAAGCACGCCTCCTACACTAAGTCTAGGGTACAGGTGGACCAGTTCGTGGTAGGTAGATTCATACCAGTCAGTGTCCAACCTCAATAGCGAAATCTGCTCCGGTGCCTGTTCGGGTATGGTTTCTTCGACCCTGCCCTTCACGAAAACTAATAGACGCGCGTCGTACCCTGTATCTCGCAGATTGCGCTGAACTTCCTCCAGCGGGCTGTATGCCCAAATGTCACTCGTCGCCTTGTCTTCTTTTCGCATGATGTCGGCAGCCGCCTTCCCATAGACGGTTACATCAGCATCAGCGGGGTCAGGCATGCCTTCATAGGTGTCGAAGAGGTATAGCTTGCGCTCGGCTCCCTGAGCCACTAGCGATTTTGCAACAGCCATCATGCTGCCGCCCTTGTAAACTCCGCATTCCACAATATCCCCTGGGATTTGATGCTTGATGATGTACTCCACGCTTCGGCAAAGAGCAAAGATACGCTCTTTGCTGGTCATCGTAAACGGCTGTACGTACTGCCACATTGCAATGTCAGCCGCATCAAAATCAGGGGGATAGTCCCCAACAGGCTGCACGTCGGATCGCGTGCTTACAATGTCATAACCGAGACGTTTGCCGAGGCGGCGAATGACCTTTCCCGCGATATTAGGCATATTCTTCCCTCCTGGTTGGAGTGCGCTGAGTGGTGTTGCCCTTCCAGTTTACCATGTGTGAGGCTCCCAGGGTACACGGCCAGCCTCGCCACAATAGTCGTATGGGGTATCATACTGGTACAATGGTGCGAGCAATGAACACTGCTGCTACCTATCGAGAAGGCGCACTGTACGTCGAAGACGTGCCCGCCACTACCCTGGCGGCGCAATTCGGCACGCCCCTCTACGTCTATAGCGCCAGGGTATTGCGCGAACACTACGATGAGCTTGCACGACATCTGACCGGGTTGGCGCGCAACACCCTGGTCTGCTATGCCCTGAAAGCCAACGCCAACCCGACCATTGGGCGCATGCTGGCAGGCTGGGGCGCGGGGGCCGACGTGGTATCGGGTGGGGAGATTTACCTGGCCCGCCGCATGGGCTTCCCCGGCGAGCGTATCGTCTTCGCGGGCGTCGGTAAGACCCGCCAGGAGATGGCCGAGGGCCTGGAAGCCGGTGTGCGCGCCTTTCATGTCGAATCGGCGGGTGAGATGGATAGCCTGGCCGATGTAGCCGCCGCGATGGGCAGGGTAGCGCCCGTAGCCGTGCGCGTCAACCCCGACGTTGAGGCCTACACCCACCCCTACATCACCACCGGCATCCGCGCCAACAAGTTCGGGGTCGCTCCCGATGAGGCCCTTGCCCTGGTGCGCCTTGCCTCAATCACACCCTCCCTTGAGCCTGTCGGCCTGCACGCGCACGTCGGCTCACAACTCCTCCACGTAGCGCCCATAATCGAGGCCGCCGCAAAGCTCCTGTGCCTCTGGGACGCTCTCGCTGAGGAAGGTATTCGCCTGCGCGAGCTAGACATAGGCGGCGGCCTCGGCATACCTTACCATCCCGAAGACGCACCGGAAGGGCCGGACATGCTGGCTGCCGGGTTGCGTCCACTCCTCGCGGGCCGCGAACTCGACCTGGTAGTGGAACCGGGGCGCTATATAGTCGGCTCTGCGGGTGTGCTCCTTACGACCGTGCTATACGGCAAGAGCACGCAAGGCGGCCAAAACAATCTTGCTATCGTGGACGCGGGCATGAACGACCTGCTGCGTCCCGCCCTCTACAGCGCGTGGCACCCCGTCTGGCCCGCCTGGGAGCGGCAAATCGGCGCGGGCGAGCCGGTGGACGTAGTAGGCCCGGTCTGCGAGTCGTCTGACGTGCTCGCGAGAGAGCGCAGGCTTGGCACGCTTAAGCCGGGCGATCTGCTGGCTATTGGGCAGGTAGGTGCTTATGGCTATGCGATGTCCTCCCAGTACAACGCCCGCCCCCGCCCCGCCGAAGTACTGGTGTCCGGTAGTGAAGCCCGGTTGATTCGCAGGCGCGAGACTTATGCCGATCTTGAGGCGATGACGAGTGAGACGTGAAACGTAAAACGTGAAATGTGATGCATGGTCTACGGTATAATGACGGGAAGCCTCTTACAGCTTGGAAGGTTCTCCATCTTACCGCATGATACTGCAAGGTATTGGCCTGTCAAAGCGCATTCTCCTCGTGGCGTTCTGGCTACTCCTTACACTGGGGATGCCCACGCTTCTCAACTGGGTTGCTCCGCTTCCCACGTTTCGCGACGATATGCCGGGCGGGCCATACTCATATCCGGGCCTCTTCGACCCACCGGACAACGCTTTCGGCTTCTTTGAGCCTGAGACCACGCCCGACGGCACTACCTTCCGATGGACTACCTCCCATGCGAGCGTTACCTTCCCCCTTGCGGCGAACGCGGGGCGGCACGCACGCATCGCCCTTCGCCTCGGCGGCAGGCCCGCCGGGCAGGCACCCGCGCAGGTGACGCTCTTGCTGAATGGCAAGCCGCACTCTACGTTCGACGTAGCCGGTGCCTACCAGGTTTACACGGCGGCGCTCGATACCACCCGGACCCCCAACCCCAACCTCGATCCCGCGCACGTACAGATTGATATAGCCAGCACGACCTCTTCCAGCCCGCAAGACCCAAGAGAGCTTGGGGTAGCAGTTGATTGGATAGAGGTTACCCCTGAGCGAAGCCGCACCGAATTGCTCGCTGAAGGGATTGCGTGGGCGCTCGGCTTAGGTCTGGTGCTGCTGGTGGGATTCGCTCGTCTGCCTGCGTCGTGGGCCGTCGCTTACGGAGGGGCTACGGTGGCGACTTTCATCGCCCTGCACCTGACGTACATGCCGAGAGGTGTCGTCTGCACAGTGGAAGCAGCCCTGGCAGCCCTCGGCTGGCTCCTGGCGGTAGCGCTTGCTCCCAGGCCGCGTCCGGTATGGGGACTTGCCCTGGCTGCCTGCCTGCTGTGGATGGTGGTGGCCGGGCGGCTGCTGGGCGAGTGGCAGATTGACGACGCCTACATCACTTACAGGTACGCGTGGAACCTGGCGCACGGATACGGCCTCATATACAACGTGGGCGAGGCCGCCGTAGAGGGCTACACCACCTTCCTCTGGGCGCTGCTCTCAAGCGCCGCAATCTCGCTAGGCATGCACCCGGCGGCAGTGACGCAGGCCCTCAATATCGCCCTGAGCCAGTGTTTGCTCGCCCTGACTTACTACTTAGGTAGAGGGCTGGCGCGACAAGGTGACGGCTTGCCCCTGGCGGCAGTCCTGCTACTTGCTATAGATGCCAGTCTGCTGGTATACGGCCCGAAGGGTAGCGGCATGGAGACAGTAGCCTTCGCCCTATTGATACTCATCCCAATCGCACTCCTCTGGCACCCTCCCATCCAACCTGATGCAGTTCATTCCGCACTCCGCACTCCGCACTCCGCATTCAAAGTTGCGGCAGGGTTGGCGCTTGGGCTGGCGTCCCTCACCAGGCCGGAGGGCGTGCTGGTAGCCATCGTGCTATTGGGAGTGCTGGCCTGGCAGCAACGCGCTGAAGGGAGGCACCTGTGGCGGCTTCTGCTGCCTGTCGTACTGCCTTATCTGGCAATCGTGCTGCCTTACCACATCTGGCGCATCAGCTTCTACGGCTATCCCTTCCCCAACACCTTCTACGCCAAGACGGGCCTATCCCCCGCCCTCGTCTTGCGCGGTGCCCGCTACGCCTGGGACTTCGCCGCAAGCCACTGGCTCATGGTGCTGCTTGCTCTTATCACCCTGGCTCTAGGAGGCTGGACTCTTCTAAGCAGACGTAAGCAGCCTCTTCGTGGAGAGAACGGAACTCCCATGAACTTGCTTGGCGTGTCGGCTGTATTAGTAGTGGTCTACGTGCTGTACATAGTGGTGGCGGGCGGCGACCACTTTGTAGGCTGGCGCTTCTTCGTGCCTCTGCTCGCTCCGTTAGCGTTGCTTGCTCAAGAAGGGGCGCGGCTCGCCTTACGGGCTCTCCCTACAGGGCTGGCACAACGTCGGGATGATGAAGAAAGGCCACCCGACCCTCCTTGTCATTCTGAGCGAAGCGAAGAATCTCGTTCCTCGCGTATCAATCGGGGTAAAGGGGTAACGCTAAGGCAAGAGGGTATGCGAGGGACGAGATTCTTCGCTTCGCTCAGAATGACAGGGGAGAGTGGGGTTATGACATGGGGGAGAGGGGTTGCAGCCATACTCGCTATCGCCTTCCTTGCATATGCGGGCTATTCGCTCTGGCTGCAAACGCCGGGCGGCACGGTGGGCGAACGGACCCGGCGCGAGACAATCGCCCTTGAGCGGTGGGGGTCGGCTGCCCTCTGGCTGCGCGATAATACCCCTCCGCAGACCGTCACCGCCGCTCTAACGGCAGGCGCGATGGCCTACTACAGCGACCGCACCGTGATAGACATGCTTGGCCTGAACGACCTCCACATAGGCCACCTGGAGGTCGAGAGCATAGGTGAAGCGGTGGCGGGGCACGAGAAGCGCGACCCCACATACGTGCTGGGCCGCAAGCCGGACTACATACTGGCGACCTGGGAGGACTATTTCAAGCCCCTGGCCGGGCAGATAGACAACGAGTACGACTATGAGACCGTCAGCAGCCCCACAGGTGCGCTCATCAAGTGGCTGCGGCGTAGTGGCGCGGGCGCACCATAGGAGGGTATGCGTATATGCAAGCGTTTGAGATGGCAGAATTGGCGGCAGAGCAGGCAAAGTCGGGCCGACTCTACCTTGAGTTCTTACAGGTGCCCGCCCTCAGCATGGGCCTGTACGTGCTGCCCGCAGGCGGCGCGGACCCCCAGCAGCCGCACACCGAAGACGAAGTCTACTACGTAGAGAGCGGCAGGGGACAGATAAGGGTAGACGATGAAGACCGGATAGTACAGCCGGGAAGCGTGGTCTACGTGGCGGCGGGCGTGGAGCACAGGTTCCACTCCATAGAGGAAGAGCTCAAGATTCTGGTCTTCTTTGCACCGGCAGAGTATTCTCAGGCAACCCCTGGGCAAGAGGAGTAGCCATACTAGCTTTGCGTCGCCCCGGCACGAGCGCTCCGAACGACCTGCGCAACATGGGCAGCCTGGCCGCCACGTAGAGCGCCAGCATAGTGAGTGCGCTTCCCGCTACCAGCGTAGCGCTTGCGCGCGGGCCGATCCCTTCCAGCAATACGCCTTGCAGCCAGGGCAGCACCATGCCCCCGATGCTGCCCATCGCCACCACCACGCCAGCCGCTTTGCCCGGCCCCTGCCGGAATGTGGCTGTCACCAGGGTGATGACGGTGGGGTATACGGGGCCGAACGACAGGCCCAGGATAACCAGCGCGGCAATTGTCACGGCCACGTTGCCCGCGCTCAGTGTGAGCAGCAACGCACCCACGAACACACCACCCAGGCTCCCCAGCAGCACCGTGTCGGCGCGTGCCCACCTGCCGAGCAAAGCGGCCAGGATGCGGCCTCCCGTCAGCGATAGCCAGAAACCCGACGTTATCAGCGCGCCCGCCTCCACGCCGAGGGTGGTAGTGCGCGCTATGTAGGTTGCCGTCCACCCTCCCGTGCCTATCTCCGAGCCTACGTAGAGCATCAGCAGCACGCCTATCGCCCACAGCAGAGGCGAGCCGTAGACTGAAGTGCCCCTCGCCTCCGTTCCCTCCTTCGGCGCAGGGGCTGTATAGGCAGGTATGCGAAGGCGGGCAACGTAGGGCACAACCGCGAAGAGTAACACGCCCGTAACCCACAGAATTGGCAGCCCCGTTCCCCAGGTCGCCAGCGCGTAACCCGCGAACGCAGGCCCTGCGATGGCCCCTACCCCAAAGAATACATTCAACAGGTTGGTCACTACCACGCTGCGGCTGGCGAACACCAGCGCCGCCATGATATTGAGCACCATGATAATCGCGCCGTCGCCAAACCCCGCCAGCAGCATAGAGGCTACGGCCAGGGGAAGGGATTTGCTCATGCTAACGCCCAGGATGCCTATGGCGCACAGCACCAGACCGATGAGCAGGATGGGACGCTGCCCCCACCTGTCGCTGGCCGGGCCTGCAAGCAGCTGCGCGACGAACCCACCCAGGAAGATAGCCGAGAAGACGGAGCCTACCTCCACCAGCGTGCTGCCCGTGTTTGCCGCGAGGTCCGGCAGCACCGGCCCGATGGCTGCCGCCAGTACGCCGATCACGAAAAAGACCAGCGCAGAAGCCACCATTATGTGGAGGGTATCCTTATCTCGCATACCAGTATCATAAAGGGTTAGCCTTCGCCCTGCCAAGCGGCGAAAGATGTAATAGTAGGGCTGCGCCAAAGTCGCGACTCCTGCTTGTGCAACCAAGACGAAGAGAAGTTTTCTTTTGACTTTATACGAAAATGGGCGGCGAAGCCGCCCATTTTCGTATAAAGTCGATCTTTTTAAGTGGTTAGGCGTTTTGGCGACTTTGACACAGCCCTAGATGTAATAATAATGATGTTTGCCATATAGAGGTTTGTAGTTTACCCTATATAGCCAGGAGAGCTATGCATTCTATGGGGAAGATAGAACTATTACAGGGCGAGATTGAAAGCACACAGAGTAGTGACACGCCCACAGAGACGGCGAGCAGCATAACCAGAACGCCCCGGTGGTGGAGCTATCCCAATAGGCGGTTGAACGCAATGGTGGCGGTGTTGCTGTTGTTGCTGGCGGGCATTTTCACGGCCCCGGGCTGGTGGCCTGGACGTGTGGCCGTACCTATGGAGCAACTGCTGGTCTTTCGGCCCTGGCAGACTTACTACCCTGACGCAAGCCCGATAATCACCGGCGGCGACCCGATCCTGCAACAGCTACCCTGGCGACACTGGATGCAGCAGGAATTGGCGGCGGGACGCTTTCCTCTGTGGGCTTCATCGCCCACCGGGGGTATGCCTCTGTTCGCCAGCGCGCAGCCTGGGGTGCTATACCCGTTGCACCTGCTCTGGGTGCTCATGCCGGTAAGCGTGGGCTTGGGCGTTGTCATGGCGCTCAAGCTGTGGCTGGCGGGCCTGGGGATGTGGGCGTTTCTGCGTGGGATGGGGCTGCACCCGGCGGCATCGGCCCTCGGCGCGGTGGGGCTGATGTTTTCGGGTTGGATGGTGAACTGGGCGATATGGCCGAATAGCAGCGTTTACCTGCTGCTGCCCTGGCTGGCGTGGGCCACGTACGAATGGTGCGAGAAGGGGAAGCGGGGCGCGCTGGCATGGCTGGCGCTCTTCACGGGGCTTGCCGTCTTCGGGGGCCACCCGGAGACGCTGTTCCTGATGAGTGTAGCGCTGGCTATCTGGGTGGTGGGGCTGGTCGTCTCTGGAAATAGGGGCCAGGGGTATGAGCGCAAGCGGGGGGCGATCAGTGGTCAGGTCTTGACTTTATTTTCAGTGGCGGGTGATGGCTCAAAGGGTCGTGACTACTCGCGATGGGCCGGGCAAATAGCGGGGCTTGCGATAGCGGTAGGGTTGGGGGCTGCGCTTGGGGCTGTACAGTTGTTGCCCTTCTTACAGGCGCTCGAATTGAGCAGGGCCGCGACTCTACGCCCGGCAGACTCGGCCAATGTAGGGGGTGTCCATCTCGATAGCGGGATGATGCTCGATTGGGTGCTGCCTCGCACGTGGGGCCATTTCTCGGAGGGGGTGCTGGGCGGTTCGATGGGCTTTACAGAGGGGAACGGCTATGTTGGGTTGGTGGCCTGGCTGGGGGTGGTACTGGCGATAGCGGGAGCAGTGCGGCGGCAAATCAATCTGAGGCTGGTGGTACCCTGGTTAGTCGCGGGCGCGCTTGCATGGCTGCTCGCCTATGACGACGCAGTGGGTGCCCTGCTCCGCTCCCTGCCTCTAGTCAGGCAGAATATCAACGTGCGCTGGATTTCGATTGTGGCCTTCTCCGCGCTCGTGGTCGGGGCGTTCGGCTGGGACTGGCTGGCAAGGCATGTGGCGGCGAACGTGACCGTTCCGAAAGTCGGTTGGCTACCGCAGAACAGGGCGGGCGCGGTCGGGCTGGTGCTGTTCGTGCAGGGCGCGACGCTCATGGCGGTTCACCTGGCGGGCTGGCTGCCGCAGCCTGTACTGGGTGAGAAGGTGGGCGGCCTCGTCATGGTAAACGACCCATACCGCTTATATTGGGGCGTATGGGCGCTGGGAGTGGCGCTGGCGACGCTTGGGGCGGCGGGGATGTGGGCGGGGTCGTGGCGCATGTGGCGTGTTGGCTCCGCGCTCGTGGTCCTGGTGCTGGTGCTAGACCTGTGGCGGCTGCTGATAACCGTGAACATAACAGCACCTGCCGAGCTATATTACCCTGAAACCAGTTTCCTGACGCAGGTAAAGGCCGGCGTCCCGGCGACGGAGCGCATCCTGGTAGAGGGTTCGGTTATGCCCGCGAATACGGGGTTGGTGTACGGCATCCGCGATTGGCGCGCTCAGGACCCGATGCTGAGCGCGCGCGCGTTTCAGGCTGCCCTATTCCTGGACCCCGATCTGAGGAAAAACGGCTGGGATGCGTACAATATGTTCCTTGAGAAGGTGAGGCTGCAAGTGGGGCCGATGCTTGGGATGCGATACGTCATTCTGCCGGTGGAGGCGGGCGTGAAGACCGACCCAAACCAACCGGAGGAACCAGACCCAGGACCGCCCACCTTTACGCGCCTGGCCTCGAAGGACGGGCTGAGTCTGTGGCGGATGGAGGAGGTGCCGGGCTTCGCCTATCTGAGCGACAATGTGCGGGCGGTGGCGACTGAAAAAGAAGCGGCCGAGTGGATGCGCCAGGTGACCTGGGAGCAGGTGCGCGGGTTCGAGTCGGTGGTGGAAGCGCCCGCAAATGCGATAGAGTCTCTTACTGAAGGCACGGCGGACGGCCCAGCCGGAGATGTTGTGGTGCAGGAGTATACTCCGGGCGTTGTGCGCTTAGAGGTGAAGGTGGCGCGCCCGGCTTTGCTGGTCGTGGCCGAGAGCTGGTATCCGGGGTGGCGGGGGAGCGTGGATGGTCAGCAGGTGGAGGTACTGAGGGCTAACTATCTCTCACAGGGCGTGGTTGTGCCTGCGGGAACGCACACGGTGGAACTGAGGTATGCTCCCGGTGCGTTCACCTATGGTGCGATAATCAGCGTGCTTGGGCTGCTGGGGATAATAGCGTTGTCGGTGTGGGCGAGGGTGACACGTAAGAAAGGGTAGGGAACCGAATCTAACCGCCGAGACGCCAAGAACGCGCCAAGAGTTTTATTGGTTTTAACCACAGCGGGCCTTAGTGTTCTTTGTGCCCTTGTGGTTCATCGGTTCAGGATACGATGCCACGCTTGCGGAGGTAGTGGAGAACGAGGTCTTCAAAGGGTTGGTCGGTGGTTACTTGCATGTAGTTGATGCCCCGGCGGCGGCAGAAGCCTTCTATGCTGCCCTGCCACGCTTCGTACTTTTCGCGGTAGAGGTCCAGCAGGCTGCCGTCTATAGAGACTTCCTGGGTAGCGCCGGTCTCGATGTCGCGCAGGCGCAAATCGCCTATGAGGGCAAGCTCAGGGTGTACCTCGGCGGGGGCCAGGATGTGGATGAGGTTTACCTCGTGGCCCATTGATTGGAGGACGGATAAGCCTTCCACGCCGCCGCCTTCAACCAGGCAATCGCTCAGGACGAATAGCAGGCCGGGGTACTTCGATTGGTTGGCGTACTGGCGCAGCAGGAGGTCGAGGTCGGTCTGGCCCTCGGCACGCACGCCCGCGACGAAGCGCAGCAGGGAGACGGCGTGCCCCTTGCCGCGCACAGCGGAGAAGCGTTGGAGGCCCGATCTGCTGAAGGCGGTGACTGAGAGCCTGTCTAGGTTGGAGAGGGCAATATAACCCAGGGCAGCTGCCGTCCTCTTGGCGTAGACCAGCTTGTTCTGGTCGCGGGTGCCTCCCTGCGTATTTACCTGGCCCATGCCGTTATCGCGGGTGTCAACGTCTACCGGCGCGACGGGCGCGGTGAGGGTGATGTCATTGGGGTCTCCCCAGTCCATTGACTTGCTCGCGTCGAGGAGGATGTGGACCGTGAGGTCTTCTTCCTCCTGGAAGAGCTTGATGAAGAGGCGCTCCATGCGTGCGTAGGCGTTCCAGTCTACGCGGCGCAGGTCGTCGCCGGGGGTGTAGTTGCGGTAGTCGGCAAACTCTACGGACTGGCCGCGCTTGGGGCTGCGGCGCTCGCCCTTTAGCTGGCCCGCCTTGAGCTTGCGGCTGACCAGGGTAAGGCGTTCCAGCTTGCGCATGAACTCGGCGTCGAATAGCTGGGTGTAGAACGGCTGCGCGCCGGTGGGAGATTGGATTGTGGTCACAGACGCTTGTCTCCGATAAACTGTAGCCAGGTTGGTGTCCGGCCGCAAGTTATTTACTTTTGTGAATTGGGAAGTTGCTCCTCGGTGGTAGCATTATAAACAATCTTGCTGATTTGGCCTCGTGTCGCAGGTAGGTTCCACCGGAATGAGCCATCGGCATACCCGGAAATAAGCCCGTGGTTATAAGCCGTCTCAATATGGACGTAGAACGGACTATCCACCTCCACGTCATTGAAGTGCGGGCTACCCGTCAAATCGAGGGGCCAACCTTTAGCCAGCACTATTATCTTGCATAACTGGCCCCTGGTGACATTGTTGCCCCAACGGAAGGTCCCGTCCTCATACCCGGTGATGATCCCCAGGTTGTAGGCCGTTTCTATGTATTCATAGAAGGGGTTGGTGGTGGACACATCGCTGAAGTGCGGCCCGCCAGATGTATTCAGGGAAAAAGCGACGGCGCGTACCACCATCTTAGAAAGCTGGCCTCGCGTGGTGTTGGTGGAAGGGCGGAAGGTCCCGTCAGCATAGCCTGATACGACACCCCGGCAAGCGAGCGCCCGAACAGGCTCGTAGAAAAAGTCCGAGGGGTGAACGTCTGAGAACGAGATAGTGCAGGCAGGGGGAGTGGCAGTAGCAGTAACAAGAGGCGTAGAAGTGGCGGTGGGCGCGGTACCCATCGCCGTGGGCGTACCCGTCACCGTAGGCGTACTCGTCACTATGGGCGTACCCGTCACCGTGGGCATACAGGTTGACTCGTAGTGCCCGGCCAGAGTGACGGTGCGTCCATCGTCGAGGTAGGCGTCACCGACCGCCCATATATCCCCGGCAGAGATCGCGGTGAGAGCTTCTAAACTACTGCCCTGTGACGAGGCAAAGACAGGGCCGGGAATTACGCTCCATGTGCTACCGTCCCAATGAGTAACCAGCGGCTTACGAGCGCCCAAGTAGTATGAACCGGCTGCCCATATGTCGTTCGGAGAGTTGGCCGCAATCGCGTGAAGCTCATTATCGTAAGGACTGGCGTTGGGGCTGGGAACAGGGTTCCAACTATTGCCGTTCCAGCGCAGGACCAGGGTACGCTTCACATCCTCATACGTCACCTGATCAACCGTCAGAGAATATCCTACAGCCCAGACTTCATCGGGAGATATTACCTGGATGCCGAAGAGTTTCCCACCGGTAGGTGTGATATGGACCCTCCACTCCGAACCATCCCAATGCAAGATTAGTGGTTCAGGGTCTTCCGGAAAGGTTCGATTAGTATAACCTGCCGCCCACACGTCGTTTTCGGATATGACCTCGATGTCCAGCAAAACATTTTCTGCATCCGTGATCTTCGGCGTGGGAACTATGCTCCATTCTGTGCCGTTCCATCGCATAACGAGCATGGTCCAAGCCGAAAAGGCGACGCAACAGCGATAACCTACCGCCCACACGTCATCGGGCGCTGAGGCCGAGACATCGGTAAGGAAACTGGCGAGGCCAACGGTAGGACTGGACACGACGTGCCAGCTTGTGCCATCCCAATGCTCGATGAGAGTGACGTATTTGCCGAACGAGTTATCATTCGAGCCAACGGCCCAAATATCGGTAGGTGAGATGGCGGTTATGCCGTTTAGCGAAGCAGACCAGGTGATCGGGGGGCTGGGGACGATACTCCATGTGATGCCGTTCCAGTGCTCGATGAGAGGTTGGGTGTGCCCGTCAGCATCCGCACCATACTCGCCTACGGCCCAGATGTCGGTGGGCGAGAGGGCATCTACGGCCAGGAGCTTGTTGGGCCTTGCTCCATAGTTCGCGGTCTCCACAACCGACCATACGGGCGGGCAAGGGCCTGGGTCTGGCGTGGCTGTTGGTGTCAGGCAGACCCTGGCGGTGTAATGCTCGGTGAGCGATCTCGTGCCGCTGAAGCCCACCGCCCAGACATCGTCTGCCGAGAGAGCCGCGACGGCGTGAAGCTCGCTATTCTCGTCGGGGTTGTGAACTATACTCCATTCTGTGCCATCCCATTGCTGGATGAGCCTGTGCCGCCAGTGTTCAGGGTAGCCATCGTTGCTATACCCTACAGCCCATGCGGCGTTTGGGGAGAGGGCGTGTACGTCAAAGAGGTAGCTGTAGCCTACGTCGGCATTCGGCGTGGGAATTATGCTCCAGGTCGACCCATCCCAATGCAAAGCCAGGGTATCTAGCGAAGGGCCTGCGCTAGGCTCATAATACGAATAATAGCCAACAGCCCAAACATCGGTGGACGATGAAGCAGAAACGCCGGTCAGAAAGTTTTCGGCTACCGATGTGCCACCGGTTTGGTTGGGACTGGGGACGTGCGTCCAGCTAGAGCCATCCCAGTGTAAGGTCAAAGTCTGCTCTGCATCTCCATAGATGCCAACAGCCCAAACATCGTTAGAAGAAATAGCCTCTACACTGGTTAAGGAGCTTTCATCAGGGACAGCAGCGGGGGCAAGGATATGAGACCAGGAAGCGCCATCCCAATGCAAGAGCATGCCGTGTCGAACGTCATCACCCGGTTGCCCGGTGTCATAATAGCCGACAGCCCAGACATCGGTCGAAGATACTGCCGAGACCGAGGCTAAATAGTTATATGAGCCGGGATTAGGGCCAGGAATATGAGACCATTTTGTGCCGTCCCAATGAAGGATCAATGTCTTAGTGACGTTGTCGATGTAGTCATGGTACCGGCCAACTGCCCAAACGTCGCTCGCAGAAATCGCGGTCACGCCATACAACTCATTATAACTGGAACTGAGGCTTGGGCTGGCAATCAGGTCCCACCTGTTCCCATTCCAATGTAAGGTGAGTGTTGCCTCATTGGAGTTAACACTGTCATAGCGCCACCCTACAGCCCATATGTCGCTGGGGGAGATGGCGGAAACAGAGTAGAGAGTGTTGCTGCCGCGCCCGTGATTAGGGCTGGAAACTACCTGCCAGGCGAGGTCACCGCAGGGGGGCGTAGGGGTGGCGCTAAGGACCGCATGGCCTGTGCTTTTTGGGGGTGACGGCGCTGCCGCCAGGGATTGGATGCTGAATAACGCGATCAGGAGGATTAAGATGCTACCCAAGAGAGAGGTAGCAACAAAAGGCACCAGATTATGCAGGGAGTAAAGGTTGGCACGCATGGACTTCCCCTCCTGGATGATTATTTCGCCATTAGTTGTTGCAGTGGTAATTCTACAGTATACCCGATGGGAATTCCAGCTAGACCACTTTTCCAGGCTTGACACCGTCACACAGCCTGACATACAATCAGGCCACCTCTTTGACGGGAGTTTTCGCTATGCCAGGTAAAGCAGGCACCGAGAATGGCCGTATTGCCCTCACGATAAAGGAGTTGCCGCCCGATGGCCGCCCGCGCGAGAAGTTGAAGGCGCTGGGTGCAGGGTCGCTGTCGGAGGCCGAACTGCTGGCGATCATCCTCAGGGTGGGCACGCAGGGTGAGAGCGTGATAGACCTTGCGAACCGCCTGCTCGTCACTTATGGTGGGTTGGTGGGGTTAGGTAGGGTGTCGTTCGCGGAATTGTGCGACGTGCATGGGTTAGGGGAGGCCAAAGCATGCCAGCTAAAGGCCGCGCTTGAACTGGGACGCCGCCTCTTGCTGGCTCAACCCGAAGAGCGTCTACAGGTGCGCTCTCCTGCCGACCTGGCACCGATCCTGATGCTAGAGATGGCACCCCTCGACCAGGAGACGTTGCGGGTAGTTCTGCTCAACACGAAGAATCAGGTGGTGAAGTTCCAGGACGTTTACAAAGGGTCGCTCAACTCGTCATTGGTGAGGATAGCGGAGGTATTCAAGGAGGCTGTGAGGGTGAACGCGGCGGCTATCATCGTGGCGCACAACCACCCCAGCGGCGACCCCACGCCTTCCACCGAGGACGTGCGGGTAACAGAGCAGATAGTGGCAGCAGGCAAACTGCTGGAGATAGAGGTGCTGGACCACCTGGTAATAGGTGAGAGGAAATACGTTAGTTTGAGGGAGAAGAGGTTGGGGTTCAAGTGAGTCAAATCTGGGATAACGCGAGGGTGGGACCATTCCAAACGGCCCCGCCCTTGCGTTATCCTTTCGCAAAGACATCGCCAGCAAATTCGCAATCCGCAATCCGAAATTCCATATCCGTCAAGGTCTTATCTGCCTGAGTGGCCCTTTCTTCCAGATAGGGCGACCTAGTTCGGGCACGTAGAATTGCTGCCAGGACTGCTGGCGCTCGCGCCCGTCGGGTTGGAGGGGGCGATTCTCGTAGGAGGAGAGGAGGAGGACGGGCGGGGCGTCGCTGCCGGGAGGCGGTAGGCGGCGGCCATTGGGTGCCATCGGGGGGAGCCACCGGCCATCCGTGGTGATGGTGCCGGTGAGGGGCGTGGGTGTCGGCAGAGGCGTGCGCGTGGCTGTGGGCAGGATAGGCGTCTGCGTAGCCGGTAATGGGGTAATGAGGGTTGCCGTTTCGGTAGCGGCTGCGGCTAGCTCAGTAGGCACAGGCGTTGAGGTGGGGGTCTCGGTCGGCGTGGATGTCGAAGTAGATGTAGATGTGGGGGTAGGGGTACTTGTCGAGGTGTTCGTGGGCGTGAAACTGGGGTAGGGAGTGGGGGTGTCGCCCGCCGCGCCTGAGCGAAAGTAGCGGTCTACGGCATTGGCGATACCCCATGCGAGGCGAGGCTGCTCGGTGGCGAGCATACGACGGTCATCAGGGTTGGAGACGAAGCCCATCTCCAGGAGAGCACCGGGCACGCCGGAGGTGGTGGCGTGGCGGTATCTGACCGAGTTGAACGCATAGTAATGGGCCATGTTGACACTGGTCATGGCGTCGGTGGGGAGGCCGGTGGCCTTGCCGTACTCCTCATAGAGTATGCCCACGAACTGGTCGGAAGCAGGCACGCCGTTCCAGGGGGCGACCGCCTTGAAGCCGCGCAAATAGCTGGCCGTGCTGCCGTCGGCGTGTATAGCCAGGAAGAGGTCGGTGGTGTAGCTCACGGGCACGGTGGCATCCAGGATATCCACGCTGTAGCCACGCTCAAGTAGATATTGTGCAGCAAGCCTTGTCACCGCGAGGTTCACGTCAACCTCGTTCACGCCATTGGAAGAAGCGCCTGTATTATCTGATAGGTGCTGCAACTCTTCGGGCAGGTTTTCATTGCGCCAGTGACCCACCTGCAACGTTACCCAGCGCGGTCCGGGATGGGCGTTAGGCGCGTTGACAGGTCCGCCTATACGCTCAACACGCGGAGGCAGAGTAGGCAGGGCCAGGGCCGCAATTGTAGGTACTATTGGGACGTTAGTGGAAGTGGCTATAGGTGGCAAAGGTGGAGGTTGCGTGGGCGCAACGGTTGGCATAGGCGGCTCCACAGGCACAGAAGTAGAAGTCGGGCCGGGAGTATCGGTTGGTAGGCCCGTAGATGTGGCGCGAAGAAGCGGCAGAGTAGGGCTTGCGTCAAACGTAGGAGAAGCAGGCACAGCAGGCACTCGCTCGCCCTCAACACGCTGCCCAGGAAAAAATATCGCGCTACCGGCACCCACGATCAGCAGCGCGACCACCCCTATCACAATGTAAAGAGAACGCGAACGCATATCAAGTGCCGAGTTGTGAGTGGCGAGTGCTGAGTAACTTACGCAATACGAACTACGCAACACGCAATACGTTTCACGCCCCGCCTACCAATCGTCCCGGTAACGCTCCTCCTTGAACGGGTCGCCGCGCATGTGGTAGCCTGCGTCTTCCCAGAAGCCGGGTTCGTCGGCTGGGAGGAATTCGAGGCCGCGCACCCACTTGGCGCTCTTCCAGAAGTAGAGGTGGGGCACAACGAGGCGTAAAGGCCAGCCGTGCTCGTCGGTAAGGTCTTCGCCGTTGTGCTTGCTGGCGAATACCACGTTGGGGGCCAGGAGATCGGCCAGGGGCACGTTGGTGGTGAAGCCTTGCTCGGCATGCACCATCACGTACTTTGCTTCGGGCTTGGGCTTGACGAGGTTATATACCTCCATAAAGGGCACGCCCTCGAAGACGTTATCGAACCTGGACCACCGTGTGACGCAGTGTATGTCTACCGACTCGGTGGAGCCGTGCGGCAGCGCCATGAACTCCTTGTAGGTCCAGACTGTGGGCTTTTCGACGAGGCCGAAGACGCGGAAGGTCCAGTGACTGAGGTTGGGGTGAGGCACCCCGCCGTAATGTAGCACGGGCCACTTCTCCGTGAGAGATTGGCCGGGAGGCAGCCGCTTCTTGAGTTCCTCTGAGTTATATTTACGCTCAGGGCGGACGCGGTTTAGTATGTTGTCCAGCATTTCATTGTCCCTTTTCGTATTGCGTGAAACGTGCTGCGTGAATTCAGTATAACACTGACCCCTGATCCCTAACCCCTGGTACCTGGCTTGTAGAGAGCGCCGAGGACGATACCGAAAGCTACGTGGCGGACGACCTGGCCTTTGAAGGTCTGCCAGTTGAGGAGGGGCGCTAGCTGTCCGCCCTGGATGCCTGCGTGGAACGGGTCGAGGACGGCTGCGCCGGGGTAAAGCGCGGTGTTCTCAAGCTGTAGGAAGAGCAGACCCTTGAACCAGCCTGGGCCGGGGAGCCAGTTGTAAGCCCACGATGCGTATGCCAGCGCCACGAGAGCGGAGAAGCCGTAGTGTCCCGCTATACCCTGTATCAGCCAGTCGGGCGATTTGGTGGTGAAAGGCTGGCCCAGCAGCTTGAGGTCGTTGAAGGGGTGGCTGCTCAGCTTGCTGTCGGCCCACGTCGCGCCCAGGTAAGCGGTGCCCGCCGCGATACCGGCGAACAGCGCCCTCTTTACATTAACGTCTGACTTGCCCATAAGGATTACCTCCGAAGAATAACGGCAATGTTCGTGTGAGCAAGTTCTGTACCTTTAGGGTCAGGGGCCAGGGGTCAGGGGCCAGGGGTCAGAGCTTGGTGGTAATATTAGCATATATAGTGTTGATAGTTTCATATATATATGCTATGGTAACACTCATAAAAGTTATACAACAAACATCTCAGAGTAATACCAGTGTCAACGTAAGCCTTCGCCTCATTGTTCTTGTGCTAACGAAGGGTTAGCGCTACTAAGTGGAGGAGTTTACGAGATTACTTCTAGCAAGGAGTCTGGAGGAGCATCTTATGTCCGATGAAGCAGAACATTTGAAGGCAAATGTCACATGGACAAAAGGTGAAGCGAGTCCGGATGGCCTTACCATCTACACAGGCTATGCAGATACGGCAACCAGCGAATCGGGCGGCGTGGTCCATGATATTGAACCAATCGAGTTCTCTTTCGCGTGGACAGATATCCAGCCTCCCCCGCACCATTCACCTCCTGGGCCTCATTCACCTTTCAAGAAAGCAGAGGACAATCATGAAAGCTAGAAAGAGCCTATCACTTATCGTAGTACTATTTACAACCTTGCTGCTTTTGACTTTGCCAGCTTCGCCAAAGGCACGCGCGGATAAGAAAAAGCAGAGCATTGGAAGGCAAACGTCACATGGACAGAAAGTGAAACGAGTCCAGACGATAGCACCACTATCTATACAGGGTATGCAGATACAGCAACCAGTGAATCGGATAACGTGGTACATGCTATCGAACCAATAGAGTTCTCTTTCCAATTGACAGAGACACAGTCTCCACCCAACCATTCACCAGATTATTTCCAAATGCGTAGCTACAACTGTATTTATGGAAGTGCTGGAGCCATGCAATTTGTCATTAATGGTCCAGCGGCAGGGGTTGCTCGACAGTCTGTCATAGACCGGAATAACAACGTTGTTGATGCGGATCAACCAACAGCCTGTATCATGTATTGTACAGGTGGGTTTAATTCAAACACTCGTCACTCCTCAACGTGGAAGCCCTGGTATGCTCTCATAACGGGTGGCCCGGCTCATGGCTGGATATCAGGCACGTGGTGTTACTAACAATATAGCAGAAGTGCCGTAGTACATCTATTCTTACCGAGTATTTGTTATGCCCTTTGGAGTAGGGATCAGGGGTCAGAGGCCATGCCTCTCCTGATCCCTAAACTGTTATCCCTGCTACCCAGCCGACAGCCAGGGCGAGAGCACCTATCTCCAGGATGAGGGCCATCAGCTTGAGGCGGGAGGAGTTGAGAAGGTAGAGGGTGATAGCGGATAGCATGAGGGTTATGGCTACGGCTAGGCCGGGGAGGTACCACTGTAGATTGTAAGGGATAGCGAGCATGAGCGCCAGGGTGGAGATGGTGGCTGTGGCGAATGCACCCCAGCATAGCGCCAGGGAGCGGGGCAGGCCGAGGCGGTGGGCTAGGCCGCGCACGCCTGCCTGGGTGTCAGCGGCGAGGTCGGGGATGGTGTCGGCCAGGTGGATGCCGAGCACCAGGATCGCGCCTACGGGCACCACCCAGGCTAGCTGGGATGGAAATATACCCTCGGGACTTGCACCGGCCCACGCCCACAGGGGGAGAGTGGGGAAGGCTATGGCGAATGGGAGCCATGAGAAGGCGGTGTACTTCAGGCCCGCATCGTAGAGGAGGCCACCGCCGAGGCCAATCGCGGTCAGGAGCGTGAACCACAAGCCGAAGGGTAAAGCTAAGAGCAGGGCGGCGAGGGCCAGGACCAAGCCGGTAGTCCAGGCTACTTTTGGGGAGATAATGCCTACGGCTACCGGCTTGTCGGCGCGTGCGGCGTCTACGTGGCGGTCGAAGTAGTCGTTGTAGGCTGAGATGGAGAATTGCATAGCCGCCTCTACCAGCAACAGGTGGAAGAGCCTGCCGGGAGGGGGTAAGCCGCGTGCCGCCAGCGCCACGAAGGCCCCGGCTGCGACCACAGTTATGAGGGAGGGCGCGGGGTGGAGCATGCGCCAGAAAGCCGCAATGCGAGTGCCAGGGTTAGCTTGCATCGGCGGCTATAGTTTTGACGATGGGTTTTCGGGCGCGCCGGAGGGAGAAGGCCACCAGGGCGAGCCACCCTAGAGCAGCCACGATGCTCATAGCTAAGCCCCACTTGAAGGCGGGCGGGTCGTATCGCAGGGTAACGCGGTGCTCGCCGGGCGGGATTACTATGGCCTGTAGGATGTAGTTGGTGCGGTAGATGGTGGCGGGCGCGTTGTCTATGTAGGCGCGCCACGAGGGGGTCCAGCCTTCGTTCACTATCAGGAGGCGGGTCTTTTCCGCTTTGAGGGAGATGGTCATGTTGCCGGGGGCGTAACTCTCCAGCTTGATGCTGTCACGCTCCTCCGGCGTGACGGGCGAGCCGGTGTGGAGGGCGGCCACGTTTTCGGGGAACGTGCCCTCGAAGTCTTCTATATGGGCCTCGTTTACCCTGTCGAAAGTAAGCTCGCGCATGCGCCGCCTGATTATCTCCTCATTTTTGGCTACCTGAAAGCGGGTGGCGAAGTAGGCGTAGGGGCGGGCGTAGATGTTCTCCCATACCCAGAAATCGTGGCTTTCAAGCGCGAGTTTGTAGATTGGGGCGCGCTCCGGTACGTCCTGCCAGGAGTTGGGGTCCTGATTTACGGGGCACACCAGCCACTTTATGCCTGCGGCGGCAAGCATGGTGGCGCTAGGCCTGACCAGGATGAGGTGGGCGGCGTATGCGGGGTTCTGGATGCGGAACGTCTCAGGGCTGAGCCAGCGCGAATAGACCATGTAGCGGCTGTTGAGCGTGGGGTCGTAGTTTCGGTAGTCGGCTATGCGGTAGGGCATGAGAAGGTTGCTCTCAGCGTAAGTGCCGACCACCGCCACGCGCTCTGTCGGGCCGCGTGCCGCGAGGAAATCGGTTATGGCGTTCGGGGGAAAGAAGGTCGCCCTATCAATCGCGGGGTTGAAGTTCCACCCGGCGCGCCCCATGTCGAGCAGCAGCAGCCCGATTATCAGCACGGCGAAGGCGCGGGGCCGCAGCCAGCCACGCAGGCGCGCCAGGATGAGGAGGGTACCCGCGCAGAAGAGCAGGGCGGCCCACCACTGCCATGCGTGGCGGTAGATGGGCGCGGCCAGGAGGCTATCGGCTGTCCAGGCTTCCGCGCCGAGTGGCATCAAAAAGATGGTCAGCAAGGCCAGGAGGAAGAACACGACTTCCCAGGACCGGGGCAGCACGCGCCCACGCAGGAGCATCAGGCGGTCCATGCCCATAGCCGCGAGCACAATCACGCACGGCCCGGCCACGCTGATTAGCCGCCAGTTGAGGCTCGCGCTGAAGCCGGGCAGCTCGCGCAGGATACTCAACGGATAGATGCCATAGGACATGCTGGTGGTGATGAGTAGCACCGCTATCCAGAAAATAGGCTTGCGCGGGGATAGAGCAGTGAGGATGCGCTGCCGCAGGGGTGCGGTATGGAGATCGGGTTGTCTGCGGCTAAAAATTGCCCCGCCTAGGCCCCACGCGGCAAGCAGGAGGGTAGACGCGCCGACGTATGGGTTGGCCTCTATCCAGTTGAAGGGTCCGGCGTAGTTGTCGGGCCAGCCGAAGCCGTTGGGGGTGAGCCACATCAGGCCCGCCGTCATGGGAAGGCTGATGGTCTGGGACTGAGTGCCGGAGCGCACGCTCCACTGGAAGCTGGCGGTCAGTATGTCCAGGAAAGGGAGCAATTGCGCGGCGGATAGGGCGATCCCCAGCAGGCCCGCGCCCACGAGACCGGCCAGCACGAGCAGCCAGGGCTTACCACGCAACATACAGGATGCCCAGGCCGCGAGCGCGAAGAGCGAGACGAAGGCCAGGGAGTGGAAAGAGGTCTCGACATGGCCCACCAGCATTTCGGCAGCCACCAGCGCGGAGAAGACGGTCAGCCATGTGGGTTGGTGGGTGTCAACCCAGCCCAGCACGGCCCAGAAGAGCCAGGGCGTCCACATCAGCCCCTCGGAGATCGGCCACTGTAGCCAGCCCAGGATAGGACCGGAGAGTTGGAGGGCCACCGACCCGAAGATGGCGGGTGCCATGCCGAGGCCGAGCCGCCGAAGGAAGAGGCCCATGCCGAGGCCGCACAACGTCCACTTGAGCGCGGCGATTGCCCCGAAGCCCCACAACGCGGGCAAAAGGAGCCACAGCAGATTGAAAGGCGAGAATATCTGCGATTGGCTGTTGGCGTGGAAGTGAGTGCCGAGCAGGTTGTAGGGGTTCCAGAGCGGGAAGCGCCCAGCCGCCAGTTCGCTCCTGGCGTAGAGCTTCCAGGGGATGAAAACGTCTACCACGTCGCCCAGCACGGGGTTTTCGGCGATGGGGTAGGGCACCCGGCCCGGCGGGAAGCCGCCCAGCAAAGGGTCGGCGGTGACTATATCGGTGGGAGCGAGGATGCCTATGCCCAGGAGGGGCTGCCAGAGCATTACGAAAGAGATGATGGCAGGGAGGAGGGCTAGCTGTGATGCTTCGCGGAGGTTCCACCTGGAGAAGCGGTTAGCGCGGGCCATCGCTGCTCCTGGGAGGAACAAGGCCCTGCAAAGCCTCCGCCAGGTTGGCCAATATGGCGTCGTCCCCTTCTTCGATGCCCAAATCGGCTGCCGCCTCAGCCACCAACCCAACCACGTCGGTGGAGTTTTGAATTTTGAGTTTTGAGTTTTGAGTTGGTGGCTGTGGGGGTTGGATGGTAATAGGCGTTATGGAGGTGGGGGTTGGTAGGTGTGTAGGTGCAGTTGTGGAGGGGGCGAGGGTTATTTCTGGGGTGTGGGTATCGCGGGGGTGGCTCTGGGCTACCAGGAATTGGAGGTAGCCTTGTGCGGCTTGCTCAAGGGTGTGGTGCCGGGCTACGAATTGGCGGGCCGCGTGGGACATAGCTTCGCGCAGGTCGGGGCGGCGGGCAAGAAGGAGGAGATGCTCCAGGAGTAGGTCTTCTTCGGTGTCGCCTATGTCTATCTTGCCTGCTGCGTCGTCAGGTAGCTCCTCGAACGAGCCTGTGCGCGACACCAGCACGGGCACGCCCGCGCCCATGATGCGCAGTAGGGAGGCTGAGGTCTCGCCTGCGGTGGGGTGGCGCAGGTTGATGCACACGTCGGAGGCCGCGAGGTAGTATGGAAAGTCTTGGGGCGAGACGTAGCCTGTGCTCTCGACGTTGTTCTGGAGGCCGAGCATCTCTATCTGGCGGGTGGGGTCGTAGTTGGGCGAGCGACTGCCCACCAACAAGTAGAGCGAGTTGGGCATCTCCATCAGCAGCGCCTTGAATGCCCGCAGCGTGACCGATACGCGCTTGTAGGGGTTGAGATGCCCTACCGATGTGATGAGGAAGAGGTCGGGGTCGAGGCCGAGCCGGGCGCGAGCTTCGTCCTTCGGTATGAAAGGCGGCAGGGGCACGCCCATAGGCACAACCGCGAGGGGCACGTCCGGTCTCACGCCGCGCACCAGACCTGCCATGTAGCGGCTGTGGACGATTACGCCGGTTGCGGCCTGGATGACTTCATCGCTGAGAGGGTACTTGAAGAGGGCTTCGGGGAACTGGCCGAGCATCACGCGGCTGGCGGCCTCCCTGCCTTCCTCGCCATACTGTAGCTCCATTATCCGCATGTATTCCTTGCGCTTGCCGCCGTTCAGGGTCATCCAGACGCGCAGGTGGTGGAGCACAAATTCGTGCATGACCACGATGCCGGGGTGGCGCAGTAGCTCGTTGTAGATGTAAGCGTGGGCGGAAGAGTTGCCCATCTGGTAGAGCGTGGCGTCGTACTGCCCGGCGACGCGAGTGAAGGTCTTGCCCTGGTAGACGTTGAAGCGGCGGGTTATAGCGGTGTTGGTGGGGGTGTATCCCCGGTCTATGAAGAGGTCAATGTCAACGGGGCGACCACCTACCCGCGCGCCGTCCAGGGCGTAAAGTAGCTCTTCGCTGTAGTCGGATATGCCCGACTGTATAGGGTTGAGGGGAGAGAAGAAGGCAAGTTTCATCGGTTGCTATTATGATAACAGCTTCTTCACGACTGTGGACCATGATATGTCCAGGCTGTCGTAGAGCTTGCGGCCCGCTTCTCCCCAGGCTTTGGCGCGCTGGCGGTCCTCCCAGATTGTATCGAAGGCTGATGCTAATGCTTCGGGTGTCGGCTCCACGACAAGGCCGGTTTCCCCATCGCGCACGAATTCGAGCGGCCCGCCTGAGTCGGTGCAGGTGATGACGGGTTTGGAGGAGAGCATGGCTTCCAGAGTAACATAGCCGTAGTCCTCGTCCACAGGCGGGTAGATGACACCAAGCGCGTGGGCGTAAGCGGCTATCTTCTCGCCATCCGGCACCGGGCCGAGCCACCGCACGCGCTTTTGCAGGCCCAATTCGCGCTCTTTCGCGTACAGGTCTTTCTCATACATGTCACGGTCGGCTGCACCCATGAAGCGCACCTGGACCCGGTGCCGCGTGCGGGCAAGGGCCTCCAACACCAACCCCTGGCGCTTCATCGGCCCAATCCGGCTGGGGAAGAGCAGATAATCCTCGGCCTCGGCACTATAGAACTTCTCCGCCTCGTGGGGAGGGTGGTAGAGCGGATGGGAGTCTATGCCGCAGTATTCCTTGAGCCGCCCGGCAACCGTCTTTGAATTGGCGAACACCCGCTTTGCTTCGGGTATGAGGTGGCGGTCCGCGTGCCTGATAGCGTCCCGGACCCGCACGCCGTCCGGCTCAAGGTGCAGGTCGCCCATGGGGTGCTCCCAAAGCTCGTAAGCCTGCCGGTGCTGGTGCAATATCCAGAGGACCTTGTTGGGGTGGCGTATCAGGTAGGCGGGGAACTTCAGGCCGATAAGGAGATCAATGGGTGTATCTCCGACCTGGCTGAGGTCCAGCAGGCGGCAGGCTGCCATATGGCTCATTATCTGCCCGGCAGGGTACCACTTGAACGGGATGGCGACAATCTCTGCCTCATGCCCCGCCGCGCGCAAGGCGTCACGCAGCCCTTCCGCGTGAAGCTCCGCCCCCCCACGTATGAACGGCACCTGGGTTATGGCGATCAGAATGCGCATAATGTTTGTCTATGTTAGGGGTCAGGGGTTAGAGACCAGGGATCAAGTCTTTGAGATAAACTGTTTCTGACCCCTAACCCATGGCCCCCGACCCCTCGTCACAGGGCCGCCTCTAACAAGGCATCTATCACTCTGTCCCAGGTGATGGCGCGCACCCTCTCTCGGCCTGTAGTGCCCAGACGGGCAGCTTCTTCGGGGCTGGCGGCCAGGCGTTGCAGAGAGCGGGCGACGGCGGCAGGCTCAGGCAGCGTGACCAGGCCGGTGACGCCATCTTCTACAAACTCAAGCACGCCGCCCGCATCGTCCGTGGTGATGACGGGCCGGGCGGCTGCCAGGGCCTCTATCGCGCCGTAGCCGTAGTCCTCATCCACAGGGGCATAGTACACCGCCCGCGCCTCTGCATACAACCTGGACGCTTCAGCATCCGAAACAAAGCCCGCAAACCCGACGCGATTGGCTATGCCGAGCCGCGACGCCTGGCGCTTGAGCGCGTCGCCCTGGGGGCCTGTGCCCGCTATCACTGCCCGCACGCCTGGGGCCAGGGCGAGGGCTTCCAGCAAAAGGTCTACACGCTTGGCGGCGTCCAGGCGGTTGAGCGAGAGCACGTAATCGCCGTAGGGTCCAGGCTCCAACACCAAACCGGAGCGGATAGGTGGGTACAGGGGGGTGCCTTCCAGGCCATTGAAGCGACTCAGGCGGTTCGCTACGTTCTGAGATATGGTGAATACTTTGCGGCTCTCGGATAAAGCTCTGCGGTCCATCTTGGAGATAAGCTGGCGCACGCGCACGTCTTCGGGCAGGCTGGTGAAGTCGGACATAGGCGTGCCGAACCAGTCGTATGCCTGGCGGAACTGGTGGACCAGCCATGTTACCTTCCTGGGATGCTTCACCACGTAAGAAGGCCACTTGGTGCATATCGCAACGTCAACTGGCTCACCGTCAGCCTCACTTATATCCAGCAACCGCCACGACAGCGCGCCCATCATAATATGCTTGCGTGGGTGCCACCTGTAAGGGAGGGCTATCACCGCCACCCTATGCCCGTGCGCTACCAAAGCATCTCGCAGCCCCTCCACCAATACTTCGTTGCCACCATAGACGAAAGGCACCTGGGTAGTACATATGGCGATGCGTAGCGCGTCAGACATAGAGAAAATCTAAAAACGTGAAAAGTGAAACATGATGCGTGAACCCCATAATAACCTCAGCGTCTCCGCGCCTCTGCGGTTCAATTCAAAACCTTAGTGTTCTTTGTGTCTTGGTGGTTCAATAATCACGAATCACGTTCCACCTCTTCTTCCAGGCGTGCGATGCGCTCTTCCAGGAGGAGCCAATCGCGGGTCAGGTGCTCCTGGTAGGCGGTGAGCTCGGTGATGGCACGGGTGGCGGCGGAGTTGAAGCGGTTCTGCTGCTCGATTATAGGGTTGATGTACCAGCGCAGGAGGATACGCACGACGCGCTTGGTCAGGGCTAGCGCCTGGCCCGCCACCGGGATGTCCCAGGTGATAGGCAGGTGGGCCGACACGAACCACAGGTCGTTTACCGCGTCGGCGCTACGGCGTAGCTCCGCGAGGTTGCGGCCCTTCGGGTTGCCGGGGTCGGTCACGGCCAGGCGGGCACGTCGCTCGCGCACCTGCTCGCGTAGCTCGGTAAGCACCTGGGCTACGTCAGGAGTGTCCTGCGACTCACTAGCCATCTTATTCGCGTCTTTCATGTGCGAACGTCCTGCTCAAGAGCGCGCCTGTTCGCCAGCTCCATTTCCAACTGCTCAAGGCGCGCGCGCAAAGCGGTTATCTCTCCCGAAAGCTCGTCAATAGGAGTGGAATCGGTGCCGCGCTCCGAAAGTAATTCGGTTGAAAGTAGCGCCTGCACTCCAACCCGCGCCTCAAGATCGGCAAGCTGCCTGGACATCTCACGCAGAGCGCGGGCTACAGAAGCGTTGTAATCAACCTGCTGCTGTAGTATGGGCCGCACGTACCAGCGAGTAGACAGGTTGGTTATCTGCTCGCGCACCCCGGCAATCAGCCTGCCGACCAGGGGCTTTGACGAGGCGAACGGCCTCTCACGCACGCGCCAGCCGCCCATGACTTCACCCACATGGCTTTGCAGTTTATCCAGCTTATGCTGGGTGGACTGGACCGTTGGGGCTGCTGGGGCCGTCTGTGTCGCGGCGGGTATCGCGGGTGGCCCAGACTCGTGGAGCATACCATTGTCAAGCAGCGACATGGAAGCCGCGCGGTCCTCGGCGTGCATATCGCCCGCGACCCTGGCTGCTTCAGCCGGGAGGAAGCCAAGCATAAGCTGCTCAGGCGAATAGTGCTTCACCACGAAGCGGAGTCTATTCGCGTGGAAGTAGCTGAAGTAGCGCGCGCTCGTGCGGTCGAGCACTACCGACTCCTTGTGGTAGGCGACGGCCCTGGGCTGGTAGATGGTGCGTAGACCTTCCTTATCGGCACGCCAGCATAGATCTACGTCTTCGTAGTAGACGGGATAAAAATCAGGGTCAAAGAATTGGAGGGAGTGGCCCACCTCGCGCCACATCGCCAGGGCAGCTCCAGTGACGAACGACACCTCTTTGAGCCTATCGTACTGTCCTTTGTCGATCTCGCCGCGCCCGATGTGGTCGGTGGTGGCGAGTGGATAGTGGACCACACCCCCCGCGTGCTGGATGGTCTTGCGGTCGGGGTAGAGTATCTTGCTGCCCACGATGCCCGCGTCAGCGTTGGAACCCAGAGTGTCGGCCATGACCGTGAGCCACCTGGGGTCGAGGCGCACGTCAGGGTTGACCGTGGCTACTATATCGCCTGTCGCCATGAAGAGGCCCACGCTTGCACCCCCCGCGAAGCCCCTGTTAGTGGGGAGGTCGTAGAGGTCCACGCCTGGGAAGCGGCTGCGGATTAGCTCGGCGCTGCCGTCAGAGGAGCCGTTGTCCACGACGATTATCTCTATGTCCGAGGCGTAATCAAGCTCAAGAAGCGATAACAGGCACGCTTCGATGTGCGCGGCGGTGTTATAGCTCACCACGACTATTGATGCGCTGGGTTGTAGGGACTGGGTGCGCGTATCTGACGGCATGTGTGACATTATACAGTGGTCGGCGGGCGTGTGCCAGGGGCGGTGCGAGGGGTCAGGGGTCAGGCATTAGGACGCGAGAGTGGCATTTTGGTGATCGTGGAGCGCAATAAAGGAATCTAGGATGAGCATAACAATATTTAAGACCCGACAAGATTCTTCCGCAACCCCTAACCCCTGATCCCTAACCCCTGATCCCTAACCTCCCGATAAATCTCCGCAATGCGTGCTATCTTGTGGTCCCAGGTATGCTCAGCGAGAACTTTGCGGCGGCCTGCCTGGCCCATCTCGTGGGCGACTTCGGGACGCTGTAGAAGTAGCTGGATGCGGTTGGCTAGCGCGGTTACGTCGCCGAAGTCTACGAGGTAGCCGTCAACGCCCGAAGTGATGATTTCGGGAACGCCGCCCGCGTTCGCGCCTATGACGGGCACGCCGTTGAGCCATGCTTCGAGGTAGACGATGCCGAAGGAGTCGGTACGCGAGGGCATGCAGAAGACCTGTCCTGCGGCTTGCAGGTCGCGCTTGTCCTCGTCGGGAATGAAGCCCAGCCACCGGCACCTGTCGCGCACTCCCTGGGGCAGATCCTGATAGTAGTCCTTGAACTTGTCGAGCATGGTGGAGCCTGCCATGAGGAAAGTAGCATCGGTGCCCCGCGCCCATATTCGCTGCATGGCTTCTATCGAGTGGGTGGTGCCCTTGTCGTAGGCGGCAGCGCCGATGTAATAGATGATGGGACCTTCCACGCCATACTTGCGGCGGAATCGCTCGCCGTCGCCCCCCACTACCTCATAGGGGTTGACTCCCACGCCTACGCGCTCCATCTTGCGCTCAGGGATGCCGAGATCGGCCAGGAAATCGCGCTCAAGCCTGGTCTGGACGATGACCTTGCTTGCGCGCCGCTCCAGGTCAAGCTGGTGGGGCATGGTGTAGTAGCGGCTGATGCTGTGGTCGCCAGGCTCGCCCAGGTGGGTGAAGGGGGTAATGATGTGCGGTATGCCCGCGCGCTCGGCGTATTCGGCGGCGGCCAGTATCATCGCTTCGAAGGGTATGTTCGCCGTGTGTGCCAGGTCGAACGCGCCGGGTGGGAGGTCTCGCAGGGCGCGCCGCAGTCCAGGCACCCAGGGGGTAATGCGGCACATCTTGTAGAGGAGAGCGACAGAGCGCGGGGTTATATCGCTAATCTCGGCCATGAGCCGCCGCCATGCACGGTAATAGATAGCCGGGAGAGGCATGTGGCGCACGGGGAAGCGGCGGATACGCACGCCGTTGTGGGTGTCGCGTGCAGAGGGCACGCGGCGAGCCTTCTTCGACCAGAAGTAGTCGAGGTCCCAGGCGTCGGTGGTCCACACCTCAACGCGATGCCCCGCCCGTGCCAGCCGCTCCGATAGCTCCTTGAAATATAGCTCGGAGCCGCCGATGTAGGGGTGGTATCGCTGGATTATGTGGAGGATACGCATAGACAATTTTGAATTTTGAATTTTGAATTTTGAGTTATGCGACGCTGCAATTCAAAACTCAAAACTCAAAACTCAAAATTGCTACTGCACGGGGTCGGTATCGGTCCAGATTTCGGTGTACTTGAGCTTGCTGAAGATGTTGGCGCGGACCTCTTTGAGGGGGGTCTTCTGGGCGAGGCCGTCAATGGTCATCTGGGCGGCTTCCTGGCAGAGGCTACATGACGTGCTGTGGTCTGTGAAAACAAGCTGGCCGTCGGCGGTCTTCTCCTTGATGAAGCAGGCGCGCAGGCTGTCGTGGGGGTGGGCGTATATAGCGCAGCCGCAGTAGCAGGGGATGTGCTCGAAGTCGCTGACGTGGTCCATAGCGCCCTGGTAGAGCGCCGTCGTGGTCTTGAGGTCGTTGCCTGTGAGGGAGGAAAGGAACTGCGGGAGTTGGCCTGCGGCTACAGTCTCGACCTTCTCCGGCGGATCGGGCACAGAGCTACCGAGGCCGCGCGGTGTGCCCTCCGGTATGCCCTCGTATGGACCGCGAGCGGCTTGTTGAGCAGCCCCACCGCTATCGCCGCACGCCACGATAATCGCCACTATGAGGGGCAACAACATCATCACGGCTATTTTGAGTAGCGGAGATGACCCTGTTTGCGCTGCGTTATTGGATGGCATATGTGTCAAGCCATTTCTCCTGTGTCGTGTGTCTCCCGCGAAGGGCAATGCGGGAATGGGAACCCTGGCCTAGCGTATTGTCCCATATTTGCGGGTGCAATGGCAACCTTTCTTTAACCACAAGGGCACAAAGAACACTAAGATTATTTCGGGTTTGCGTGTCACGTAGGCTGCTAGCCCAGCAGCCGGCCCAGCACTACGCCAAGATAGGCGGCCAGGATAGAGCCTAGCAGGTTGGCTGCGGAGTTTGCGGCGGCTGGGAGAAGGTCGCCACGCTCAAGGAGGGCTATAGTTTCGTAGCTGAAAGCGGAGAAGGTTGTGTAAGCGCCGAGGAAGCCGGTGCCTAACAGCAGGCGAAGGGCGGGGTCGGCGACAAGTCGGGTTGCCATGAGGGTGAGAACGAAGCCTATGAGGAAGCTACCCGTGACGTTGACGAAGAGAGTGCCGCAAGGGAAAGCTAACCCCATACGGGCGGCGAAGTAGTTGGCGACCAAGTAGCGGAGGTTCGCGCCCAGGACAGCGCCCGCGCTGATTATCAGGAAGTCACTCATACAAGATCTCGATTAATGATGGCAAGACTTTACTCCTTCTTGGGGAGATTGGGGTGCAGGTAGCGGTGGGCCTCAAGGTGCTGAATTGTCAGGAGGCCGCCGCACGATTGCAATAGAGCTTCCAATTGGGGGAGGATTGCCTCTATCCAGGCAGCAGTTTCAACGACCACTATGACAAGTGGCAGTTTGTGCTGGATGTCGGCAAAGCCTGCGGTCTGGATGGCATGGCTGGAGGAGCTATAGCCTGCCACCCCCTTTAGCATGGTCGCGCCCGCACCGTTATTTTCTTTGATAAGCTCCAGTACCTTGAGATACAGAGGTCGGTGTGCTACATGGTCCGTCTCTTTGATGTAAATGGTCAGTTGCTGCATCAGCATAAATCCCTGGTGAGGGGCGGTACGTGCGCCTATCTCTTGCTCAGCCTGCATGTTGGTTGTATCGTCATCAGGCATGGCTAGCTCCTGTTCATCCTCCGGTGGTGTGGAGGCTAATCTATCAAAAAAGCCTCTACCGGCACCGCGAAGGATGTAGTAGAAGCTATCAGTTCGGCTTGAACGGTGGGCCATCGAGGTGGCCCGGCGAGCCTCATCGCCTATTCAGTTGGGGATATTATAGGCCAGGAAGGTTGGCAAGTCAACTGATACCACTTAGAATCCAGGGCTGTGTCAAAGCCGCTAAATGCGCCTTACATGAGAAAAAGAGGTTGTTTGTGTGCGAAAAATGGCGGCGAAGCCGCCATTTTTCGCACACAAACAAAAGAAAACTTTTCTTCGCTTGCTCTGTACAAGCCGGAAGAGCAACTTTGATACAGCTCTACTTAGAACCTTTGTTTGATGGGCAGGGTATATTGTAGTGTAGTATTGTGACTCTATAAAGATGGGAGCACGCCGATGTCTTTGGAGCGCGGGAATGGGCGGCACGCCTCGGATGGGTTCGAGCCACCGCAAGTTGCGCCGGAAGTGGCGAGCATAGCGGCGCTGGCGAAGAAGGTGCAGCAGAGCGTATCGCGGGTGATCGTGGGCAAGCAGGCCGAGATAGAGCTTATGCTGGTGGCGCTGCTGTGCGAGGGGCACATATTGATTGAAGACGTGCCCGGCATCGGCAAGACCACTATGGCGAAGGCGCTGGCCCGCTCGCTGGGGTGCAGCTTCCATCGCATACAATTCACGCCCGATTTGCTCCCTTCCGACATCACCGGCACCTCAATCTACAACCAGCAGACGGGGCAATTCGAGACGCGACAGGGACCGGTATTCAGCCAGGTAGTGCTGGCCGATGAGATCAACAGGGCTGGACCGCGCACGCAATCCGCCCTGCTGGAAGCGATGGAAGAGAGACAGGTGACGATTGACATGGATACGGTGGCGCTGCCCAGGCCGTTCGTGGTGCTGGCGACGCAGAACCCGGTGGAGCTTGAGGGCACCTTTCCCCTGCCGGAAGCCCAACTCGACCGCTTCCTGATAAAGCTCAAACTGGGCTACCCCAGTGAAGAGGATGAGCGGGCCATACTGAGGCGCTTCAAAGAGGGCAGTCCCATGATGGATGTAGAGCCTGTGGCTTCCGCCAACGAGATAATGCAGGGGCAGCAGGCGGTTCGCAAAGTACACGTGAGCGCGGCGGTAGAGGGCTACATGGTGGCCCTGACGCACGCCACTCGCCACCACGATACGATAGAGCTAGGCGCGTCGCCCCGCGCGACGCTGGCGCTCTACAGGACGGCGCAGGCTCTGGCGGCGATACAGGGGCGCGGGTTTGTATTGCCGGACGACGTAAAGCGTATGTTGGGGCCTGTGCTCGCCCATCGCATTATATTGAGCACGCGCACGCGTCTGCGGGGGCGTGACAACGCGGAGATACTGAAAGAAGTCTTGGACAGCGTGCCCGTGCCCGTAGAAAGCGCGGTGTAAAGGCTTGATGCTCATGGCGATTTTCTCCCTGGCAAAGCGCAACCGGGCGGCCACTCCGGCTGCCGAAGAGGAGGGGGAGAGCGCCAGGAGGAAAGCGCGTGCCAGTGGGCTGAAGCTCAGCCAGGTATCGCAGGCGTGGATGTATGGCGCAGGGGCAATGATCGTGCTGGGTGCGGTGCTGGGCAGCCAGCCGCTATTCGGGTTGGGGTTGCTCCTTGTGGCCGCTATAGGGGTGGCGTGGCTGTGGACGCACTTTTGCCTGCGCAACCTTACCGTAGAGCGCCGTTTCAGCCAGACGAGGGCTTTCTACGGCGAAGAGGTGGACATGGCGCACGTTTTCACCAACTCTAAGCCGCTACCTATCCCCTGGCTCTCGATAGAGGACGTGGCACCGGGCGCGCTACAGGTCACATCCGGCGCGGTTGTAACGGTATCGCCCAAAGCCCAATACAGACACATGAGGGCTGCTATCACGATGGGGTGGTACGAACGGATCACGCGTCACCACAAGATAGTATGCACGGCGCGTGGTGAGCACGAGTTCGGGCCGGTGGAGGTCCAGTCGGGGGATGTATTCGGCATCTTCCGGCAGCTTGAGACGGTAGAAACGCCACAAACGCTGCTGGTCTACCCCAGGTATGTGCCTGTAGAGAGGTTGGGCATACCGGCCCGCCAGGCTTTCGGCGATTTCAAGGCGATCCAGCAACTGGCTACCGACCCATTGCGTATCAGGGCGGTGCGAGAATACGCATACGGGGATAGCCCGCGCTTCATACATTGGAAGGCGTCGGCCAGGCGCGATACCCTGCAAACCAAGCTGTTCGAGCCTGCGGCCACGCCCCAGCTATTTATCTTCTGCAACCAGGATACGTTCATCAAGATTTGGGAGGGGATTGACCCCCAGACGCTAGAATTGACTATCACGGTGGCGGCTTCGCTGGCGAACCACGCGCTCAAACAGGGCTACATGGTGGGTTTGCAGGTGAACGCCTTCACGCCTCATTCCGATAGGCACGTGAAAATGCTGCCAAGCCGCAACCCTGAGCAGCTTACGCGCATCCTGGAGAGCCTGGCGCGGGTCAAAGGGTGGTCGGGCCTCTCGATGGAAGACACGATAAGGGCCGAGCGGCGCAACCTGCCGAGGGGGGCCACAATAGTCGTAGTGACAGGCGTGGTGACGGAGGATATGGTGAGCATACTAACGGCCATCAGGCGGGCCGGGCACCCCGTAACGCTGGTGGAAACGATAGGCTCAGTCCGGGCGAAGCTCTACGCAGAGCGAGTGCCCGCAGACGCCCTCCGCGCACAAGGCATAGTCTACTACCCGGTAGACGCTGTCGGCCACGTAGCGGACGTGGAGGAGTTGGTGTTCTAGGCGTGAAACGTGAAACGTGGAACGTATTGCGTAGTTCGTATTGCGTATTTTTAGATAACGTCTGCGTCTCGGCGCCTCTGTGGTTCCATTCACAATATCTTAGTGTTCTTTGTGCCTTTGTGGTTCACGTTTTACGTTTTACGTTTTACGTTTCACGCCTCACCAGGAGCAGTTTATGGCTATAGCACTGAGCAGGAGAGTGAACGACGTTGCGCTGCCGGTTTGCCTGGCGGCGATGGACGCTTGCTGGATATATATAACCGCCGGCCTCTTCCATGCGGTTGTGCTATCCAGGGTGGGACTGGCGGGCGCACCGTCGCCGCTCATACTGGCGGGGCTGCAACTGGGGGCGTGGTGGTTCGTGCGCTTCCTGTTGGACGGCACGCGCATGCCGATGCTGGCTGTGCAGGTGTTGGCGGGCACGGCCGGTCTCATCGCGGCCATTCTTGTGCAGGTAGCTACGAATTCGCCCGCAAACGGTGATTACTCTTTAGGGTGGCTGCTCTCCCTGGTATATGCGGTCCTGGTTAGCCTGGTCCCCTGGTTCCTGGGAGGTTACAGGGCGTCGGAGCGGCCCGACTTCAACGGAGCATATGCGGGGTTCCGCATAGGGCTGCTGTTGATCGGGTTCGCCGCTATCATGGCTACCATAATCGGGCCTGAGATTGTAGCGGCTGCGTGGGTGGAGCTTGGGAGCGTGCTGCTGTGGTTCTTCGTGTGGGCGCTGGCCGGGCTGGCTGTGGGCAACCGCCAGATGGTGCGCGAGGAGTATGGTGGCATCAAGATGGGCGGTTGGGGCAGCGTCCTGACCCTCAGCATAGGGGCGATACTTATCGTGGGGCTGATAGGTGGCGCTGCGAACGCGGGTGGTCTCCTGGGAGGGGTATTCGCGCTGGTAACGGGGGCGCTCGTACTGCTTGGGGCGGTCCTGTATGGCGTCGCATTTGTCATAAGTTTGATTTTCTATTACGTCTTCATGTTCCTGGGGGCCGTATCAAGCGCCATAGGGATAGGTGGAGGCGAGCAGCAGCCCCCGCAGAAAGCGAGCGATGGGCCTGCTAATACCTCTAAGTTCCTGGAAAGAATCAGGAGGGACTGGGAACAAGGGATACTGGAGGTGCCGCCTGAAGTGCTGACTTTTATGGCGTGGGCGGGCGTGATATTGGTGGCCGTCATTGCGATACTGGTGGTCAGTAGCAAACTGAGACGCACGGCGCGAACCCGGCATCGGGAAGTAGCAGAGGAGCGTGAGAGTATAGGCTCGTGGGCGATGCTGGTGCAGCAGATAAAGGATTGGCTCCTCAAGCTGTTTGGCCGCAAAAGCAAAGGCGCGGAGGGTGTAAAGGGTAGCCTGGAAGACGACCTGGCGGCCCTCGCGGGGCATGCAGAGTGGAGCGGCACGCTTTCGGTGCGCCAGATTTATGCGCGGATGCAGGCGACGGCGGGGAAGATCGGCTACCCACGCGCGGTCCAGCAAACGCCCATCGAGTACCTTTCGGTGCTGTCCAACGCGATGCCCGACCTGCGAGGCGAGTTCCGGGACATCACAGCCGCCTACCTGGAAGCCCGCTACGGCCCCGCGCCCGCGTCAGACCCGGCGGTGCAGGCGGCCACCAGGGCATGGAAGCGAGCGGAGGCGGCGATGAGGAGCCAGGGGTCAGGGGTCAGGGGTTAGGGGGGTTAGGGACCAGGGGTTAGATGATAAGGGCCATCAACGCCTTTTGTACGTGCAGGCGGTTTTCGGCCTCGTCGAATACCGCAGAGGAGGGGCCATCCATTACTTCGTCGGTGATTTCCTGCCCGCGATGCGCCGGGAGGCAGTGCATGACAAAGGTGTTGGTGCCTGTCCGCCTGAGCAATTGGGCATTCACCTGGTAGGGCTGGAAGATGCGGATGCGCTGCTCGGCTTCGCTCTCCTGCCCCATGCTGGCCCAGGTGTCGGTGTAGAGCACGTCGCTGCCCGCCACGTCGTCCGGGTCGCTTGAGAACTTGAGGCGCGAGCCTGATATGGCGGCGTCGGCGCGGGCCTTCTTTACATATTGCGTCTTTACCTCGTACCCCTCCGGGCTGATGAGGGTGACGTTCATGCCGACCTTCGCCCCCGCCAGCAGGAGCGACGCGGCCACGTTGTTGCCGTCTCCGATGTACGTCAGGTTGACCCCCTCCACCCGGCGCTTCTTCTCGTAGATGGTGAAGAGGTCGGTAAGCGCCTGGCAGGGGTGCTCGTCGTCCGACAGACCGTTGATGACCGGCACGCCCGCGTACTCTGCCAACTCCTCCACGTCCTTGTGCCCAAACACGCGGGCCATGATGCCGTCCACCATGCGCCCCAGCACGCGCGCCACATCGGGCACGCTCTCCCGCTTGCCGAGGGCGATATGGTCCGGCCCCAGGTAGACGGCGTGCCCCCCAAGCTGCGCCATGCCGGTCTCGAAGCTCACCTGCGTCCTGAGGGAAGGCTTCTGGTAGATCATAGCCAACTGCTTGCCTTCCAGGATGCGGTGCGCCTCGCCCGCCTTTTGCCTGCGCTTCAGGTCGGAGGCAAGCTCCCACACCCGCCAGATCTCCTCTACGCTAAAATCGGCCATAGAAACCAGGCTCCGGCCCTTCATGCTCACTGCCATGTCTCTCCCCCTTCGGTGAATTTTGAATTTTGAATTCTGAGTTTTGAATTATTGTTCGTGGGTAATAGGGTCGCGGTCTAATTACTGTGACTCGCTGCTAGTTTTCACTATGGCAGTCAGGATGCGTGTGATTTCCTCTGCCTTCGCTAATTGTTCTGTAAGATCAATCTCTGCAATCCTCGATTCTTGCAATAAACGTAGCCAATATTTAGTTTCTCTGGCTTCTTTCGAGGCTATGGACATCTTCGCACGAAAGTCCGCCCGACTCTGAGCTGCACAAGCCTCCTCTACATTCGCGCCGATACTGGTTCCACTCCTCAGCAACTGCTTTGAAAGCACATACTCATGTCGCGCTTGCAACTCTCGGTACAAACGGACTACATCCAGCGCAAAGCTAAATGTCTTCTCCCGAATAAGATTATCCTTCACAAAGCCACCAACAATTCAAAATTTAGAATTCAAAATTCAAATTTATTCAATGCTCGTTCCCGTCTTGCCCTCAAGGGCGTCTATTGCTTTGTGCAGGTGGGTTATTATGGCCTGCTTGCCGCCTGCCTCTACGAAGCGCAGGGCGGCTTGCATCTTTGGACCCATGCTGCCTGCGGCGAAGTGGCCTTCTTCTATGTACCTTCTAGTTTCTTTGACGCTCAACTGCGATAGCTCTTGATGGTCAGGCTTGCGGAAGTTGATTGACACCTTCTCAACGTCGGTCAGTATCAGCAGGCGGTCGGCGTCCAGCTTTTGCGCCAGCAGGGATGCGCCCAAATCCTTGTCTATGACCGCTTCGACCCCACATAGCATGCCGCTCTCATCGCGTACAACGGGTATGCCCCCGCCGCCGGAGCATATCACCAGCGTGCCGCTATTCACCAACGTCTTGACCGCGTATATCTCCGCGATGGCGGCGGGCTGGGGGGAGGGCACCACGCGGCGATAGCCCCTGCCGCTGTCCTCTACCACTGTGAAGCCTCTTGAGCGCAGCTCTTCCGCTTTCTCTGCGGTATAGAAGGGGCCTATCGGCTTGGTGGGGTTCTTGAAGGCGGGATCCTGCGGGTCAACTACCACCTGCGTGACTACAGTGGCAACGGGCCAGGGCCTGCCGCGCTTTCGTAGCTCGTTTTGGAGGCACTGCTGCATCATGTACCCCAACTGCCCCTGACTCATAGCCCCGGCAACGTCCATCGGCATAGCGGGGATGCCTTCCTCATCTTCGGCTACTGCCTGCTGCAACAGTATCGTGCCTACCTGCGGGCCGTTGCCATGCGTCAGCACCACCCGGTAGCCCCGGTGGGCAAGCTCGGCGACCGACGACATGGCGCGGCTGACATTGGCGAACTGCTCTGCCGCCGTGCCACGCTCACCCTTTTGCTGTATGGCGTTGCCCCCCAGCGCCACCACCAGCGTCTCTATGTACTGGCGGCCATGCGATTGGCTGTCGGACACCATTGTCCTCCTCACCTTTGTAGTCACCCCGGCAGGCTGCGCGCCACGCCGAAAAGATAGGGCGACCGCGCCTGGCCGCCCCTCATGGGTTGATATTATAACAGTTTTACCACTCAAGTGAAGAAATAAGCAAAAGCGACGCCCCACGTCGCTTTTGCTTATTTCTTCACAGAAAATTCTCTCTGCCTACGGGCGTGAAAGTTAAGACTCAGCGCCTACTAAATGCGGATCTCCGGCGCAGGAATAGGCCGAGCAGGAATAGAGCGCCTGCGACCGCCGCCAGAGGCCACATGTCCCAGTCGCCCGCGCCAGTTTTGGGCATGGTGGGCACAACCGGCGTGGAGGCAACGACAGGAGGCACCTGTGCGGGAGGCGCGGGGGGCGCGACTACCGGAGGCGGTGCGGGCGGTACTACTGCGGGAGGCACAACAGTCGGCGGCGCAGGCTGCGCTGGCGGCGCGGCGGTATTGGGCACAACCGCGCGAACGCTGAAGCGGGCGACAGGGCCTGTCCAGTTGAACATTTCAGGCTTGACGTCGGCCTTGCCTGTGATGCCCTGGTGCATGCTGATGGGCTGGTGCGGAGTCGAGTCCGGCCCGTGCATCATGCCGCCAAATGGAGGGCCAGGGACATCAGCCGCAGCCTCGGTGTTCTCCTCGGTGCCCGCGTCGTAAGCCATAGCGTCCGTGTCGCCTTCGTTGAGGGCTACGCTATCCAGGCCGGTGAAGCCGTCGTTGGTCTGGATGAGCATGGTAGCAGCCGAGAGCACGTCACCATCTTTAGCCATTACCCTGACGGTGATACTGTCGCCAGGGAAAAGGTGCGATTTGGTCGCCGCCACATCTGTTGCGACGCCTTTTAGCTCGTCGGCGAGCATGGCGGGCATACCATCCTCAGCCAGTATTTCGACGCCCTTGGAAGCCATCTGGCCCATCTGCCAGGCGTGTGCGGAGGCAGGGTGGGTGGCTACCACTAGAGGGGAAAGTCCCTGCATGCTTTTAGTGATATTGGTCACAGTCACGTCGAAGGCACGCATGCCGGGCGCGACGGTGGCGGGGGTGATAGCACGCACTGTGAAGCGGGCGACCGGGCCTGTCCAGTTGAAGTCAGGCGTAACGTCGGCCTTGCCGGTGATACCTGTGTGCAGGGCGATAGGCTGGTGCGGGCTGGTGTCGGGGCTGTTGCTCTTGCCGCCAAACGGGGGGCCTGGCACGTCGGTGGCCTTCTCGGTGTTCTCCTCGGTGCCGGCGTCGTAGGCCATCGTATCTGTGCTACCGTCGGTGAGTGCAGCATTGTCCAGGCCGGTGAAGCCGTCGTTGGTTTGAATCAGCATGGTAGCAGCAGAGAGCACGTCACCATCCTTGGCGGTTATCGTGACGGTGATGCTGTCGCCGGGCAGGAGATGCGAGTGCGTTGCTACCACATCCGTAGCGTTGCCCTTCAACTCACTGGCGAGCATATCCGGCATGCCGTCTTCAGCGACCACTTCAAGGCCCTTAGAAGCCATCTGGCCCATCTGCCAGGCATGCACCGATGCCGGGTGGGTGGCTATGACGATAGGTGAGAGGCCCTGCTTGCTCGTGGTGATGTTCGTGACCGTCACCTCGTAGGTCTTGGTCCCTGCCTGGGCGGCTGCCCTCTGTGGGGCCATCTGCACTCCCAGCAAGGTGAGGATGAGCATTCCGACCAGTATACGTTTGAGGTTCGACATTCTTTTCCTCCTATTTTGGTAAAACCGGGACTACCATCCATTTGCCAGGCTCCTCCGTTTGAGCAATGTCGGCATTCCCGGTACAGTTGAACGACTAAGATTGTTAGCACCTGACGGACCACAAACGCCTGATTTCATTACAGCAGTATTACAGTTTGCTTACATCTTTAGGAAAAGGGGTTTGCGACGCTGGATTGGGCGTGAAACGTGATGCGTGAAACGTGAAAAGGGCGCAGCCGGAGGTAGCGCGCCCTTTTGGATCTGCTTTTTGAATAGAAGCCTGGTTAAACAGAAAACCCAGACAGTCCTTGCAGACGATCTGAGTTTCTGTTCCTCCGCCGTTATGGGCGAACCCACAACGTCGAAGTGGGCTTAGTATACTTGCCTATTCAAGTCAGGTCAATAGGCAAAATAGCGAGTTTTCCACATCCCCTACCTGTTTGGAAGGGGGAAACTCCTGGCGCGTCTTTGTATCAAGACGGCAAGAGGACTGCGTGGGGCGCAGGTGCGGAGGGGACACCGGCTGCTGCCTGAACGAAGGCGGTTACCAGGGGGTGGGCTACGCCCGTGAGCGCCTGCCGCTCCGGTTGGTAGAGGGTCGCCATGAAGAATGGGTGGCCCGCAAGCTCTACCACTCTCACCTCGCCCTCGTCGTCCAACCCTGTGATGCGTAAATCACTCGCTTCCAGCAAGGCACGATATTGGGGGTTCAGGCCGAAGCCGCAGTTGTACTCCTCCATGCCCTCTCCCGCGCCGTAAATCTCTCTGACGCGCGAGCCTTCTTTGAGTACGATCTTACCCTTGACGCCTCGCAGGGCGCAGGTGAGAGGCGTTATGAAGAGCGCGGACGCGTCAGGGTTCGACTCGGCATGGTCGGCCTCTGCTATCCCCATCACGTTCCGGGCGTACTCTATCAGCGCATGCTGGAAGCCGCCACACGTCCCCAGGAATGGGCGCATTTTCTCCCTCGCGTAGCGGATGGCGTCGAGCGCGCCCTGCATGCTCGCATAGGGGCTGGCGGGCACGCACCATAGCCCATCGTAAGATGACACGCGCTCCTCAACCTCGCGCTCCAACGTTTCGGTGCCGATCCATTCGCCTGCTACGCGACATCCGATTGCCTCTGAAGCAAATGCCAGGGCCTTCGGTATAGCGATGTGCGCCTTTACCTCCGGGTTGTAGTCTCCGATAAGGCCGAGCCTGACTGCGTTCACTCAAATACCCTCCGGTGCATCAAATAAGAGTTTAGAATAAAGGAATATATCCGGTAGGGGCGACCCCGTGGGTGGCCCGG